>JAITIQ010000019.1 GCA_031279425.1 Accumulibacter sp.
AGTTGCAAGAAAACCCGCCGGGAAGCGGGTCAGTTTTTCGGGAGTCGCAGGAGGAGCGAATTGCTCACCACCGACACCGAAGACAAGGCCATCGCCGCACCGGCCACGACCGGGTTCAAGAAGCCGAGCGCGGCGGCGGGGATGCCGAGGACGTTGTAGAGGAAGGCCCAGAAGAGGTTCTGGCGGATCTTGGCGAGCGTCGCGCGCGAGAGCGCGATGGCCTCGGCGACGCCGGAAAGGTCGTTCCTCATCAGGGTGATGTCCGCCGCCTGCATGGCGATGTCGGAACCCGCGCCCATGGCGAAGCTGACATCGGCGGCGGCGAGCGCCGGGGCGTCGTTGATGCCGTCGCCCGCCATGCCCACCCGTTTGCCGGAAGCTTTCAGCGCTTCAATGGCCGCGGCCTTGCCGCCGGGCAGGACGCCCGCCTCGAAGCGGACAATGCCCGCTTCGCGGGCGATGGCCGCGGCGGTGCCGGGATTGTCGCCGGTCAGCATGACGACTTCGACGCCCAGGCTCGTCAAGCGGGAAACCGCCTGACGCGAGCTCGTCCGCAAGGGGTCGGCGATGCCGATCAGGCCCAGGATTTCATGTTGCGCGGCGACCGCGACCAGGCTTTGTCCCGCCAGTTGCGGCGGGACGGCGGGAAGCGCGCAAGCCAGACTTTCGAGCCAGGAGGGCGAACCGACATGGATTTCATCACCATCCAGCGTGCCGTACACGCCGCCTCCGGGCACGGTCTGCGCCTCGCCCGCGAGCGGCGGAATTTCCAGATCGCGCGCACGCGCGGCCGCCAGGATGGCGGCCGCGAGCGGATGCGTGGAGGCCTGTTCCAGCCGGGCGGCGAGGGTGAGAACGTCCGCCTCGCTCGTGCCGGCGCGGGTGGAAAAGACGCCGGTGACGGCGGGCGTCCCCGTGGTCAGGGTGCCGGTCTTGTCCACGGCCAGCGTCTCGATTCTTTCCGCGAGTTCCAGCGCCTGCGCGTTGCGGATCAGGATGCCGCGCCGCGCGCCCCGTCCGGTGCCGACCATGAGGGCCGTCGGCGTCGCCAGGCCCAGCGCGCAGGGACAGGCGATGACCAGCACGGCGACGGCGTTGACCAGGGCGGCGGTGAAATCGCCCGCGAAAATCCACCAGGCGAAAAAGGTCAAGGCGGCGATGCCGACGACGGCGGGCACGAAGACGGCGGCGACGCGGTCGGCGAGGCGCTGGACGTTGGCCTTGGAGCCTTGCGCCTCGCCGACCAGGCGGATGATGCCGGCCAGGAGCGTGTGCGCGCCTACGCCGGTGGCGCGGCAGCGCAAGAGGCCGTTGCCGTTCAATGTGGCGGCATAGACCTTGTCGCCGGCTTCCTTGGCGACGGGCATGGCCTCGCCGGTCAGCATGGCTTCGCTGATGTGGGAGTCGCCGCCGAGCACCTCGCCGTCGACGGGCACGGCTTCGCCCGCGCGTACGACGAAAATGTCGCCGGGGATGAGCTCCGCAACCGGCGTCTCGACGAGTTCGCCCGCCCGCTCGACGAATGCCGTCTGCGGCTGCAAGCGCGCCAGGGATTCGATGGCCGCGGCGGTCCGGGCCTTGGCACGGGATTCGAGGAGCTTGCCCAGGAGAACGAGGGTGATGACGCTGGCCGAGGCTTCGTAATAGACATGATACTGATGCAGCCCGGCCAGCGTGACCACGGCGCTGTAGCCCCAGGCCATGCTGGTGCCCAGGGCGACCAGCACGTCCATGTTGCCGGTGCCGCCGCGCAGGGCGGAGAAGCCGCCCCGGTAAAAGCGCCAGCCGATCCAGAATTGCACGGGGGTGGCCAAAAGAAACTGCAACCAGCGCGGCAAAATGTCGTGATGCGTTTCCCCAGTGAGCATGAAAGGCATTTGCGCGATCAACGGCAGGGTCAGCAGGGCGGCGACGAGGAAACGGCGCGTTTCCTCCTTTCTCGTCGCCGCCTGCCGCGCCTTTTCCGCGTCCCGCGTGGCGTAGGTCGACACGGTGGCGGTAAAGCCGGTTTTTTTGACCGTGTCGATCAATTGCTCGACGCCGGTCGCGCCGGGGTTGAAGCGCACATGCGCGCACTCGGCGGCGAAGTTGACCGTCGCCTCGACCCCAGGGAGCCTGTTGAGCTGCCGTTCGACGCGCGCTGCGCAGGCGGCGCAGGCCAGGCCGGAAAGCGCGAATTCCACGGTCTGCCGTTCGGGGAGGGGGGTGCAGGGAGAGATTTCCAGTATCGTGGATGTCATTGTGTCGTCCAGTGGTTCAGCGTGACGCGGGCAGAGGACCGAGGACAGAAGGCCGAGGACAGAAAAGTTTGCGCCGCTGCGCGGCGTGTGCTGGTCTTCCGTCTTCTGTCTTCCGTCCTCATCATATCGTCCCGTGCAAAATCATTTGGCGGGGTGGCCGCAGCAGGGCGCGGCGTCCTCTTCGGCGCGGATCGCGGAAAGAATCGGGCAGCCTTCCAGCGGTCCGCAGCCCGGACAGGCCGCCACCAGACTGGCGAGCCGGGCGCGGATGCCTTCGAGGCGCGCGATCTCTTTCTCGATTTCCGCCAGACGCCGGCTGGCGCGCTCTTTCACGCCCGCCACGCCGGATTCGGCGTCGACGGAAAAATTCAAGAGATCGGCGATCTCTTCCAGGCTGAATCCTAAATCTTTGGCGCGCAGGATGAAATGCACCTGCCCGACCGCCTCCTCGCCGTACTCACGGTATCCCGAGGAACGCCGCGGCGGGCGCGGCAGCAAGCCTTCGCGTTCATAGTAACGCAGCTTGTCCGCCGAGACTCCGGTCCTTCCTGCCAGTTCGCCGATCGACATGCGCCGGGGGCGGACCTCGTCATGGCGCGGGTTCATGAACGGGACTCCACGGCGCCCGCCGCACTCAAATCCAGCGTCTTGTCATGGAAAGCGGTGACGCTCTCCCGATGCGCGACGCTGATGATGCTGGCTCCGGGCAGGCGATCTTGCAACAGACGATACAGCGCGGCCTCGTTGGCCGGGTCGAGCGAGGCGGTGGCTTCGTCGAGGAAGAGCCAGTCCGGCTTGTGCAAGAGGACGCGGGCAAAGGCCAGGCGCTGTTGTTCGCCGGGGGAGAGGCGCTTGTCCCACTGATCGGGTTCGTCGAGATCGTCGATCAGGTGTTCCAGCCTGACCGCCCGCAACACCTCGATGCACACGTCCGCGCCGAACCAGTGCTCGTCGCTGGGGTAGCACAGGCAGGCGCGGAGCGAACCGATGGGCAAATAGCTTTGCTGGGGCAGGAACATCTTTTTGCCCTCCGGCAGGGCGATTTCTCCTTCGCCATGCGGCCAGAGTCCCGCCAGCGCACGTAAGAGCGTGCTCTTGCCCACGCCGGAATACCCCCGGATGACCCAGCGCTCGCCGGCATCGAAGGTCAGCTCGTCGATGCGCGTGAGCCTCTCGCCATTGGGCAGGCATAGGTTCAGCGCGCGGATGGAAAGGCAATCGGGACGGGCATTTTGTGTGACGGTGATGCCATCCGCTTCCTTCTCCTTCGTTGCCGCCTCGAACTCGATCAGGCGCAGAGAGACGGAGCGCAGGAGCGCCAGGTCCTTGTAGGCAAAAATGAACCAGGAGAGCGCTATGCGCACCCGGCTGAAGGAACTGGTGAGCTGCTGCACCGCGCCCAGGGTGATCAGCCCGGCGAAATAGCGCGGCCCGACGATGAGGAGCGGCAGGTACACGCCAATTTCGATATAGCCTTCATGGAACAGGGTGATGCGTTTCGTATAATCCATGACGCGCCGCCAATTCTCCCGGATCGCCATGAACGCGGCGGAGAGCCGCGCGGTTTCCGCGCGTCCTCCGGAATAAAAGGCGATCTGTTCGGCGTTTTCGCGCACCCGCACCATCAGAAAACGGAAATGCGCTTCGTAACGCTGCTGGTAATAATCCACCCGTACCAGCGGATAACCGATCCTTTCCAGGAGCCAGGTGCCGAGCAAGGCGAAGAGCACCACCACCCACAGCATGTAGCCGGGAATGTCGACCGAGAGGCCGCCCAGCGCGAAAGCGAGGCTGCCGGAGAGATTCCAGACAATTGCCGCGTAGGAGACCAGCACGGCCAGATTGGCGAGCAGGCCCAGGAAAAGGCGCAGGCTGTCGCTGGCCAGCATGCGCAAATCCTCGCCGATGCGTTGATCCGGGTTGTCGGCGCTACCGGTGCGGGCAATGCGGTAATAGGCGTTTTCGTCCAGCCAGCGATGGAGGAAAACATCCGTCATCCAGACGCGCCAGCGCATTTCCAGCGCCTGAAAGAACCAGGTGCGCGCGGTGATGGATATCGACCAGAACGTAACGATGACCGGATAAACCCACATCAAATCCCAGAAGGCGGCAACATGGCGTTCCGCCAACGCGTCCCAGTAATCGCGCTGCCAGTAGGAAAGACGCACCCCGACATAGGTGTTGAATATGTCGATGCCGATGATGAGCGCCAGCAAGCCCCGCGCCCGCCAGCGATCTTCCGACATCCAGTAGGGCAGGAGCAAGCGCCAAGCGGAAGCCAGCCAGCGGACAAGCGGCGGTGCGACGGCGGCGGGCGGATTCAGCGGCATCGACATCGTCATGAGATCGGCGGACATCTTTCTTGCCTCATCCGGCAAACGCCGGGCCGCGAACCTTGCCGCGCAAGCTTTTCGTCATCGCAGGCCTTCCCTTCCCGTCATTGCGAGCGCGGCGAGGCAATTCAGCCGGGCCTTGCCTGGATTGCCGCGGCGCTGCGCGCCTCGCAACGACGAGTCCTTTTCCAAGGAATTTCCCTCCCCCGCTTGGCGGGGGAGGGTCGGGGAGAGGGCGTCCTTCCATGCGGAGCGAAGCGACGCCGACTAAAAAAGAGGAAAAGGAAACGCCTGCCCACGTCCCTCGCCGCAAAACAATCAGCGTCGCTGTGCTCCGCATGATTGAACCCCCCTCTCCCCACCTGCGGCCACCCGCTCCCCCCTGCGGGGGGTGAGGGGAATTCATCGGAACGGGGGATTGTTGCGTCATTGCGAGCGCGGCGAAGCAATCCAGCAGGCCGCATGAATTGCCGCGGGCCGCCTTTCGCAATGACGGAGCAGCGGGAGCGAAGCCTTCGTTCTCCGATCCGGCGAAGCCACGAACCTTTCCGTCATCTGTCCCCTGCTCAGTACGTTGCCCGGAGCGTGAGCGCGTAGCTGCGCGGTTCGCCATAGAAGTTCCATACGGAGGTATTGCCGGAGCGGATGTAATAGGTCTTGTCGAACAGGTTGTTCACGTTGAACGAGAGCGACAGGTTTTTATCGATGCGATAGGACAGGAAAGCGTTCGCCACCGTATAGGCCTTTGCCGCGCGCGCCTCGGACGCCGCGGTGTTGGCTTGGTGGGTCTTGCTGGAATGGTTGACGCCCAGGCCCGCGGTCAGCCCGCCCAGCGCGCCGCCCCCGAAGCGGTATGTGCCCCAGAGTTTGAACGTGTGCTTGGGGTTTACGGGATTGAACGGCAGGCCCTCGTTGGCCGGATTCGCGGCATCCTTCAGATACCTCGTGTCCTGGCGGGCATAGCCGGTCTGGATGTTCCAGCCGGGCGCGGGAGAACCGGACACCTCGACTTCCCAGCCCTTGCTTTCGACTTCCCCGGCAGCGAGATAATAATAAACGCCTCCCCCCGAATGGTCGAGGTCCAGGACAGCCCGGTTCTTGTCGCGCAGGTTGTAGTACGCGAGCGAGGCGATGAGCCTGCCGTCGAGAAATTCCCCCTTGGCGCCGATTTCGTATTGCTTGCCGATGCGCGGCTCCAGTATGCCGCCACCGAATTTCTGGGAATTCTGGGGGGCGAAGATGTCGCTGTAGCTGGCGTACAGGGAAATCTGCCTGCTTGCGTCGAAGATTACCCCCGCATAAGGCGTCACCTCGCCGCGCTCCTCGTAGTCATCTACCCAGTCCGTGCGCGGGGAAGGCGCCACCTCGCGCGAACGTTCGAGAAAATCACTGACGCGCGCGCCGACGATGACGGTCAGGGGATCGGTCAGGCGAAAGCGCAATTGACCATAGAATCCGGATTGGCGGTCCTCATATTCCGAACCCATGGAGTATGGATCGTCGAAGTCCGGGACGAGATCCTGGTGGCCCAGGGAAATACCGGGGACGGAGGCGGGAGTGGCATATTTGATGGTTGAACTCGACTCATCCCGGTTATACCCCAGCACGGCCCGGTGCTCCCGCCCGAACAGACGGAAGGGGCCAGCGGCATAGAGGTCGAAGCCGTTCCATTCGTATGTGAAATCGCCTCCCTCGCGGTAATAATTGAGCGTGCCCGCGGCGGTCAGGCCGCCGTTCGGACGGCCATAGCGGTACTGAAGATCCTGCTCGCGGTGATTCAGCTTGGCGGTGACGCGCCAGCCGTTGTCGAAGCGATGGACGAGTTCCAGCAGCAGATCCTGGGTATCCCATTCGCTGCGGCTCCAATCCGTATTGAGATTGGTACTGCGGGAAAGGCCGATCTGTTTGTTGGCGTTCTCCCCGGCGCTGGTCGCCCAGGCGGGCAGGCCATGAAAGGGCGCCTTGGTGTCGTCGTTTTGCGAAGCGAGGGCGAACGACAAGGTGGTGGCGGGCGTGAGGTCCCAGTCCAGCGTGGCGTAGCCCAGATACTTTTTGGTGCGCGTGGTGTCGTAGAAATATTCGCGGTCGGTGGCGGAGGCGACCACGCGCCCCCGCAACGAACCGTCGGCCTTGAGCGGGCCGCCCGCGTCTGCCACGGTGTTGTAATGATTCCACGAACCGGCGGAAAGGCTGGCGGAGGCGGCAAATTCCTTTTGTCCGCGCTTGCGCACCAGATTGACCACGCCGCCCGGTTGAAAGGACGATCCCTGGAAAAGACCGGCGGCGCCGCGCAGTACCTCGACCCGCTCATAGACCGCCGCGTCCAGTTGCTGCACGCCGTTGAGCGCCTCAAAGGCGGGGACGCCGTCGATGGCCACGTCTATGTTGTAGCCCCGCGAACGGAATGAGCCTGTCTGCGTATCACCGGACTGAACGCTTACGCCCGTGGCCTGATTGAGCACGTCCGTCACGGTCGCCAACCCCTGATCCTCGATCTGCTCCTTGGTGATGACGGAAACGGATTGCGGAATCTCGCGCGGTTTCACGGGCTCCTTGCCGGCGACGGAGACCTCGCTGAGATAAGGATCGCCGGTGACCTCGACCGGAGCAAGAATGGCCGGCGCTGGTTCCTGCGCTTGCGCCCATGCCGAAGAGATGATTCCCGCCGAGGCCAGGAGCGCGTGGATTGCTCTGTGCCGGACCTGCAAGTTTTGCCGTCTGGTTTTCATGAAAATCTTCCCTATATGGCTATATGAAAAAGATTCGATCCGCCGCCCATTCGATCCGTCAATTCGGCACCACCGCGCAGAACGGAAGGAATGCCGGCGTCTGAAAAACAGCTCAAATCTAAACTTGGAGTCAACATCAAAGTCAAATATCAATAACGTATATGTTAATAAGCCATTCATGAACCTCATTTCCGTTGCGTCACAGGCTTGCCCGTTCTTCATCGATTCGATTCCACCGGATGGGAGCATGAATGCCTGGAAGACGCGCCCAACCTAAGCCTGGAGTCGGCATCAGGGTCAAATATCAATGATTGATATGCTAATAAGCCATCCTGATAAGCCGGCCTGAATTTCATTTTCCACGCTTGTCGCAAGGACAAAACCCTGAATTCCGACCCGCCGAAATACTCTTTTGTCATCAATCCTGTTCATGACGAAGGCTCGGTTTTGTCCGTGGGTAATCTTCCTTGTAAAAAATTCGAGCGGCCAGTTCGTCCCTGTCGAGCAGGACGGACGGAACGTCGGCAACGGAGAGGCGTGGATCGGCATGGCGGCGTCGCGCTTTGGATGCAAAGTCGCATTCAAACACAACAGAAATGCAAATGCAACTTTATTTCATTTGTACGCGCAAGATATGCGATAGCGCCGACAATCGATTCGCAACGCAAGGAATTTCTGAGAAAGGACGGCGCCTCAGCGGGTTCAGCCTGGACTTGGGCCTTTCCCGACGCGGGTCTTTTCCCGGCAGGCAGGTTGTGGATGCCGCCAATCTTTCATGGTTTGCGCCGCATCGACTTGGCAGGACGCCACGTTCTGAAGCGGGGCATGGCGCAAGATGAGGATCCGTGAATCCGTCTCGTCCGCGAAGCGCTGGAGTCCGGTTTTCCACATCCGCCTCCTGCTTCCGTTGCCGCCGCCGCTGTCCGCCGTGATCGCCAGTTCGCGCGCGCACGGGTAGTAGGCGTGCCGGCCCATCTCAAGCCACCAGTTCCGGATATTGCCGACCGCAAACCGCGAGGTATCGTGATCTATGCCGACGCTCACCCAGCCTTCGTTCCCGGCAAGGTCGTAGACGCCGAACGGGATTCCTCGAACGGGATTCCACAAGCGATGCCATGTTGCCGCAGAAACGGACCATTCTTTTTGACGCGCCTTGACGCATGCCTTCGCCGTCCATCAGCGTACGCAATCCACGTAGTAGCGAGCCTTGCCGTTGTCGACTTCCTTGACGAGGCCGTGGATGTCGGTGTCGAAGCCCGGAAACTGCTCGTTGAAGTGGCGGGCGAACTGGAGGTAGCGGACGATCGTCGCGTTGAAGCGCTCGCCCGGGATCAGCAGCGGAATTCCCGGCGGATACGGCGTGAGCAGCGTGCTGGTGATGCGCCCTTCGAGTTCATCGATCGGCACGCGGTCGATCTCGCGGTGCGCCATTTTGGCGAAGGCGTCGGCCGGTTTCATCGCCGGCACCATGTCGGAGAGGTACATTTCCGTGGTCAGGCGCGCCACGTCGTTGACCGCGTAGACACCGTGGATCAGGTGACACAGGTCCTTGAGACCGATGCGTTCGTAGAACGCATGCTTCTGCACGAATTCAGGCAACACTTTCCACAGCGGCTGGTTCTTGTCGAAATCGTCCTTGAACTGTTGCAGTTCGGCGACCATCGTGTTCCAGCGGCCCTTGGTGATGCCGATGGTAAACATGATGAAGAACGAATACAGGCCGCACTTCTCGACGATGACGCCGTGCTCGGCCAGGTACTTGGTGACGATCCCCGCCGGCATGCCGCGCTCCGAGAATTCACCGTCGACGTCGAGTCCCGGCGTGATCACCGTGGCCTTGATCGGATCGAGCATGTTGAAGCCTTCCGAGAGCTGCGAGAAGCCGTGCCAGCGGTCGCCAGGTCTCAACATCCACGTGCCGCGTTCCTCGATGCCTTCCTCGGACAGATCGTCCGGTCCCCAGACCTTGAACCACCAGTCGGCGCCCCACTCCTCGGCGATCTTGCGCATGGCGCGGCGGAAATCGAGCGCCTCGGCGATCGATTCCTCGACCAGCGCCGTTCCCGACGGCTCCTCCATCATCGCCGCCGCCACGTCGCACGAGGCGATGATCGAATACTGCGGCGAGGTCGAGGTGTGCATCAAATACGCTTCGTTGAACACGTCGCGGTCGAGCTCCCGCTCTTCCGAGTTCTGCACCAGGATTTGAGAGGCCTGCGACAGACCGGCCAGGAGCTTGTGCGTCGATTGCGTCGAGAAAACCATCGATTGCCGGCAGCGCGGGCGATCGGCGCCGATGGCGTGGTAATCGCCGTAGAAGTCGTGGAAGGCCGCGTGCGGCAGCCAGGCCTCGTCGAAATGCAGGGTGTCGATCTTCCCGTCCAGCTCGGCCTTGATATCCTCGACGTTGTAGAGAATGCCGTCGTAGGTCGACTGGGTGATCGCCAGCACGCGCGGCTTGGCGTTTTTGTCGGTGGCGAACGGGTTGGCGGCGATCTTCTTCTGGATGTTTTCCCAGGAAAACTCCGATTTCGGGATCGGGCCGATGATGCCGTAATTGTTGCGCGTCGGCATCAGAAACACCGGTACCGCGCCGGTCATGATGATCGCATGAAGTATCGACTTGTGGCAGTTGCGGTCGACCACCACTACGTCGCCCGGCGCGACGGTGGAATGCCAGACGATCTTGTTCGAGGTGGACGTGCCGTTGGTCACGAAATACAGGTGGTCGCAATTGAAGATGCGCGCCGCGTTACGCTCGGAAGCCGCCACCGGCCCGGTGTGATCGAGCAGTTGGCCGAGTTCCTCGACGGCGTTGCACACGTCGGCGCGCAGCATGTTCTCGCCGAAGAACTGGTGGAACATCTGGCCGACCGGCGACTTGAGGAAAGCCACCCCGCCCGAGTGGCCGGGGCAGTGCCAGGAGTAGGAGCCGTCCGCGGCGTAGTGCGTCAGCGCGCGGAAGAAAGGCGGCGGCAGCGAGTCGAGATAGGCTTTGGCCTCGCGCTTGATGTTGCGCGCGATGAATTCCGGCGTGTCCTCGTACATGTGGATGAAGCCGTGCAATTCGCGCAGCACGTCGTTCGGGATGTGGCGCGAGGTACGCGTCTCGCCGTGCAGGAAGATCGGAATGTCGCGGTTGCGGTGGCGGATTTCGGCGACGAAGGCGCGCAGATCGGCCAGCGTTTCCCCGGGCTCCAGCGCCAACTCCTCGTCGTCGATCGACAGGATGAAGGCGCTCGCCCGCGACTGCTGCTGGGCGAACGAGCGCATGTCGCCGTAACTGGTGACGCCCAGGACTTCCAGCCCCTCGTTTTCGAGGGCCGAAGCCAGCGCGCGGATGCCCAGCCCGCTGGCGTTCTCCGAGCGGAAGTCCTCGTCGATGATGATGATGGGAAAGTTGAAGTGCATGACAAGCCTCTATCGGAAAATGCCCGGCAACGAAAAAGCGCGTTTACGCCGAACCGGCGGCGAGCGCTTCCAGAAACGCCTGGAAACTGCGTGAACCGTTGCGCTCTGGCCGCATATGCCGGGCCACGGCTCTCGCGCATTCCAGTTTGCGCAGGCCGGTGCTGAAATAGCCGGCGCGCTTCAGCACTTGTTCAAACCTTTCCCACGTGCCGCCCCGTATTCACGCTGCTCATGAGAGCCCCCTTGATCGCGCCATGCGCACGGACTAAATCTTGGGCAGCGTCACGCCGACCTGTCCCTGGTACTTGCCGCCGCGATCCTTGTAGGAAATCTCGCAGATTTCGTCGGATTCGAAGAACAGCACCTGGGCACAGCCCTCGTTCGCGTAAATTTTCGCCGGCAGCGGCGTGGTGTTGGAAAATTCGAGCGTCACGTAGCCTTCCCACTCGGGTTCGAACGGCGTGACGTTGATGATGATCCCGCAGCGCGCGTAAGTGCTCTTGCCCAGGCACACGGTCAGCACCTTGCGCGGGATGCGGAAATACTCGACGGTGCGCGCCAGCGCGAAGGAATTCGGCGGAATCACGCAATGGCCCTTGCCCGATACCTCGACGAAGGATTGGGGGTCGAAAGCCTTCGGATCGACGATCGTCGAATTGATGTTGGTGAATACCCGGAATTCGTCCGCGCAACGAATGTCATAACCATAGCTCGAAGTGCCGTAGGAGACGACCCTGTGGCCGCCGGCCTCGCGCACCATTCCCGGCTCGAACGGCTCGATCATGCCGTGTTCTTGCGCCATGCGGCGGATCCACTTGTCGGATTTGATGGACATCGCGAATATTCGGAAAAGGGTTGAAAAGTGGGCGGTATTGTATTCCTTCGTCGCGCCAAGACAAGCGCCTGCTGGTCCAATCGCATGAATTGGCGCGGCGCGTAGCCCGTCCGAAAGCACCGGCTCCATTCAGGGTTTCTCTCGCTCCTGCCGAAGCCGGGAGCGCCGGCATCCTTCCAACACTCGGCGGCTCGCTCCCGGTTTCCCATGCGATCGCTCCGGCGCCGGAACTGCCCCGGACATCGCAACACCCGTGCTATCATGGACATTTCAAGGAGCCACCATTGATCTTCAACAAAGCTCAGGGAAAATTCCTGCACCAAGTCATCGATCAGTGGGCCGATGAGCAAACGATCCCGCCGGAAACCGTCGATCTCCTGCGGCAAAGTTTTTCCATCCATCCGTTCGACTGGAAGAAGCTGGCGAAATATTCCTTCTGGATCGCCATTATCTGCCTTTTCATCGCCGTCGCCAGCGTTCTCGCCGATAAAACCCTGCTGGCCCTGTTGACGCTGATTTTCGGTGTGCCGGACGGCGTACGCAGCCTGGGGCTCGCGCTCTTCGCGGCGGGTGTCTTTTATTTCGGCATCTCGCGCCGGCGCAGGAAGCCGAACCGGGTGTTCAGCAACGAAGCCATCTTTTTCCTCGGCGTATTGCTGTGCGCCGGTTCCATTTTTTTCCTGGGCAAGGCGCTCGACACCGGCAGCGGGCATTTTTCCTTATTGTTCCTGCTGGCGACGATCGTCTATGGCACCCTGGGGCTCCTGCTCTCGTCTAGGCTCATCTGGGTGTTTTCCATCCTGTCGCTGGGTTCGTGGTTCGGCGCGGAAACCGGCTACGTTTCCGGCTGGGGCGCTTATTACCTTGGGATGAACTATCCCTTGCGCTTCGTTCTGTTCGGTCTCGCGCTCACCGGCGCGAGCTGCGCCTTCGGCAAGTTTCCCCGCCTCGCCGGATTCAGGCACTCCACCTACGTCCTGGGTCTGCTTCATCTTTTCATCGCCCTGTGGATCCTGTCCATCTTCGGTAATTACGGCGACATCCACGGCTGGTACCGGGCCAGACAGATCGAGCTCCTGCACTGGGGCCTGCTGTTCGCCCTGGTGGCCGTCGCGGCGATCGTCTACGGTCTCAAGCAGGACGATTACACTTCGCGCGCCTTCGGCATCACCTTCCTGTTCATCAATCTCTACACCAAGTATTTCGAATTCTTCTGGGATGCCGCGCACAAGGCGGTTTTCTTCCTGATCATCGCTGTGTCGTTCTGGCTGATCGGCAGTCACGCCGAAAAAGTCTGGAATCTCGAATTCCTGAAATGGAACCCGTCCGGACCGGATGGGAAAATGGATTGAGCGCGAGTTTGCGAACCGCGCGGCGGATACGACGAAAGACGGAATTTTCCTGACCATGACATGAGCCGGACCACCAACATCCTCGTCGTCGGCATCGGCGGGCAGGGCGTGATGACCGCTGCCGAAATCCTCGCGCAGACAGCCGCGGCGCAGGCTTGTGAAGTCAAGAAAACGGAAGTTGCCGGCATGAGCCAGCGCGGCGGTGTGGTCGTTTCGCACGTGCGTTTCGGCGTAAAAGTGCTGTCGCCGGAAATCCCCCCCGGCGAGGCCGACGTCCTCGTCGGTTTCGAGGCCGCGGAGGCGATGCGCTGGAGCCATTACCTGCGCAGGCCCGGCGGCGTAGCGATGATCAACCGGCTGCGCCTGGCGCCGCCCATCGTCTCGCTGGGGCTGTTCGACTATCCCGGCGATCCCGTCGCCGCCGTGCGCGAGCGGGGCTTCGAGGCGTGCGATTTCGACGCCGGGGAGATCGCGCGCGAGCTGGGCGACCCGCGGCTGGTGAATACCGTCATGCTCGGCGCGATTTCCGGCCGCCTGCCTTTCCCCGCCGAGGCGCTGAAGGACTGCGTTGTCGCCCGCTTCCGCGCCAGAAAACCGGAGCTCGCCGAATTGAACGCCAGGGCTTTCGAACTGGGCTGGAACGCGGCGGGAGACAGGTAAATCCAGTCAAGGAAGCGCTGATCAAGTCAGCATCCGTCATTCTCTTGATAAGCGGGAATCCAGGAAAATCAATGAGTGATATTTTTCCTTCGCCAGAAGGACGGTATGTTCAGCGTTTACTTGAGCAGATTAATTTAATGTTGGTCATATATTTACACCGTCATTGCGGGGGCGCGGGCCTGTGACGATCCAGAAGACAGCAACTGTGTTCAAAAGCAAGGTTTTTGAGCGATAGAAGGGGAAGTCAAGGATGAGCGAAATTCTCCTGCCAGGGCTGCACCGATTTGCAGATCGCGTTCAGGATGGAAAGGAGCTTGTGCATACAGGCGACCAAGGCGACCTTCTTGGCCTTGCCCTGGTCGAGCAAGCGTAGGTAGAAGGCTTTGAGCACGCTGTTGTAGCGCACC
>JAITIQ010000089.1 GCA_031279425.1 Accumulibacter sp.
GCCTCGATAGCGCGCGTCACCACCCTCGCGTTCATGGATGTTGACGGGCCAAAGGTTGAGGCGATCGTCGTCGAGTATGACGCGGAACTGCCCAGCGGCAGTGTCGGCCTGGACACCTATGAGGTCTTCATGTACCTGAACCTGCCAAAGGTTTTCGACGTCGGCACCGGAAACGGGGGGCAGGGCAATGAGCCCTTTACCACCTACCCGGAACTTGCCATTGGAGACAAGGAAACCGCCGGCAAGCCGACGAAGGTCTATGTCAGCAAGACTCCCGAGATCGGCTCGGGTGACGACAGCGGCAAATACGTCATCATCGAGCTCGACACCGCTTACCAGTTGTCGGCCATCAGCTCCGACTGGCGCGCGTGCGTGGCCGGCGGCGTCCAACAGGTGAAGGCCATCGATGCCGGCAACATTTCCGCTGCGCCCACCGAGGAAGTCAAGGGAAACTATGAAGAAGGCTACTTCTGGGATATCAACCCCCAGGGCAGCAACCACTCGGTCACGCTTCTGAAGGTATTTGACGATACTTCATACGTCCTCAAGGGACTGGAAGGCTATGCAATCTACACCGATAACACAACGCCGCGGCACGAAGAAACGCACGAAGCGATTTCCGAGAACGACCGCACGTTGACGTACAACGTCCCGGACGCGACGGTGCTCTCCCAAGTCCGCGGGGGATCTTTCAAGGCGGAAGGCTGCTTCAGCGAGGCAGACGGTGAGTATCATGACGTAAGCCTGATGTACAGTCTGTTCGTGCCTGCCGATTATGAGGAACAGGTCGCGGCCGGCAAAAAATTCGCCCTGGCGCTCCACTTCGAGGACGCGGGCGCCACCGGCGCCGACCCGATGCTCGCGCTGACCGAAGCGCAGGCGGCCGCGAACTACGCCTCCGACAGGGTGCAGCAATTGGCGAAGGACCAGGGCCTCGGCGGCCTGATCGTCGTGTTGCCTCAGATACCGAAGGACGGCAGCGGCAACACCGTGGCCGATAATCTGACCGGTACCGAGGTCGTGCCCGCCACGTTGAAATTGCTCGACCATCTCACGGCGAAGTACGCAATCGACATGAACCGCATATACGGCTCCGGACAATCCATGGGGGGGATGCAGGTCCTCTACATGGCGTCGATGCGCGACAACTACTTTGCCGGGATCTGGTCCATCGGCTCACAGTGGGGCAGCAACTACAACAAGGAAGTACCCTACGGGAGGGGCGGCCAGGCACACCCCTATTACACCCATCCCTTCGACGGGGAACTCATCACCAACCCGTACTGGGAGAACTGGTACTACTCGGTCTCCGACGACAACATTCTGGTCACCAATATGACCGGCGACGGCACGGCGACGGGCTATTGGAACGTGCTCAAGAATCTCTACAGAGATTTTGGCGCGGAGATTCCCTATGACAACTGGGATCCGATAGCGACGCCGAAGGAGGAGCAAAACGCTCTGCTGGAAACTCTTTTGGCGAAGGAGAACAAGCTGGGTATTTACTGGAACGCCCTCAACAACGGCAGTCACAACGCGACATGGATCTACGCTCACGTCATATCCTCCAGCTACGACTGGTTGCTGGGACAGACCAGGGCGAGCGAGATGCTTCGCGGCAAGCTGCCACTGAAAGGCGCCTACCCGAGCGGCAGCTGTCTCGTTAACAGCAGCAACAACGGTCTCACAGCCGCCACGACGCCGCTGACTCCGGATCGGCCAGCGTACTGCGAATGACAGCTTGCGGAAGAAGGTGGGTGGCGGGGCCTTGCGGCCACCCACTCGGGAAAACGCCGAATAGAGCGCGTTAACAAACGGATGCGCGTAATATTTTGCATTCGTCATTACTCGCGCCACGCGCCGCGGCAATCCATGCGGCCTCTCTGGATTGCCGCGGGGCTGGAGCCTCTCGCAATGACGGTTTGTTTTGACCTTCAATTTGTTAATCTGCTCTAAGCCGCTCCAAGCCCTCCTCCCCTCCGCTTCTTTCGGGCGGAGTTCGTTTCCGATGAATGACGCATCGGCGCGAAAATCATTCCAGCTGGAAGCGGTATTCCCAATAGCCGGATTCTCCGGGCAGCCGTCCGAGCGCGTAGAATCCCTTGACCGCCGCATGGTCGAGAAGCGGGTAGCCTGAACTTTCGACGACGCGGACATCCTCGACGCGGCCGTCGCCGGACAGTTCGACGAAGAGCGTGACCGTCCCTTCGAGGCCGAGCCTCTTCGCCTGTTCGGGGTAGAAGACGTACTCCGACAGTTTCCGCCGGACGGCGTCCATCTGCCGCCCGGCGACGGACGGCGTAACGGGCGTCCCGCGCTTTTCCGGGGGCGGGGGAGGAGGATTTTCCAGCCGCTCCGGTTCGTCGTCGAGAGTGTTCTTGAGCAGGGCGTCGGCCGTCTCGGGAAGGCTCGTCTCGACCGGCGGGCGCAGCGTCGCCCGCAGGGCCGCTTCGCCCGCCGGCGGCGCGAAGCGGAGCCCGCCCGTCATCAGCACGCCGCCGTGCAGGACAAGCGAAAGCGTTAGGGCGATAATCAGGGAACGTGGCATGTCGCGCCATTGTGCAACAAATCGCGCAAAACCACGGGAACGGAGAATTCGAAGGTTTTTGAACCGAGGAAGCGTCGATGCGAAAAATTCTGATGAAATACCTCGCGCTGCTGGGTTTCGGCCTGTGGGCCGGCCTGGCGCCGGCGGCGTTGCCGGACCCGGTGGCGTTCAGCCGGGCGCTGGAACTGGGCGACGTCGCCAGGGTGCGGGCCTGGCTCGACGAAGGGCTCGATGCCGAATTCCAGGGGCAATCCATCGGCACCGGACTGATGAGCGCCGCCTGGCACGGCAACATCGAGATGATGCAGTTGTTCGTCGAACGCGGCGCCAATCCGCGACGCGTCAACCGCAACGGCGAGCAGGCATTGCAACTGGCGGCATGGAACGGTCATCTGGAAGCCGTCAAATGGCTGCTCGACCACGGCGCTCCGGCAAACCGCGACGGCAGCTATTGGGGTGCCCTGCATTACGCGGTGTTCAACGGCCACCGGGAACTGGCCCGCTATCTGATCGAACGGGGCGCCGACGTCAATGCCCGTTCGCCCAACGGCTCGACTCCCCTGATGATGGCCGCGCGCGAAGGGCGCGAGGAACTGGCCAGGATGTTGCTCGAAACGGGCGCGGACGCGAAGTCGAGAAACGACTGGGGCGACACGGCGCTCACCCTGGCCATGCGCTACGACCATTACCGCGTGGGCAAGATGATCTCCTCGCCCGAGGAATTCGAGATCGCCGTCCGGACGCCCAAGGAAGACTTCGGCGCGCCGTCGCGCTCCGCGCCGGCGCCCAGCGAGATCGAGGAACTGCTGACGAGGATCGGTGAAGCCGAAGCGGCCGGACGGCCCAGCGAGTCGCTGCATGTCCTCCTGCGCCAGCGGATTCAGGAACTGCGCGCGCAGGCCGTGGCCCAGCGCCAGGCGAGACGGCCGACACCGCTGCCGTACCGGCCGAACTCCATCGTGATCACTGCCAAGCGCAACCAGTTCGGCGGCGAACGCGCGCGGATCACGGCCAACGCCCGCCCGAAAGCGTCGGCCGGGGTCCAGGCAAGAAAAGGCAAGGCCGCGCCCGCCGTCGATCGGAACGACCAGGCGCGGATCGCCATCCAGGCCCGGATCGCCGAACTGATGCGCCGGATCCGCTTGACCGAGGCCGAGGGGCAGTCCGCGGAAGCGCTGCGGCGGGAACTTTACGACGCGGTCGAGGCGCAGAAATGAAGCCGGAAACCGCATCCGGCACGGAGAACGCAGAGAAACCCGTGAAGACGGAGAAAATGCGGGGGAAATGCCTGTCGCAGACCGCGCTCGGTCACCCGCCCGCCGTACAGGGTGTTCTTGCCGTCCCCGGCGGGATGCAGTCATCCCGCCGCTGCCCCAACACTTCGTCGGCGTGGCTCAGAGTGCATGCCATCGCGGGGCGCGCCCGGCGATGACGGAAGAACGTTCCGGATCAGCCGGCGAGGAAATCGCGCTTGCCGACCTCCACGCCGTTCTGGCGCAGGATGTCGTAGGCCGTGACCACGTGGAAATAGAAGTTCGGAATGGCAAATCCCAGCAGATAGTCCAGCCCCTGGAAGCGCTGCTCTCCGCTGCGCATGATCAGGACGATCTCGCGCTCTTCGCTGCCGTCGATCTCTGCCGCGGTGAATTTCTCGACGAAGGCGACGGTCTTGGCGATGCGCGCCTGCAATTCCTCGATCGTCTGTTCGTCATCCTCGTACTTCGGGATTTCGACGCCCGCCAGGCGGGCCACCGCGCCCTTGGCGTGATCGCTGGCGATCTGCACCTGCCGGCTCAACGGAAACATGTCGGCGATCAGGCGTGAGGCGGGCAGCACGCGCGCGTCGATCTTCCGCGCCTGCGCATGCGCCCCTCCCTTGTCGAGAATGGCGCCGAGATTGTTGAGCATGCGGACGAAAACCGGAACACTCGCCTGATACATGGAAATGGTCATGGATGTCTCCTTGAAAAAACACACGGGCCGGATCTCTCCGAATCCGGCCCGTGATCATAGCGCGCCGGTGGTTTTCCGTGTCATCCGAAGACTTCGCGCGGCATCGGCCCGGGCTGCCCGATGATGGGACGAAACGACATGCAGGCGACGATATCCCTGTCCACGTCCACGCCGGGCGCCACTTCGATCAGCTCCAGACCTTCGCCGGCCAGCCGGAATACGGCGCGCTCGGTCACGAACAGGACTTCCTGATGCTGCGCGCGCGCGAAATCCCCGCTGAAGGTGATGCGCTCGACCTCTTTCACGAACTTTTTCACTGCCCCGGATTGAAGGATTGCGAGTTTCCCGTCGCGAAACTCCATGCGCGTTCCCGCCGCGTCGAAAGTTCCGCAGAACACCACTTTCTTGGCGTTCTGGGCGATTTCGATGAAGCCGCCCGGACCGATCAGCTTCCCGCCCAGATGCGAGACGTTGACGTTGCCCTGCGCATCCGCCTCGCCCATGCCCAGGAAGGCGATGTCGATGCCGCCGCCGCTGTAGAAGTCGAATTGTTCGATGGACGGCAGAATGGCGTCCGCATTGCGCGCCGCTCCGAACAGCGCGTCGTCGAGCATCCGGCCGTTGTGCACTCCCTGCTCGACGCTCATCCACAATTGATCGCCGATCCCTTGCTCGGCCACCACGCCGAAGATGCCGCCCGGCATGCCGAAGCCGAAATTGAGCGATGCCCCGGATTTCAATTCGAGCGCGGCGCGGCGCGCGATGATGCGCCGTTCCAGCTTCGCCGGAATGTCCGCGGCGGCCGCCTCCAGATAGGCCCGGCGGCCGCCACTGACCGTAATGTCATAGTCCCGCCCGTAGAACTGCCGCTGTTCCGGCGCCGGCACGACGCCATCGACCATGATCCCCGGAATTCGCACGTTCTTCGCCTTGAGGCTCCCCGCCTCGACGAGCTGCCGCACCTGCGTCAGCACGATGCCGCCGCAGTTGTGCGCCGCCAGCGCGATCGTATGCACGTCGAGATCGACCGCCTCTTCTTCAAGACTGATGTTGCCCCGGCTGTCGGCGTAGGTGCCGCGCACGATCGCCACATCCACCTTGAACGGCTTGTAGCGCAGGATCTCCCGGCCGTCGATCCGCATCCATTCGACCAGCGTTTCCCCGCTGCGCGCGTTGCAGCGCCCGCCCTGCCGCCTGGGGTCGACGAAGGTGCCCAGGCCCAGGTGGGTAAACAGGCCCGGACGGCCGGCGCCGATTTCCCGGAACAGATGTTGTATCACCCCGCCGGGCAGGCAATAGGCTTCGATCTTCTCGTCGCGGACCAGTTGCTGCATGCGCGGCGACCACGTGAAATGCGCGGCGATCACCTTGCGCAGCATCCCTTCGTGGGCGAAACGGTTGCTTCCCAGGCGATCCCGGTCGCCAAAGCCGAGCGAGTGCGCCAGGGTCAGATCGCGCGGATGGCCCGTTTCGAGGAAGCGTTTTTCGATCTCGGCCAGGATTTCCTCGGGGGAACTCATTCCCGCGCCGTTGCCGCTGACGGCCACCGTGTCGCCGTCCCGGATCAGACCCGCCGCCTCGGCGGCGCTCATGAATTTCGCATGACTCATGACGATTCTCCGGCGCGTTTCGATCAATGATTGCGATAGACGGGCTTTCTCTTCTCTCTGAAAGCCCGCACGCCTTCCCGGCAATCCTCGGTGCCCGCCGCCTGGGCCGTGGCGCTGGCGTGATGCGCGCGCAAATCCCGGTGCAGCGTCTCCACCACCCCCTTGACCAGCGCCATGGCCACCGGCCCGTTGGACAGCAGGCGATCCAGCCAGGCCTCGAGCCTAAGGGCGAGATCGTCCTCGTCTTCCGCCAGCGCGGTCACGATTCCCCATTCATACGCCTGCGCCGCGCTGATCGGCGAACCGAGCAGCAGGAGGTGACGCGCCCTTGCCAGGCCGATCGATTCAGCCAGCCGGCTCGTCCCCATCCAGCCGGGGATCATGCCCAGGGTGACTTCCGGATTGCCGAATTTCGCCTTTTTCACCGCGATGCGCAGATCCGCCGCCATGGCGAGTTCAAGGCCGC
>JAITIQ010000094.1 GCA_031279425.1 Accumulibacter sp.
CAGCAGCAGATCTGGGACGACGCGCCGTGGGTCTTCCTGGTGACCGAAAAGATGCTCTACGCCCGCGCCAAGAACGTCTCCGGCATCTACGTCATGCCGGACGCCTCGTATGAGTATTCGGAGATCGACGTGAAGTAAAGCCGTTCGCGATCGACCCTGACGCGGGACAGGCACGGGCCTGCCCCGCGAGGAACGATCTCCCCGTTCCGTGCCCAGGGCCAGCGTATTGGCTCGACCGTAGCCCCTTCTGAAAGGCGGGGTTTCAAACCGGAGGTAGACTATTCACCTGCGCCCGCTCTGTACACTCGATGCCAACACCACCCAAAGGTAAACTGTCGCTTTACGACCATACGGCAACACTAAAAATGGATGATTTCGAGAAGTACACAAACCCAGATGCCACCATTTACTATGGTAATTGCTTAACAGCACTGCATGATGTGCCGGATGGATCGGTTGATTTGGTATTTGCTGATCCGCCCTATAACATTGGAAAACGCTTTGGTGAGTTCAAGGACGTTTGGCCATCTGACAACGCCTATGCCGAATGGTGTTATCGATGGCTTGAACTGTGCATTGGAAAGCTCAAGCCAACAGGCAGTCTCTACGTCATGACCAGCACACAGGCAATGCCTTACCTGGACCTGTGGCTCCGAGAGCGCATGAGCATTCTTTCCCGGATTGTTTGGCATTACGATAGTTCGGGTGTCCAAGCCAAGAAGTATTTTGGCTCTCTATACGAACCAATTCTTTTTTGCGTCAAGGATCCGAAGGCATACACATTTAACGTAGATGATATTGAAGTGGAGGCCAAGACCGGCGCGGTCAGAAAGCTTATCGACTACCGCAAAGGAGTTCCCGCGCCATACAAGACAACAAAAATTCCAGGTAATACCTGGTATATTCCGCGTGTCCGTTACCGCATGGCTGAATACGAAGAGCATCCGAGTCAAAAACCAGAGGCGCTCTTGGAGCGCATCATCAGGGCCAGTACAAACCCTAACGACCTCGTCCTTGATCCTTTTGGCGGTACATTTACCTCTTGCGCAGTCGCGCAACGCTTGGGCCGAAAATCAATTGGCATTGAACTTCAACTAGATTACGTAAAAGTTGGCCTGCGTCGCCTAGGTATTGCTGGCCAGTTTAATGGCGAACCGCTTCGCGCTCCCGACAAGACCTATGTCCGCAAAAATGGAAACGGTGTTCGTGGCAGCGCAATCGACGAAAAACAGATAGAGCTCTTTGATGTCTAAATTTGAAATCGCACAGCACTCGTTTACTTCAACAATCACTGAGGTGCTGCAACAACATTTCGGCGAATACGCCGAAGACGTTTTTCAAGCAAGCCCAATTCTTGGTTACCTAAATAACAAGACTAAAGCGGCGAACCGAGGCTCCAAAGCCCGTGGTGCTTTCGCCAACCACTACGCGCTATACGTCGTAGTCGAGGATTACATCAGGAATGGTTTTGCCGATGGCAAGGCAGTGGTACCATATTCCAAATATCAAGGCGCACGTTTCTCGGACTTATTCAAACGACAACGCGAATTGCCATTCGGAGCCAAACTTCAAAACCATGCGCTTAATTCTCGCTTGAATGACGAGTTCAAAAAGTTCTATCCAACGATAGGAAAGCCGCCGATTGTACGTGATGTGGAATCACAACGCTACTGGATCCAGGAAGACCTGCTGCAAGTCGTCATTCGTCGAAAGGACGGCAAGGACCACACCCATAACCTTGCTCGCGCAATTATCGACGTCATTGACGCATACGTCGCAACGAAAAAGGCCGCGTTCGAGGGGTTCCTTGAAACATGCAGGCAAATTACCGAACTCGGAAAAAGCGAACCCCAAAAAGCTGTCGACTTTGTTGTGCAACAGTTGAAGCCGAATGTTGATGCTCGTGTATTTGAGATTGTGAGCTACGCAGTTCTCAAAGCCAGGTATCATCAGGAAACCGTGTGGATCGGAGAAACCAAGGATACCGTCTCCGAGGAATTTCTAATCCTGTACAAAACCGGACGAACGAATGCCAACGACGGCGGCATAGATTTTGTCATGAAACCCTTGGGACGTTTTTTTCAAGTAACTGAAGCCATTGATGTCAACAAGTATTTTCTCGACATTGACAAGGTGCAACGGTTTCCAATTACCTTCGTCGTAAAATCTGACAAAACCGTAGATCAAATTCGCACTGCCATTCGTGCACAGGCAGTTGCGAAATACAAGATTGAGACTGTCGTCGATTCCTACATGAAGACCATCGAAGACATTATCAATGTCAAGGACCTCGTCACCGCATTCGACACCGTAGTGAAATCCGGCCAGTTGCAAACGGTGATGGACGAAATCGTTGCTCAGAGCAAGGTTGAGTTTAACTATAGCGACAACGAAGACGAGAACGGTAGCATTGATGTCTAACATGGCCCGCTGGATTGCTTCGCTCGCGCTCGTTTTCGACGAATGGAGGGAGACCACAATGCGATTGCCCTGGTTTCGTGGCATGCCTGAAGTCACGGGCGAGGATTGAAACATGTTCAATTACATCGTCAAACGCCTGCTCGGACTGATCCCGACGCTGTTCATCGTGGCGGTGCTGGTCTTCCTGTTCGTGCACATGCTGCCCGGCGATCCGGCGCGGCTGGCGGCCGGGCAGGACGCCGACGCGGCGACGGTGGAGCTGGTGCGCCAGGATCTCGGCCTCGACAAGCCGCTGCACGTGCAGTTCGTGACCTTCTTCGCCAACGCGCTGCGCGGCGAATTCGGCAGATCGCTGCGCACCAAGCGCCCGGTCAGCCAGGAAATCGCCGATCGTTTCCTGCCCACGCTGTGGCTCACGCTCGCCAGCATGGGCTGGTCGGTGGTCTTCGGCATGAGCATCGGCATCGCCTCCGCGGTATGGCGCAACCGCTGGCCGGACCGGCTGGGCATGACGCTCGCCGTCTCCGGCATTTCCTTTCCGGCCTTCGCGCTGGGCATGCTGCTGATGCAGATCTTCGCCGTCTGGCTCGGCTGGCTGCCGTCGATGGGCGCCGATTCGTGGAGGCACTACGTGCTGCCGTCGATAACGCTCGGCGCGGCGGTAGCCGCCGTGATGGCGCGGTTTACGCGCGCCTCCTTCGTCGAGATCATGCAGGAGGACTTCGTGCGCACGGCGCGCGCCAAGGGCGTCAGCGAGCCACTGGTGGTGCTGAAACATTGTTTGCGCAACGCGATGATTCCCGTGGTGACGATGATGGGCCTGCAATTCGGCTTCCTGCTCGGCGGCTCGATCGTCGTCGAGGTCGTCTTCAACTGGCCCGGCATGGGCCGCCTGCTGATCGACGCCGTCGACATGCGCGACTATCCGATCATCCAGACCGAGGTACTGCTCTTCTCGCTCGAATTCATCCTGATCAACCTGATCGTCGACGTGCTGTACGCCGTAATCAATCCGACCATTCGCTTCCAATGAGGCTCATGAATACGGTGACTCCCACTGCCGCGGCCTCGGGTGAAGTGCGTACCCCCTGGAGCGAATTCTGGCGCAAGTTCAAGAAACAGCGCCTGGCGATGATCGCCGGCTGCTTCGTCATCGCGCTCGTCGCCGTCGCCATCCTGGCGCCCTGGCTCGCGCCCTTCGACGCGGAAAACTATTTCGACTACGACGCGCTCAACGCGCTCCCTTCGGCCGCGCACTGGTTCGGCGTCGATTCGCTCGGGCGCGACATCTTCAGCCGCGTGCTGATGGGCGCGCGCATCTCGCTGGCCGCCGGCGTGCTCTCGGTCGCCATCGGCGCGCTGATCGGTACCAGCCTGGGCCTCCTGGCCGGCTACTACGAAGGCTGGTGGGACCGTATCACCATGCGCGTTTCCGACGTGCTGTTCGCCTTCCCCGGCATCCTGCTCGCCATCGGCGTCATCGCCGTCCTCGGCAACGGCATGATCAACGTCATCGCCGCCGTCTCCGTCTTTTCCATCCCGGCCTTCGCCCGGCTGGTGCGCGGCAACACGCTGGCCTTGAAGCACCTGACCTACATCGAAGCGGTCAGGAGCATCGGCGCGTCCGACTGGACGATTCTCGTGCGCCACATCCTGCCCGGGACGATCTCGTCGATCGTCGTGTATTTTTCCATGCGCATCGGCACCTCGATCATCACCGCCGCCAGCCTCTCCTTCCTCGGCATGGGCGCGCAGCCGCCGACGCCGGAATGGGGCGCCATGCTCAACGCCGCCCGCACCGACATGGTCAACGCCCCGCACATCGCCGTCTTCCCCAGTCTCGCCATCTTCTTCACCGTACTGGCTTTCAATCTGCTCGGCGACGGCCTGCGCGACGCGCTCGACCCGAAGATCGATCAAAGATGAATCGCGGAAATCTCCTTCGACACGACAGCGCCATCGCATTTGCCAGGAGGACGGAAAGTTCGCGGCTTCGCCCATTCGGAGAACGGGCCCGCGGTCCTCGCAACGGTGAAACAATCGGTGGATGGCTTCCCGAACCGGCGCGCGGCGCCGCGCCAATCCCCCGTCCCGTCGAAACGGCGCCTTGTTACGCCAATCCACATGACGACGTGGCGTATCTGGAAAAGATGCCATGAACCCGCCCCGCGTCGGCATCCTTCCTGCCGGTCCGCGCGACGCGATCAGCGACGCGGGGGAAGTCCGCGTCGGCCACGTCACGCTCGACCGGGGCGCTGTGCAGACCGGCGTCACGGTCGTCGTGCCGCATGCCGGCGATCCCTTCGTCGACAAGGTTCCGGCCGCCGCCGCGGTGATCAACGGTTTCGGCAAGAGCGCGGGGCTCATCCAGATCCGGGAGCTCGGCGTCCTGGAAACGCCCATCGCGCTCTCCAACACTTTCGCCGTCGGCCCGCTGGCGGAGGCGCAAATCCGCGCGGCGATGGCCTCGCACAGGCAGATCGGACGCGAATGGCCGACGGTCAATCCGCTCGTCTGCGAATGCAACGACGGCTATCTCAACGATATCCGCGCGCTGGCCGTCGGCGGGGAGCACTACCGGAGCGCGCTCGAGACCGCCGCCGCCGGCTTCGTCCAGGGCAGCGTCGGCGCCGGGCGCGGCATGAGCGCCTTCGAGCTGAAGGGCGGCGTCGGCAGCGCCTCGCGCCGGGCGGGCGGGCATGTGGTCGGCGCGCTGGTGCTGGCCAATTTCGGCAGGCTCGGCATGTTGACGCTGGGAGGATGCCCGCTGGGCCGCAAGCTCGCCGCTGCCCGCGCTTCTTCCGGCGGCGATCCCGCGCCGGAACAGCCCGAGCAGGGTTCGATCATCATGCTGCTGGCAACCGACGCGCCGCTCGACGCGCGCCAGTTGCGCCGCCTGGCCTGGCGCGCGGGGGCGGGTCTGGCGCGCACCGGTTCGGTCTTCGGCCATGGCAGCGGCGACATCGCGCTGGCCTTCTCCACCGCCTATACCGTGCCCCATCTGTCGGATCGGCCGATGCCGGCGCTCGCGATGCTGCACGAGACGCGTCTCGACCCGCTCTTTCTGGCCGCGGCGGACGCCACCGAACAGGCCATCATCCATGCCCTGTGGCACGCCGAGCCCGTGCGCGGCCGCGACGGCCACACGCGCCGCACGCTGCGCGAGGTCCTGCGGCGTCTTCCCGACGAGGAGAATCCATGCGCATCCTGATCGTTACCGACATCGAAGGCGTCGCCGGCGTCGTTCACCCGGACCAGACGCGGGAAGGCCACGCCGAGCACGAGAAAGCCCGGCGCTGGATGACCTGCGAAGCCAACGCGGCCGTCGGCGGCGCCTTCGATGGCGGCGCCACGGAAGTATGGGTGGCCGACTCCCACGGCGGCTACCGCAACCTGCTGCCCGACGAGCTCGACGCGCGCGCCCGCCTGATCAGCGGCAAGCCGCGTTCGCTGGGCATGATGGGCGGCCTTTCCGCGGAATTCGGCGCGGCGATGCTGGTGGGATTCCACGCGCGCGGCGAAGCGAGGGGCGTGCTCGCCCACACCATCAACAGCGCCGCGTTCGCCCGCCTCTGGCTGAACGGCTCGGAACTCGGCGAAGCCGGACTCTACGGCGCGCTGGCCGGCGAAATGGGCGTGCCGGTCATCATGGCCAGCGGCGACGACGTCTTCGTCGCGGAAACCCGCCCGCTTTTCCCGCACTGCGTATTCGCCGCGACCAAGGAAGCCGTCGGACGGCACAGCGCCATCTCGCTCTCGCCCGAGGCTTCCCGCGCAGCCATCCGCGCCGCCGCCCGGCAGGCGATGAGCGTCATTCACTCGGCCGAGCCGCTGTCGATGCAAGGCCCGATCCAGGCGCGCCTGCAAGCGCGCACCCCGGCGCACGCCGACCTGTTCTGCCAGTGGCCCGCCCTGGATCGCGTCGACGGCGTGACCTTGCAGTTTTGCGCGGCTTCGGTGGAGCACGCCGTCCGCATGATCAACTGCCTGTCGGCGATGGCCGCCGCGCTGCGTTGAAATTCGTCCGGAAACGGTAAACCTGAATTCCCCAGTTCTCCTGATGAAAGCGATGATCCTCTCCGCCGGGCGCGGCGAGCGCCTGCGCCCGCTCACCGACGCGACGCCGAAACCCCTGCTCGCCGCCGGCGGCAAGCCGCTGATCGTTTGGCACCTGGAACGCCTGGCGGCCTGCGGCTTTGACGAAGTGATCGTCAACCACGCGCATCTCGGCGGGAAGATCGAAGCGGCGCTGGGCGATGGCGGCGCTTTCGGGCTCTCGATTCGCTATTCGCCGGAACCGCCCGGCGCGCTGGAAACCGCCGGCGGCATCGCGCGCGCGCTGCCGCTTCTGGGCGGCGATCCCTTCCTGGTGGTCAACGGCGATATCTGGTGCGACTGGGATTTCCGGCGCGCATACGCGCTGGCCGATCGCCTCGCCCACCTGGTGCTGGTCGACAACCCGCCGTGGCACGCCGCGGGCGACTTCCGCCTGGAGGGGGAAACGGTGCGCCGCGCCGCCGATGGCCTCGGGCCGACCCATACCTACGCCGGCATCGGCGTCTTTTCGCCCCGGTTCTTCGCCGGCGTGCCGGACCAGGCGGTGATGAAGCTGCGCCCGCTGCTCGACGCCGCCATCGCGCGGCGTGAGCTGACCGGGGAACGGCACGCCGGGCGCTGGGTCGACGTGGGCACGCCGGAACGGCTGGCGCTGCTCGACGCCGAACTGCGGGCAGGGGGAAGGCAAACACCATCCGTCTCCCGGCGGACCATATTTCAACGACGTCCAAGGAAATGAATTCGTCATGAGCCGGCCCGGGTGCATGGCGACCAGGGACAGTGGATCGTCGTCGCGCGCCGGGCATGGCGTGCCGGTCGCGCAGGTTCCGCCGGAGGTTTTCCAGGATGAGGCCTTTGCTGTTCGCGGGATCCCGGCTTTCACGGTTTCTCATCGAGAGACGGAGAATTCTCCATCGCCGGCCAATCCCGTCTCGGCCTGGCTGCCGCCCCGTCCGAGCAGCCGGTTGGCGATGCGGAACAGGCGCGCCTGCGCGGCCTCCGGACGCAATCCTTCGGTCAATGGCAGCGCGAGTTCAGCGAGTTCCGCGGCGCGCGCGCTGGTCAGCGCGCCGGCGCGCAGGCGGTATTCGATCAGCGCTCGCTGCTCCGCTTCGCTCAGGGCGAAGGGCGGCGTCTCCTGCTCGCAATCATCGTCGTCGATCGCCGGCGGCGCGAGCCGTTCCCGATAGGCCACCACCGTTCCCGCCAACACGTCGCCCAGGCGCTTGCCGTGCGGGTCCAGCCACATCGTCGATAAACCGCAGGCGTAAGCCATTGGCAGGAAGTCGACCGCGCGCAGCGTGTTGCGCGTAAACGAAGCGCCCCAGCCGACCGGCGTGCCGTCGTCGTGCAGCACGATGAGCCCCGACAGGCGCTTCCCCGGCGTGGTTCCATGCCACAGCGCCTCGAAGACGATCGGATAGAACCATTCCAGGAAAAAGGCCAGCAGGATCGCCACGGCCGAGCGGAAATAGCCGGCGTAGCCCAGCAGCGAGGCGATTGCGGCGAAGATCAGCAGGCGGATGAGCAGATCGACGAGCCAAGCGCGCGCCCGCACCACCGGACCGGCCAGGCGCAACTCGAGTTCGCAGCCTTCGGGGGTGAGCACCCGGGAGAGCGTATCCAGACGAGGCCGCTCGGACGGCGGAGGAACCGCGCGCCGCATCAGCTTCTGTTGGTCAGAATGTCGCGATAACTCGCATAGACGCTGCAAACAGTCACCGGGGTGAGCAGCAGCCAGCCGAGCGCCACGGGCAAGGTGGCGAGAACGGCCAACCCGAGGAACACGAGGCTGTAGATCAGGAACGGCAGGACGTTGCGCAGGCAGCCGCGGAAACTCTGCTTCATCGCCTCGAGCGCCGTCAGATCGTGCAGCGCGACCAGGGCCGGAGCGAACCACACGGACATGGCCAGCGGGATGATCAGCAGCAAGCCCACCAGACCGCCCAGCAGACCGGACAGCACCGCCGCGTCTTCCCCTCCTCCGACCGCCGACGCGGCAAAGCCGCCGCCCAGCCCGAGCGCGAAAACGATTACGACCATGGCGATCACGCCGAGCAGGTAGAGCAGGCCGACCGCCAGCAGGCGGCCGCAATGGCTCTGGAATCCGGCGAACAGATGGCCAAAGTGCAGCTCCCCTCCGGAATCCAGACTGTGGCAGCCGAGCATCAGACCGGCGCCGAATACCGGAAAAAGGAGCGATCCCAGATTGCCGATGATGGGAATCAGGCCAACCACGACGCTGATGAGCAGCATCACGAAACCGATCCCGATCCACAGGCCCGTGGCTTCCCGGAACAGATGCCAGCCTTCGCTCCACCACGCGAGGCCGCGCCCGGCGGCAAGCTGGTTCGGCTCATCGGCGAGCGCGTCGTCGATCGGCCTGCGCGCGTCCTCGACGTGCGCAGTCGGCGCTTCGAAAGGGTTGTCACTCCAGCCACGGGGCAGCGAGCGTTTCTTCCCGTCTGGCGATTGGGTGTCGGACATCGAGATCTCCTGAAATAAAACGTGAAATCGATAGGGATAATAAATGAAGTGCCGTCCTCTTTCATCCGTTTCCCGGAAAGTTTGTCACGAGCTTTTGATTGGTTCAGTTTAGTAGCATCATGACTGGCGTAGACTCCCCTTCCATCCCCGACACTTCTCGACAACAAGGGCACCCTCATGAACCTCCTTGCGGTACTGACCGGTTATCCGACGGCGATCTACACGGTGCTGCTGGGCATCGTGCTGGTGTATTGGCTGCTGGCGATCCTGGGGCTGGTGGATTTCGAGGGCGGCGGTTTCGGCGTGGACCTGGGCGACGCGGGCGGCGAGGTGGATCTGGGGGATGCCGGCGGCGAAATGGATCCGGGCGATGCCTCGCCCGACTCCCCGCATCCCCTCGATGGCGAGGCCGACGGCGAAGTCTCGCTGGCCAGCCGCCTCGTCGCCTTCGGGCTGGGCGGCGTGCCGATCTCGGTGGTGGTCAGCCTGCTGGCGTTCATCTCCTGGTTCGTTTCGGCGTTCGCCAGCCTGTGGATCCTGCCGCTCGTGCCGACGGAAATCCTGCGCTTCGTCGCCGGCAGCGGCATTCTCGTCGCCGCCTTCGCCGTCGCGCTGCCGCTCGCCGCTCTCTGCGTGCGGCCGCTGCGCGGCCTGTTCGCCAAGGCCAACGCCATCTCCAACGCCTCGCTCGTCGGGCGCGAATGCCGCATCGAAACCGGCTCGGTCGATGAACAATTCGGCCACGCCGTGGTCTGGGGCGGCAGCGAGGAGTATCACATCCGCGTCGTCGCGCACACCCCCAATACCCTGAAGCGCTACGATATCGCGCTGATCGTGGATTACGACGAGGCGGCGCGCGTCTATCGCGTCGCCGCCAAGTCCTGACCGCCTTTTCAACTGTCTCCTTTGAGGAAAAAACGACATGGGAAAATTCATCTTCGTGTTGACGGTCCTGATCATCGGCGTTGTCGCGCTGTCCGTCCTGGGCAACCTGGGGCCGTCCGCCATGCTGATGCTCCTGGCCGTCGCCATCGGCGCGCTGTTCATCTTCGGCGTCTTCGCCATGTTCGCCCACTTCTACCGCAAGGTGGAGCAGGGCTACGCGATGATCGTCAATACCCTGCGCAGCGAGCCGGAAGTCACCTTCACCGGGCGCATGGTCTACCCCGTCATCCACAAGGCGGAACTGATGGACATTTCCCGCAAGACCATCGTCATCGAGCGCATCGGCAACGACGGGCTGATCTGCCAGGACAACATCCGCGCCGACATCAAGGTGACTTTCTTCGTACAGGTCAACAAGACCGCCGATGACGTGCTGCGCGTGGCGCAGGGCATCGGCTGCGCGCGGGCGTCGAACCAGGACACGCTGGAGCGGCTCTTCGCCGCCAAATTCTCGGAGGCCCTGAAGACCGTCGGCAAGTCGATGGATTTCGTCGATCTCTATCAGGCGCGCGACCATTTCCGCGACCGCACCCGGCAGCAGATCGGCGACGATCTTTCCGGTTACATGCTGGCCGACGTGGCGATCGACTATCTCGAACAGACGCCGCTCGCCCGGCTCGACCCGAACAACATCCTCGACGCGCAGGGCATCAAGAAGATCACCGACCTGACCGCGCAGGAGCACGTGCGCACCAACGAGTTCAAGCGCAACGAGGAAATGCAGATCAAGAAGAAGGACGTGGAGACCCGCGAGGCCATCCTCGAACTCGAACGCCAGCAGGCCGACGCCGAATACAAGCAGCAGCGCGAAATCGCCACGGTGAAGGCGCGCGAGGAAGCCGAGGCGAAGCGCGTCGAGGCCGAGGAGCACGCCAAGGCCGAACTCGCCCGCCTGCAGGCCGAGCAGGCGATCGCCGTGCAGCAGGAGAACACCACCCGCGAAAAGGAAGTCGCCGAAAACAACCGCAAGCGCGCCGTGGCGGTCGAGGAGGAAAAGGTCACCCGGGCGAGGAAGCTGGAAATCGTCGACCGCGAGAAGGAAGTCGCGTTGCAGGAAATCGACCGGGATCGCGCCGTCGAAATCCAGAAGAAGGCGATCGCCGACGTCATCCGTGAACGGGTGATCGTCGAGCGCACCGTCGCCGAGCAGGAGGAAGCGATCAAGGAAGTGCGCGTGGTGGCCGAGGCCGAGCGCACCAAGAAGGCCGTCATTCTCACCGCGCAGGGCGAGGCCGAGGAAAAATTCGTGAAAGACGTGAAAGACGCGGAAGCCGCCGTGCAGCGCGCCCAGTTCAAGGCGAGCGAGGAACTGACGCTGGCCGAGGCCAGGCTGAAGGTCGCCGAAAAGGCGGCGGAAGCCAAGAAGCGCGAGGCCGAGGGCATCGAGGCGCTCACCGCCGCGCCGGGTCTGGCCGAAGCCAGGGTGCTGCTGGTCGCGGCGGATGCCAAGGAAAAGCAGGGCCTCATCGACGCCAAGGTCAAGATCGCCGACGCCGAAGCCGTGGAAAAACACGGCCGCGCCGAGGCCGAGGCGCTGCAAGCCAAACTGTTCGCCGAAGCCGAAGGAACGGAAAAGCAGGGCATGGCCGAAGTCAAGGTGCGCGCCGCCGACGCGCAGGCGATCACCAGCGTCGGCCAAGCCGAGGCCGGGGTGATCGAAATCCGTTTCGCCGCGGAAGCCAAGGGTCTCAAGGAAAAATTCGACGCCATGAAGTCGATGAGCGAAGACACCCGCGCCCACGAGGAATTCCGCATGAAGCTGGAACGCGCCCACACCGAGACGCTGAAGGCCATCGAGGCGCAGAGCGGCATCGCCCGCGAACAGGCGGAAGTGCTCGGCACGGCGCTGGCCAAGGCCAACATCGACATCGTCGGCGGCGAGGGCGATTACTTCGAGCGCTTCGTGAACGCCCTGGCCGTCGGCAAGGGTATCGACGGCGCGATCAGCAAGAGCAACACGCTGAAAGTCGGCCTGCGCGACCACCTTGCCGGCGAGCGCGATCTCGTCGAGGATTTGAAGGGCGTATTGGGCGCCCTGGGCGAAGCCTCGGGCAGCGTGCAGAACCTGTCGGTCGCGGCCTTGCTGCACAGGATCGACGCCGAAGGATCGGAGGCGCAGAAGGCGGCGGCGAAGACCTTGCTGGAGAGGTTCGGGAAATGAGCGGGAACATGCTCGCGCCATGAGCCGGCAGCAAAGCCCCGTCCGGCTCATCCTCCGGGCGTTCCCCGGACCGTAGTTCGTCGCCATCGGGAGTTTTCATGGACCTTTCATCCGGCAGCAAGGAATACCGGGCTTTTTTCGTCAACGGCTGGCTGGTGCTGTTCATTTACCTGCTTGCGTTTGCCGCCGGCTGGCTGTTTGTCTTTTTGTTCGTCTTTTCGTCCGCGCTGCTCGCCGGCGCGCTGGCCATTCTGATCGTGGCGCTTCCATTGATCGGGCTGCATGGTTTCGTCATTCTGCAGCCCAATATCGCCACCGTGCTCACCTTTTTCGGCAGCTATGCGGGGAGCATCAAAACTCCGGGGTTTTTCTGGTGCAATCCCCTTTGCGCTCGGCGAAAAATTTCCTTGCGCGTTCATAACTTCGATACCGCGAAGCTGAAAGTCAACGATCAATCCGGCAATCCGGTGGAAGTCGCCGCGGTCATCGCCTGGCGGGTGCGCGATACGGCGCGGGCGACGTTCGACGTATCGGATTTCGACAGCTTCGTCGCCATCCAGAGCGAATCCGCCTTGCGCCAGGTGGTGAGCACCCGTCACTACGACGGCGACGAGCAGGGCGCGAATTCCCTGCGCGGCGATCTGGAAGCCGTCTCCAGCCTGCTTCGGGAAAGCATCCAGAAGCACGTGGAGCTGGCGGGCATCGAGGTCATCGAAGCCAAGATCGCGCACCTCGCCTACGCTCCCGAAATCGCCAGCGCCATGCTGCGCCGCCAACAGGCCGCGGCGGTGGTGGCCGCCCGCGTGCAGATCGTGCACGGCGCGGTCAGCATGGTGCAAATGGCGCTCGAAGAGCTTGCCCGCGGCAATACCGTGAGCTTCAACGACCGGGACAGGGTACAACTGGTCACCAACCTGATGACCGTGCTGGTCTCCGATTCCGAGGCGCAGCCCGTGCTCCCGATGTCTCACGCGGAAGGCGGAAAGCCGTAGATCGGGGCGCCTTCAAGGCATGATCCGATATAATGGAGAGCTTGTCCTCGTATGACATATACCAAAATGATCGCCATGAAAAACATCGCCTGCTCCTGCGAGCCTCGCGCGCAGTTCGAGCGTCACGAGCCGGCGGACGGCCTGTTGGCGCAGCGTTGTCCGAAATGCCGGGCCGTCGTGCTCGCCCTGCAGGATTATCTGCCGTGGATCGAGCGGCATGATTCCGAGCGGCCGGCAGTGAACCCCTCCCACCTGCCCGGTCGCGAAACGCTCTCGAAAGCCCGGCTCTGCCCCTCGTGCCAGCGCGTCATGGCGCGCTACCGCACCGGCGACGCGGACAGCTTCTGGCTGGATTTCTGCCCGCCCTGCGGCGTCGTCTGGCTCGACGCCGGCGAATGGGAACAGTTGGAGCAAAGCGGCCTGGCCTCCTATCTCGACATCATCCTGACCGAGCGCTGGCAAAAGGACATCCAGTCGCGCCGGGTGGCCTCCTTCCGGGACGATCTCCTGCGCGAACGCTTCGGCGCGGAATTCCCCGAAATCCTGCGCGTCCGGGACTGGCTGGGCCGCCAGGCCAGGCGGCGCGACATTCTCGCCTTTCTGGCGGAGTCCTTGTCGGAAAAGGCCGCGCAAGGAGAACCGTTCGTGATCACCAGGGCGGGCAAGCCCCTGGTCAAGGAAGCCCAATGAAAACCTTGCGCGAGTGGTGTGTCGAACTGGAACCAGATTCATCGGCACCCGTTGCGTTTGACGAACGATAGCGACGCGTGGATCAGCACGCTGCTGGATTTCTACGGACTGCCGGAGGATTTTCCGGGTTTGCCGGAAGCGTTGAGCGCGGGCGATCCACAAGAGAAATTCGTGGCCTTGCAAGATCGTTTCGCGGCGAAACTGGACCATCAGCGATTCATTCCGTTTCTGGCGCCGCATGAGTTCGAGGCATGGCTGTTCAGCGCACCGGATGTCGTCGAAGCGCATTTCGGCAAGGCCCGCCTCGCCGATCAGTTGCGCGATGCCGTGCGGCAGGCCGGAGCGCCGGAATGGATCGACCACGACGCGGATACGCATCCGAAGGCCCTGTCGCGCAGTCTGGTGGATGTCTACGGGGAAACTTCGGGCGGACCGGTTCGAGAGCGGAGAGTTCAGGGTGCCCGATGATTTCGACATCCCGTGCGCCGATGAAATCCGGGATCTTTTCGGGATCGAAAAGTGAAGTACCTGCTGGATGCGCATCGGTCGAAACGGGCAATCGATCGAGACAAAACATTCAAATTCAAACAGAAGTGGTTGAAATATATGAATTTTGATGTATAGTCTCGCAATCGATCAGGCAATGGCGTGCAAGCCGGGTGCAGGAGGTGTTGATTGGTCAATGTTGCGGGCTTGACTGGCATCAAGGTGATGATCATTGATGACAGCAACACGATCCGGCGGAGCGCCGAGATTTTTCTCGTACAGGCGGGTTGCCAGGTGGTGCTGGCGGAAGATGGATTCGACGCCCTGGCCAAGATCGCCGATCATCAGCCGGACGTGATTTTCTGCGACATCATGATGCCGCGGCTCGACGGCTACCAGACCTGCGCGCTGATCAAGAAGAATCCGCGCTTTTCCGCCACGCCGCTGGTCATGCTGTCGTCGAAGGACGGTCTGTTCGACCGCGCGCGCGGGCGCATGGTGGGTTCGGACCAGTACCTGACGAAACCGTTTACCAAGGACAGCCTGCTGCAGTCGGTGGCGGCGTTCGCTCCGAAGCGGGAGGAGTCATGACCGTTTTGGGCCAATTCGATCGGTAACGAAATTCCACCGAGAGGACGTACCATGACTGATCCTGGAAAAACGAGAGGATTCGCGAGAGGATTCGATGCGGCGCGCGGGCCGGCCGCCTTCTCTCCCAGCCGGCTGTGCCGGCAGCCTCTTCAAAGATCTCGAAGAGGAGGCCTTTTCAAGCCTCCCTTTTCGAGGAAGGTGGCGCGCCGCGCCGCGGGGGGCTTCTTGAGGATCGCGCTTTCATCCGATCCGGGAGCACTGAGATTCCCTGCTGTTCAAGTTTGTCAATGTTCGTGAGTACACAGAAAGTCAATGCCATGCCAGCAAAAACCATCCTCATCGTCGACGATTCGCCTACGGAGCGTCTTGTTCTGTCGGAATTGCTCGTCCGCAACGGATATCAGGTCTTCACCGCCGAGAATGGCGAGGAAGGCGTCGAAAAGACCAAGGAGATCCTGCCCGATCTGGTCATCATGGACGTGGTGATGCCCGGCATCAACGGGTATCAGGCCACGCGCACGCTGACGCGCGACGAGACGACCCAGCATATTCCGATCATCCTCTGCACCTCCAAGGGACAGGAGACCGACCGCATCTGGGGCTTGCGCCAGGGCGCCCTGGACTATCTCGTCAAGCCGGTCGAGGCGCGGGAACTGCTGGCGAAGATCGCGGCGCTCTGAAAACCGACCATGGCCAGGAAAAGCAGCCTCCGGGAATTCCAGGCGCATTTGGCGGCCCGCCTGTCGGGAATGGACGAGCAGCGGGCGGCGGGCCTGCTCGGATTCCAGTCGGGCGCCGATCGCTGGCTCGTCGGGCTGCCGGATTCCGGAGAAATCGTCCCGCTGCCGCTCCTGACCGACGTGCCCATGACCAAGCCTTGGTTTGCCGGTATTGCCAATATCCGCGGCAATCTTTATTCGGTGACCGATTTTTCGGCGTTTCGGCAAAAGGAAGCGACCCCCCGCAACGCCAGTTCACGTCTGCTGCTGATTGGAACGCGTCACGGCAACAACGCGGCCTTGCTGGTCAACCGGATCCTCGGGCTGCGCAACGTCGACGACCTGACGCCCACCCGGGGCGATCCGGACGCGCCGTCCTGGGCGGACGGAGCCTACACGGACAGGGAAGGGCAGCGTTGGCGGATGTTGAGCGTAAGGCGTTTGTTTTCCGATGAAGCATTCATGGACATCGGAACCTGATTTTCAGGGATTGAACCGTTGATGAAAGAATCGACTTTCGGAGAAGCGACATGGCGTTCAAGCTGAGTCTGCCAAAAATTCCGGGCGCCAGAAATTCCGGCGCCACGGCCATGACCTCGAAGAAAAACTCCCCCGCCAGAGGATCCCAGGGATTCGACACGAAAGCGTTCATCCATCCTTCGGTCACCCTGCGGCTGCAACTGCTGGGCGTCTTGCTGCTGGCCCTGCTGCTGGCCAGCGGCGCGGTCTTTTACCGCCTCAACCAAGTCATGGCCAACAACGCCGCCTACATCATCGCGTCGGGTGAGTTGAGCATGCTTTCTCAACGCGTCGTCAAGGCGACCGGCTCCGTCCTGCGCGGCGATCCGCTCGCGTTCGGGATCTTGAGGGATTCTCGCCAAAGATTCGAAACGAATCTGGAGCGCCTGTCGAACGGGGGTGATCTGGGCGGCCAGATCGTTCCGCCGTCGTCTGCGGAGATCAAGCCGCGAATCGATACCCTCGCCTCGGCCTGGCAGCACATCAACCGGAGTTCACAGCAATTGCTGCAGGCGGAAAAGGGGTTGGTGATCTTCGGCAAATATCTGCGCGGTCTTTCGGTCGGCACGGAAAGAGGCTTTGCCATCGGCAGCGAACGAGTGTATCTCAGGACGCCGGACCCGGACCAGGAAGTCGAGCGGGCCATCGGCATGCTCGACGCCGTCTTCAAGGATTACGCCGCGGAAGTGGAAGCCATCCTGGACGGCAGACAGGATTTGGCGGAAGCCAGACGGGCGGCAGGCGATATTCTCGTAGACGATGCCAGCATATACGATGCCGCCGATGCGCTGACCGATGCCTATCGCGGGCTCGACCAGCGCGAACGGCTGTTCTACGAGGGCTTGCTGTTCGTGCCGGTCGTTCTGATACTGGCGGTACTGGCGATGATAGCCAGGGTTTATATCGGCGAGGCGCATCGCCAGGCCGCGGAGGCCGAGAGGAACCGCCTGGAGTCGGAAAAGAGCAAACGGATATCGGAAGATCTCAACCGCCGCAACCAGGACGCCATCCTGCGCCTGATGAACGAACTGGGCGATCTGGCCGACGGTGACCTGACCGTGACGGCGACGGTTTCCGAGGACATCACCGGCGCCATCGCCGACTCGATCAACTACACCGTCGAGGAGCTGAGGGTCCTGGTCGGCCGCATCAACGACGCCTCGAGCCGCGTGATGGGGGCCACCGAGATCGCGCAGAGAACCTCGGTCGAACTGCTGGAGGCGGCGCAGCGGCAATCGCGTGAAATCCAGGAGGCCGGCCGCTTCGTCCTGGAAGTGGCCAGCGCCATGAACCGCGTGTCGGGCGATGCCAACCAGTCGGCGCAGGTGGCCCGTCAATCGCTGGCCGCTGCCGGCAAGGGAACCCAGGCGGTGCAGGATTCGATCAAGGGGATGAATGAGATCCGCGAACAGATCCAGGAAACCTCGAAGCGGATCAAGCGCCTGGGCGAATCCTCGCAGGAGATCGGCGAAATCGTGGAGCTTATTTCCGACATTACCGAACAGACCAACGTGCTGGCCTTGAACGCCGCCATCCAGGCGGCTTCGGCCGGGGAGGCCGGGCGCGGTTTCACGGTGGTCGCCGAGGAGGTGCAGCGGCTGGCCGAGCGTTCCGGAGAAGCCACGAAACAGATCGCGGCGATCGTCAAGACGATTCAGTCCGATACGCAGGGAGCGGTGTCGGCCATGGAGGAATCGACGCGCGACGTGGTCGAGGGCACCAAACTGTCCGACGCCGCGGGGCGGGCGCTTTCCGAAATCGGCGCGGTGTCCAAGAGCCTGGCCGAACTGATCGAGCGGATCTCTCTGGCCACGCGCAAGCAGGCCGACGCGGCGACCAGCGTGGCGAGCAAGATGCAGGGTATCCTCAAGGTGAACGAGCGGGCCACGGCGGGAACGCAGAAAACGGCGTCGGTGGTCGGCGAACTGGCGGGACTGGCGACGGAGCTCAAGGGTTCGGTGGCCGGCTTCAAGGTAGGCTGACGGCCAGCCTGTGATCGAAGAGAATGGGCCACCCCATGAATGCCGCGACAGAGTTTGACGCCGGCCCGCTGAACTGGGTCAAGGGCGAGATCGACCTGACGCTGGAACGCGCGGCGGCGGCGCTCGATCAGTTCAGCGCCGGAGCCGCTTCCGGATCGGCGGACTCCACGCAGATCCGCTTTTGCCGCACGCACCTGCACCAGGTACAGGGCGCCTTGACGATCGTCGGACTGGATGGCGTCACGCAATTCGCCGAGGCTCTGGAAAGTCTCCTGGAAGCGATCGAGGGCGAAGCGCTGCCGGCCGACGAGTCTCTTGTCGATCTCGCCCGCAGGGGCCTGAAGACGATCGGTCTGTACCTCGGGGGCCTGCTCAACGGACAGCCTCACCAGCCCTTGCGTCTGTGGCCGATCTATCGGGAGATACAACAGGCGCGCGGCGTGTCGCGCTATTCCGTCACCGACCTGTTTTTCCCCGATCTGTCCATCCGCCCGCCGCGCCAGGGAATGCGGGTCGTGAAGCTTGACCGGGACGAGCTTTCGCGGTTGTTGAGGCGGGAGCGCAGCCGTTTCCAGCGCGGCCTGCTGGCGTGGCTGCGCGTTCAGGGAGACCGGAAGGGCATCGGCGAGATGCTGGCGGCGGTAAGGCGCATCGGGGAAACGCAGGAAACCGGGTCGGTGCGCGCCCTGTGGTGGGTTGCCGAGGGTTTGCTGACCGTGCTGGCTGAAGGAGGAATCCCGGATGAAGCGGGCGCCAAGCCGCTGCTCGCGCGCATCGACCTGCAGATTCGCCGCCTGATCGAAGGATCGAGGAACGTCGCGGAACGGCTGATGCGGGATGCGCTGTATCTCGTCGCCGAGTCCGCGAGCGACGCGCCGCCGGTCGGGCAGATCAAGGAAACGTATCGTCTGGATACGCTCCTGCCCGCCGCGAGCGACCTTGCCGTTCCGGACGTGGCCCAGGCCGTGGTCGCCCGCCTGCGCGAAGTGATCGTGGCGCTGGGAGACGCCTGGAACAAGTTCTGCGCGAGCGGCGCGTCATCGCTCGCGCCGTTCCGGGAAAATGCCTCCATCATGTCCAGTCTGGTCGAGCAGTTGGGGCACGTCGACTATCTCCGTCTGGCCAAAGCCATCGGCGCCGCCGCCGTCTGGCTGAGCGAAGCGCCGTCGCGCCATTCGGACGCCCTGGCCATGGAACTCGCCACGGCCATTCTGCTGGCGCAGAACGCGCAGAAGAACTACCCGCGCCTGGGCACGGATTTCGCGCACCAGGTCGATGTCATCGTCGAGCGGATCCACGCCTGCATCATCGGGCGTCCGCCGCAGCCCGGCTCGGAGATTCCGCTGCTCGACGAAATGTCGCGCAAGGCTCAGGAGAAGCTGCTGATCGGGCAGGTCGCCAAGGAAATCCGGAGCAATCTGGTGCAGATCGAGCAGGGACTCGACAACTTTTTCCGCGATCCGGAAAAACGCGCGGAACTTGCGGCGCTCGACAAGCCTTTCCGGCAGATCATCGGCGCCCTGACCATCCTCGGTCAGGATGGCGCGGTGAATGCGCTGCGGGAATGTCTCGAAACCGTGCAGCGCTTTGCCGATCCGACCAATGCCGCCGCCGAGAGCGAGTTCGAGGCTCTGGCGAGCCGCCTGTCGATGATGGGATTCTTCGCCGAGGCCCTGCCGCGCGGAGTGGAGGATTTCGACAGCTTCGTCAGGGGCCTGCAGACGCCGCCGCGCGCCGGCGACGAGGAGGCGGAAGACGCCGCCGTTTCGGTGGAGCAGGAAATCGCGCACAGCCGGCGCGAGACCCATGCCCTGCTGGAAGCGCTCAAGGAACAGCCGCAGGACACCAGCCTGCGGGAGGAAATCCGGCAGAATCTCGAAACCCTGAAGAGCGACGCCGACCTGATCGCCGACGCGAAATTGGGCGAACAGGCCAAGGCGATGCTCTCCGCCCTGGCCAGCGGCGCCGACGTGGCGCCGCACATCGAGCAGGGCATGGCCGCCCTGAAGCCCGAAATCGCGGATGCGGTGGCGCCCTCGCCGGAAACACTGGAGCTCTCCCAGGCCAGCAGCGAGGAAATCGACGCGGAACTGCTCGGCATCTTCCTGGAGGAAGCCAGGGAAGTGCTGGAGAAAGTCGAGACGAATCTCGGTCATCTGAAGAAGGACATGCACGATGGCGAGGCGCTCACCGTCGTCCGGCGCTCCTTCCATACCCTGAAGGGGAGCGGGCGCATGGTCGGTCTCAAGGATCTGGGCGAGACCGCCTGGGCCATCGAGCAGACCCTGAATCTCTGGCTGCGCCTGGAACTGGCGGCCGACTCCGAGCTGGTCGGCCTGCTGGATGAAGCGTACAGCCTGTTTACCGACTGGGTGCGGCATCTGGAAACCCGGGAAGGGCAGGCGCCCGATCCGCAGGATCTGGTCGCCCACGTGGAAGCCTTGCGCCTGAGCGCCGAAAAAGGACCGGACGCGCCGCCGGCGCTGGAGACAGTGGAAAATCCGGCGGTCCGGGGAGAAGAAATTCCGGATTTTTCCGCAGAGCCCGCCGAAACCGAGGTGGCGCGGGAGGAAATCGGAGAAGGGAACGCGGCGGACGGCGACGTGGAGCTCATCCAGATCGATTTCGCGCCGGTCAGCGCGGAGGAAACCACCGACATTCTGGCCCTGTCGGTAGACAGCGAGGAGCCGCTGGTTGACGAGGTCGACAAGGTTGACGGGGAAGCGCCGATCGCCGAAGTCATACCGATATTCCCGGCCGCCGGCCGGCCGGCCGAGCCTGCGCCGGAGCCGGAACCCGCGCCGGAGCCGGAAAAGTTCGCCGAATCCGAAGCGCGCGGGCAGCGCATCGGCATTTCGCCGGCGTTGTTCGCCATCTTCTCGGAAGAGGCCAGGACCTATCTCAATACCCTGCGCCGCGAGCTGCCGGCCCTCGAAAGAGAAGAGGTGCGGCCCACGCCCTGGAGCATGTACCGCGCCGCGCACACGCTGGCGGGCATCTCGGCCACGGTTGGCCTGTTGCCGATCGAACAGGTCGGACACGCGCTGGAGTACGCGCTTCAGCGGCGCAACGATTCCGAGCAGGCGGGCAGCGCGCAGGCATTGGGCACGATTCGCCGGGCGATCGCCGAACTGGAGTCGATGTTCTCGGCCTTGAAGGAACAGCGGAATATCGAAGTTCTGCCCGAGCTCGTCGAGGAACTCGACAGCCTTTATCCGGTCGATGCCGCCGCGACCGTCCCGGGTGACGCCGTTCTCGAGGAGCCGGCCGAGGAGGTTGTGTCCGCCCTGCCCGAGCCGGCGGAAAATCCGGACTTGCCGAGGGAAGCGCCGCGGCCGGCGCCGGCGGAGCCGGCGGCGCTGGCCGTCGCCCCGGTGCACGACGAGATCGACGAGCAGCTCCTGCCGGTCTTCCTGGAAGAAGCCGCCGATCTGAACGAAGGGATCGCCGCGCAGCTGAGGGCCTGGCGAGCCAGCCCCGGCGACGCGGACGTCGTGCAGCTCCTGGCGCGGCAACTGCATACGCTCAAGGGCAGCGCCCGCATGGCTGGCGCCATGACCCTGGGCGAGATCACCCATGCGCTGGAAACACGCGTCGACGAGGCGAGCCGCGCCGGCGCCGTTTCGGCGGAGCTCATAGACGGGATCGAAAACACCTTCGAATCGATCCGGCAAATCATCGAGCGCCTGCAGCGCGGAGAAACGCTCGATCCGGTTGCCGCCGAAGCGGTGGATGCGGCGGCCGACAAGGTCGAAGGGGGCGTTTCCGACGAGTCGCTGCCGGAGCGCGCGACCGCTCGGGATGGCGGCCGACCGTCCCTCCCGGCCGAAGGGACGGACAGTGAAACGGCGCAGGCGACCTTGCGCGTGAAGGCTTCCGTCGTCGACCGCCTGGTCAACGACGCGGGCGAATTGTCCATCGCCCGTTCGCGCATCGAAGGCGAAATGCGCAGTCTCAAGGAATCCCTGCTCGATCTGACGGAGAACGTCATCCGTCTGCGCCGTCTGCTGCGCGACATCGAATTGCAGGCCGAATTGCAGATGCAGTCGCGCACCACCGCGCAGGCCGATAACCGGCACCCCGGATTCGATCCGCTCGAATTCGACCGGTTTACGCGCTTCCAGGAACTGACCCGGATGATGGCCGAATCGGTCAACGACGTGTCCACGGTCCAGCAGCACCTGCTCAAGAGCCTGGATGACGCCAATGCCGCGATTCTTGCGCAGGCCCGCCAGAATCGAGAAGTGCAGCAGGAACTCATGTCGATGCGCATGATGCCGTTCGACAGCCTGGCCGACCGCCTGTACCGCGTGGTGCGGCAGGCAGCGAAGGATCTCGACAAGCGCGCCAACCTGGAAATCCGGGGCGGGCGGATCGAACTGGACCGCGGCGTTCTCGACAAGATCACCGCGCCGCTCGAACACCTGCTGCGCAACGCCGTCGCGCATGGCATCGAACAGCGCGCGGAGCGCGTGGCGAAAGGAAAGCCGGAAATCGGCGAAATCGCCCTGTCGCTCCAGCAGGACGGCAATGAAATCGTCCTGCTGCTGTCGGATGACGGGACAGGCCTGGATTACGCGCGCATCCGCGCGCGCGCCGTCGCCGCCGGCCTGCTGGGCGCGGACGAACCCGCCGATGAGGCGCATCTTGCCGATTTCATCTTCGCTCCGGGCTTTTCGACCGCCGAGACGATTTCGCAGACTGCGGGCCGCGGTGTCGGCATGGACGTGGTCAGGACCGACGTCGCCAGCCTGGGCGGGCGGGTCGAAGTCGAATCGACGCCAGGCCGGGGTACGGAATTCCGGCTGATCCTGCCGCTCACGCTGGTGGTCATCAAGGCGCTGCTGGTTCGTACCGGCAGCACGGCTTTCGCCATTCCGTCATCGATGGTCGAGCAGGTGCTCGATCTCAAGGAGGAGGACGTTCTCCGGATTCGCAACGAAGGCGCCGCCGAATGGCAGGGACGCGGCTATCCGTTCAGCTATCTGCCGCACCTGCTGGGTGAGCTCTCGGCCATGTCCGAGCCGCGCCGGCGATACCGGATCCTGCTGCTGCGCAGCGGTGCGCGGCGGATCGCGGTGCAGGTCGATGAGCTGCTGGGCAACCAGGAAATCGTCGTCAAGAACATCGGACCGCAGCTCGCCCGGGTGATCGGCGTCGACGGGGCGACCGTGCTGGGCAACGGACAGGTGGTGCTGATCCTCAATCCGGTGGCGCTCTCCACCCGCGCGGCGGCATCCCCGCCGGCCGAGACGCGGCACGACGAGGAGATGCAGGCGCGGAAGGCCGACGGACCGGTACTGGCCGCCTTGCCCACGGTCATGGTCGTGGACGATTCGCTGACCGTGCGCAAAGTCACCGGACGCCTGATGGCCCGGGAAGGCTACCAGGTGGTGCTGGCCAAGGACGGGGTCGAGGCGCTCGAAAAGCTGTTCGACGTCATTCCGGACGTGATGCTGGTCGACATCGAGATGCCGCGCATGGACGGCTTCGAGCTCACGCGCAACATCCGCGCCGACGAGCATCTGAAGTACGTGCCGATCATCATGATCACTTCGCGCACGGCGGAGAAGCATCGCAATTACGCCATCGAGCTCGGTGTCAATCATTATCTTGGTAAACCGTACCAGGAAGAGGAACTCCTGCGCCTGGTCGCCGGCTACGTGGCCAGCCGGAACATCGTCTGACGACGAATCCGAAAGGCGTGGCCTCTGAACAAGCCGCGAAGCGACGCGGCAGGTCAGAGGTCAGAAGACAGAAAAGTCAGCGGCGCTTCGCGCCATTCATCAGGACTGGAGTGCCACGGGCCTCTCGCCCTCGCCGTGACGAAACTTCCCGTTCCCCTCGCCCCCCCGCAGAGGGGAGAGGGTGGCCAAAGGCCGGGAGAGGGGGGAGCCAGGCCTC
>JAITIQ010000112.1 GCA_031279425.1 Accumulibacter sp.
AGGTCTTGCGATCCCCTGCTTTTCTGCTCACAGTTTATGCGGTATTAGCGTAACTTTCGCTACGTTATCCCCCACTCCCAGATACGTTCCGATGCTCTACTCACCCGTTCGCCACTCGCCGCCAAGGTCTCCCCCGCGCTGCCGTCCGACTTGCATGTGTAAGGCATGCCGCCAGCGTTCAATCTGAGCCAGGATCAAACTCTTCAGTTCAAACCCGCTAAAACTCTCGCTCGACGTCCTGCTCATGGCACCAATACCACCAGCACCACAAGCTATCTCAACATCTCATGCGAGCCTTCAATCCTTCGCCTTCACCCCCAGCTATATCCTGCACGTCTCATCAATACCCCATACAACAACAGGTATCACACAATACGCTCCAATAAACCAAAGGCTACAGCATGCAAAAGAACCAAAAACCCACAAACTATCAATCGCCTATTTGTTAAAGAACGTTATCTGGTTGCGGGGACAGGATTTGAACCTGTGACCTTCGGGTTATGAGCCCGACGAGCTGCCAGACTGCTCCACCCCGCGTCCGCGAAAGGATCGGAATTATATACGACCCTTTTTCTTCCCGTCAACACGATTCACCGGTTTTTTGGAATCCATGCGCCGTGTCGCGAGCGGGCGGACTATAGCAAACCCGTATTTTCTGCGTCAACAGACGCAGCGCCTTGCGCTCGTTCCAGGCGGCGAATCACTTCGGACCGGCGCCTGCCGATCGACCGGGCCTCCCGCCGGCCTTGCGCAGGATGTCCGCGATATCGGTGTTCCCGGTTTTCATGGCCCAGTCCAGAGCGCTTTCGTCATGGTCGTTGACGAGCGTCGGATCGGCGCGGTGACGAAGAAGCGCCCTGACCGTTTCCAGGTGGCCGAAACGCGAGGCGAAAAACAGCGCGGTCGAGCCGTTTTCGGTTTTGGCGTTGATTTCCGCACCCTTGCTGATGAGCATGTCGACGATTTCCGTATGGCCATTGCAGGCCGCATAGACGAGCGGCGGCCAGCCGAAAAAGTTCACTTCGGCGCCGGCGTCGATCAGGCGCCGCGCAAAGTTGGCGCGTCCGAAATAGGCCGCGAGGGAAAGCGCCGTCTCGCCATGGATGTTGCGCAGGTTGATCCGCGCGCGCCGCTGCATCAGGAAATCGAACAATCCCGGCAGATCGCGTTGTATCGACTGAATCAGCAGCGTATTGCCGCGCCGGTCGACGGTATTCACGTCCATCCCGCGATGAATCAGGGCGATCGCCGCATCGGTATCGCCGCGAATGATTGCCTCCTCCATGTCTTCGTAAGCGCCCGCGAAGGCCGGGGTCGAAAGGACGAACATGGCGAGGAAGGCGAAAAGGCTATTTTTTTTCATGGGCATACCCGATGTGTTGTCGAGCCGGAGGAAACAGACAGAAAAAGTTGGCGGTCGTGGCCTCAGCCACCGCGTCGGCCGTCAGCCCGCGCAGGCTGGCAATTTCCTCGACGACGTGCCGGACGTAGGCCGGTTGATTGGGTTTTCCGCGAAACGGCGCGGGCGCGAGATAAGGAGAATCGGTCTCCACCAGCAGACGGTCGAGCGGCACGCGGCGCGCCACTTCTTTTATGTCCCGCGCGTTCTTGAAGGTGACGATTCCGGACAGAGAAATATAGAAACCGAGATCGAGCGCCCTTTGCGCCACCTCCCAGGTTTCGGTGAAGCAGTGCAGAACGCCGCCCGCCTCGAGGGCGTTTTCTTCTTCCAGCAGACGCAGCGTGTCGCCGGTTGCCTCGCGGTTATGCACGACGAGCGGCTTGCCAATCTGCCGCGCCGCGCGGATATGCACCCGGAAGCGTTCCCGCTGCCATTCGGGCGCGTCCTTGTGCCAATGGTAATCGAGGCCCGTTTCCCCGATGCCGACGACTTTCGGATGCGTCGCCAGGCAAGCGAGCTGGTCGACCGTCGGCTCCCGCACCCCAGTGTTCTCCGGATGCACGCCGACGGTCGCCAGGATGTGCGCGTGCGTTTCGGCCAGGACCCGCACACGCGGGAAATCTTCCAGCGTCACCCCGATGCAGACGGCGCCACCGACACCGTTTTCGCGCATCGCGGCGAGCACTTCGGGAAGATTGTCCGCCAGATCCGGGAAATCGAGATGGCAGTGGGAATCGACGATCATCGTAAGAACCCCTTTCGCCCCCCTGCGGCGGAGATCACGGAGGCGCGGAGAACACGGAGAGAGGCGAAACGAGTGCGCCTCCGCGCCCTTCGTGTCGAGAGAGGTTCCAATCCCTACATCGTATGCGTCGGGCGGCTCGATTGCATGACGCCGCCGAGCAGGTTTTCGATCTTGCGCTTGGCCTCGATGCCGCTCTCGTCGTTCTTGAAATGCACGCCGATTCCCTGCGCCTTGCTGTTCTGCGCGCCCGGCGGCATGATCCAGACCACGGTACCGGCGATCGGCAGCTTGTTGGGATCGTTCATCAGGGCCAGCAGCATGAACACTTCGTCGCCCAGGCCGTAACGACGCGTAGTGGGAATGAAGATCCCGCCGTTCTTGAGAAAAGGCATGTACGCCGCGTACAACGCCGATTTCGAGTTGATGTTCAGCGACAGCACGCTCGGGCGTGGCGAGGGTTTGGGGG
>JAITIQ010000008.1 GCA_031279425.1 Accumulibacter sp.
AGCTGGTCACAGGTGGTATCAACGACCTGAAACAACTCGAAGCCTACACGCCGATCATGGCCAAATCGGCCACTGCCAGCCGCTCCAGCTTCGAGGATTTGGGCAAGATGGCCGTCGCCCTGAAAGACAACCTCAAGATCGGTGCCGATGGTTACGAGGAGGCCATGAACCGCATGTCCGCCGCCGGCAAGATGGGGCAATGTTACCGGGCGCTTCGCGCCCGCAAAAATTACTGTCTTCTGTCTTCTAAATCAGGCGTCGTAATCGCGGCGGGCGAAGATGACGGAGATGACCCCAAGGAGAAACACCGGGATACCGCCGAAAAAAAATGAACCTACCAGAGTCAGGATGACCGCCCCCCAGAACAGACCGGAGCAGGCCCAGATGATGAGGAAGGCGACGAGGTTGAACAGAATGACGAGCGCCCACAGGGCATCGTCATCGTCCATGAAATCCTCAAGATCGGCAAAAGCGTTCTGTTTCATGTTTCAAGTATAGGATAACGCGGAAAAATGGCAAGCGAACTCTCGCTTTTGATCCAAGTTGGCGCGGCCGCGGGCGGGGCGATGTCGGTGTTCGGCGATTTGAAGGGCACGAGCCAGCGGATCGCCGCGGTCACGAAAACGCTGAAGAGCCAACAATCGGCCTTGGGCAACCCAGTTGGACCCGAATGACGAAAATCGCGTCCGGGAAAATCCTGAAAGATGGAATTCGCCGGGATTCCGCGGAAGCTCCTCGCGCTTTCGGCTAGAATCCGCCGATGCCGCGACACTTTGCCCTCGTCCCGGCGGCCGGCAGCGGTGCCCGTTTCGGTTCGGAAATCCCCAAGCAGTACCTGCCGCTGGCAGGCCGGCCGATGATTCATCACGCGTTGGCCACGCTCTGCGCTTTTGCGCGCATCGAGAAAGTGTGGGTCGTCCTCTCGCCCGGCGATGTCCTGTGGGAAACTTACGACTGGTCCTGCTTCGGCGCCAGGCTGGCCGTGCTGCGCTGCGGCGGGGCGACGCGCGCCGAGAGCGTGGCCAACGGCCTTGCCGCCGTGGCGGATGCCGTGGCGGAGGACGACTGGATGCTGGTGCATGACGCGGCCCGGCCCGGTCTGTCGCAGGCGCTGCTCACCGGTCTATGCGAAGCGCTGCGGGACGATCCCGTCGGCGGCCTGCTGGCGGTGCCGGTGGCGGATACCTTGAAGCGCGTGGATGCCGGGCAGCGGGTGGTGGCCACCGAGCCGCGCCGGGGATTGTGGCAGGCGCAGACGCCGCAGATGTTCCGCTATGGATTGTTGAGACAGGCGATGGACGGCCGGCGAACCGTCACCGACGAAGCCGGCGCGGTCGAGGCCATGGGATACCGTCCGCTGCTGGTCGGCGCGGACGCCACCAACTTCAAAGTGACCTATCCGGCCGACCTCGAACTGGCTGAACGAATGTTGCAGGCGAGGAACACGTGATCCCCGGCGGCGGGAATGCCCATGGTCACGGAATTTTCCAGGTTTCCGACTGGTCGAGCGGGCAGGCCGCGATGTCTTCCGCCAGCGGGTAGGCGTTCCACCGGGATGGATCACGCAAAGCCGTTCCAGCTTCAGGGTTTCCATCGCGCTGTGCATCGATTTCGTCGTGCCGGGCGCTTTTCCGCGTGCATGCCCCAGAAATACGCCTGCGCGCCAGGACGGGTCGTCAGGATTTGTTCGAGCGCAAAGCCTTCCCGCGACAGGCCGCACTGCGAATGCGTTCCTGATCAGAATGCCACCAGCAGCGCATATTCCGCCTCGCGCAGCAGCGGCAGCGAGCGGGCGACGGCTTTTTCCGCGCTTTCATTGCCCATCGGCAGGCTCACGCTGATCGCGCCGACCACTTCGCCATGGTGCGTGCGGACCGGCACGGCGATTCCCCGGACGCGCTGCGCGACCTGCTGCTCCAGCAGCGCGTAGCCGTTGGCGCGCGCGCTGTCGATCAGTTGCCGGACCGCTTCCTCGGTGGTGGCGGTGAATGGGGAGTAGGGAATGAACTTGCGCCCCTTGAGCCATTGGTCGACTTCTTCCCGGGATTGGGTGGACAGAATGGCGATTCCCGCCACGGCGGACGAGGCGATGACGCGCGCGCCCAGCACGAAGCCGACGTTCTGTACCAGGTTGGAACCATCGCGCGCGACGAAGACGACGTCGCTCTCGTCCATGACCGCGAAGTAAGCGGCGCCGCCGAGCGCCAGGCTCAGTTTCTGCAGATGCGGCTGCACCGCGCGGGGCAGCCTGGCGGAATCGAAGTAGGACCAGCCGAGACGCAGCACCCTGGGGGTCAGCCAGAAGAGATGGCCGTCGCTTTGCACGTAACCCAGATATTCCAGCGTGCGCAGGTAGCGCCGCGTGGCGGTGCGGGTGATTCCGGTGCGCCGCGCGGCGGTCGATGCCGTCAACCGGGGATGCGTGTCGTTGAACGCTTCGATGATCTGCAAGCCTTTTTCCAGGCCGGCGATCCAGTCCTTCCTGCTGAGCGGCCTGTGGTCGGTCATATCGATATCCAGCCGACTTGATTCCTGAATTGCAAAATTATATGAGGATTTAACGTTTGTGTCATGATCCGAAGCCTGTGAGAATACGCAAGACGGCTCCAGCAGCGGTTTTCAGGCCCGCGTTTCCCGGAGCTCGCTTTTTTCGCAATCCCTTGAAACGAGGAGATCTGAATCCATGAGCGCACCATCCTCCAGGATCGTCTGGACGAAAATCGACGAAGCTCCCGCGCTGGCCACCCACTCCTTCCTGCCGATCGTTCAGGCGTTCGTCAAGGGAACCGGGGTCGAGGTCGAGACCAGCGACATTTCGCTGGCCGGGCGCATCCTGGCCGCTTTTCCGGAGCGCCTCGACGGCGCCCGGCGCGTGGCCGACAACCTGGCCCGGCTCGGCGAGCTGACGCTCAAACCCGAGGCCAACATCATCAAGCTGCCGAACATCAGCGCCTCGGTGCCGCAGTTGAAGGAAGCGATCAGGGAATTGCAGGAGAAGGGCTACGCGGTGCCCGATTACCCTGAGAATCCGCAGAGCGGGGAAGAGAAGGAGATCGCCGCGCGCTATGCGAGGATTCTCGGTTCGGCGGTCAATCCGGTGCTGCGCGAGGGCAATTCGGACCGCCGCGCGCCGGCGTCGGTGAAGAATTTCGCCAGGAAGCATCCGCACCGGCTCGGCGCCTGGTCGGCGGATGTGAAGACGCGCGTCGCCTTCATGTCCGGCGGCGACTTCTACGGCAACGAGAAGTCGGTCGTCATGGACGTGGACGACGAATTGAAGATCGAGCTGACGACCTCCGACGGGGACGTCAAGACACTGAAGGACAAGCTGAAAGTTTCCGCCGGCGAGATCGTCGACGGCACCTTCATGAGCCGGAGGGCGCTGCGCGAGTTCTATGCCGAGCAGATCGAGGCCGCCCGGAAGGAAGGGCTGCTGCTGTCGCTGCACCTGAAAGCGACGATGATGAAGGTGTCCGACCCGGTGCTCTTCGGCCACGCCGTCTCGGTCTTCTTCGAGGACGTCTTCACCAGGCACGCCGAGACGTTCAGGCGGCTTGGCGTCGACCCGAACCTGGGCCTGGGCGACCTGTATGCCAGGATCGAAACGCTGCCGGAGGCCGAACGAGCGAAAATCGAGGCCGACCTCCAGGCCGAATTCGCCAGACGGCCGGCGCTCGCCATGGTCGATGCGGCCAGAGGCATCACCAACCTGCACGTGCCGAGCGATATCATCATCGACGCCTCGATGCCGGTGGTCATCCGTGACTCGGGCAGGATGTGGAACCGGGACGGCAAGCTCCAGGAAACGCTGGCGATGGTGCCCGACCGCTCGTACTCGACGATGTACCAGGCGATGATCGAGGATTGCAGGAAGAACGGCGCCTACGACCCGGCGACCATGGGCTCGGTGCCGAACGTCGGCCTGATGGCGCAGAAGGCCGAGGAGTACGGCTCGCATCCGACCACCTTCGTGGTTCCCGCCGACGGCACGGTGCGCGTCGTGACGGCCAACGGCAGGACGCTGATCGAGCAGAAAGTGGAAGCCGGCGACATCTGGCGCATGTCCCGCGTCAAGGACATCCCGATCCAGGACTGGGTCAGGTTGGCGGTCGCCCGCGCGCGCGCCACGGGCGCGCCGGCGGTGTTCTGGCTCGACAAAAACCGCGCGCACGACGCCAGGGTGATCGCCAAGGTCGAGAAATACCTCAAGAATCACGATACCCGGGGCCTCGAAATCAGGATCATGGCCCCCGTCGATGCCCTCAAGGTTTCGGTCGAACGCATCCGCCAGGGCAAGGACACCATCTCGGTCACCGGCAACGTGCTGCGCGATTATCTGACCGATCTCTTCCCGATCCTCGAACTCGGCACCAGCGCCAAGATGCTGTCGATCGTCCCGCTCCTGGCCGGCGGCGGGCTGTTCGAGACCGGCGCGGGCGGTTCGGCGCCGAAGCACGTGCGGCAGTTCCTCGACGAAGGCTATCTGCGCTGGGATTCGCTGGGCGAGTTTTCGGCCCTGGGGGCCTCGCTGGAGCATCTCGCGGTCAACTTCAGGAATCCCAAGGCGCAGGTGCTGGCCGACGCGCTGGACGCGGCGATCGCCAGGTTCCTCGATGAGAACAAGTCGCCGGCGCGCAAGGTGGGCGAGATCGACAACCGCGGCAGCCACTTTTACCTCGCGTTCTACTGGGCCGAGGCGCTGGCCGCGCAGGACCGGGACGCCGAACTCAAGGTTCGCTTCGCCAAGGCGGCCAAGGCCCTGCGGGACAACGAGGCGAGGATCGACGCGGAACTGATCGGCGCGCAGGGCAAACCGGTGGATATCGGCGGCTACTATCTGCCGGATTTCGACAAGGCCTCCCGCGCCATGCGCCCCTCGGCCACGCTGAACGCGATCATCGACG
>JAITIQ010000040.1 GCA_031279425.1 Accumulibacter sp.
CGTGCGGTAGGTGACGATGGACATTTGCGCGCTCATGCCCAGGCGCACCCGTGCTTGCTGCGCTGGAGAGAGCGGATCGATGGCGATCACGGCCTCGTAGCTCGTGCCTCCCCGGAAGCGGTCGGCGCTCACTCCCTGCGCGCCGAGACTGGCGACACGCCCATGCAGGGTCAGCCCCTGGAAGCCGTCCCCGGTGATCGCCACCGGCATGCCTTCGCGCAACTGGTGCAGGTCGGCTTCCTCCACGCGGGCGACGGCCTGGAGGCGCTCCAGGCTGGCGAGTTCAAACAACGGCGTGCTCAGGGTGACGCGCGCGCCGGGCTGGATCGGCGACTCTTCGACGCCGCCGCTCCTGGGCCGGGGCAGGACGATGCCCGCGAACGGCGCGCGCAGCTCGCTTTGCGCCTGCTGCTCTCGCAGAGCGTCATAGCGGGCTTGCGCATTGGCCAGTTCCATTTCGGCGATCTGGCGGGGCTCCCCCTGCCCGCGCTCCCGTACCGCGCGCAATTCCGCCTGGGAAGCCGTCAAGTCCAGCCGCTGCGAGCGGAGCTGCTGTTCCAGGGCATCGACTTCCATGCGCGCGACGATGCCGCGCTCGAACAGGCGGCGCGTATCGGCCAGCTTGACCTCCAGGTCGCCCAGATTCATTTCCGCGCTGGTGACGGCGCGGCGGGCGCGGGCGACCTCGGCGCCCTGCGGCCAGTTGCGCATCTCCGCCACGGCGCGCCGCGCCTTGAGCAAATCGGCCAGGGCCTGGCGCAGTTGCACTTCGAGTTGCGCGGTATCGAGGCGCAACAGCATTTGTCCCGCCTCGACGCGCTGTCCCTCGCGCACGGCGACATGCCGGAGAACCCCCTCGAACGGTGCGCTCACGGTCAGCCGCGCCGCGGCTTCGATGTATCCCGCCAGGCCGAGCCGGTTTTCCAGCGGCTGCGCCCGCACGGGCAGCCAGCGCGGATCGGGCGAGGCAGCCGGACGGGTGGGCACGGCCAGCAATGCCGTCCCACCGGCCAGCGCCAGAAGGAGCAGAACGGCTCCCAGGCGGCGTGCGCGAGGGGTCGGCGGGGAGGATGGCTCAATCATGGAGTTCGATCTCCCAGCTTTTCAGTGTCGTGCCCAGCGTCTGATCCAGCGTGGTCTGCGCGTTGAGGTAGGCGATCAGCGAATGGAGCCGGGCGTTTTCCGCGTTGCGCAGGTCGGCCTCGAAACTCAATACCTGAAAGTTGCTGGAACGCCCCGCCTGCAACTTTTCCCGCTCGATTTGCAACTTGCGCTGCGACAGTTCGCGCGCGCGTTGCGCGATTTCGTATTGCCGCCAGCGCGCGCCGAGATCGCGCACCGCGTTGCCCACTTCTCGTTCGAGCGCCTGCCGCGCTTCCTCCAGACGGACTTCCTGATTCCTGACTTCGACGCGAGCGCGTAGCACGCCTTGACGCCGGCCCATGTCCGTGATGGGGATGTCGAACCGGAGACCGGCGAAGGTCTCCCATGTCCGGCTCGTCTCGTGACCGGCCAGCCCCGGCAGGCGGTCGCGCCACTGAGTGGCGCCGCCGACGAATGAAACGTCCCAGGATTGCTCGTTGCGCGCGACGGCCAGATGGATCTCGGCTTGCCGGGTGGCGATGTGCTGGATCAGGTAGGCCGGCTGCCGTTCGCGCGCCGTCGCCAGCGCTGCGGACAGTTCGACCGTGAGGCGTTGGGGATCGAGCCGGTCGACGGCGCGGACAGGCGTATTCAAATCCAGCGCCAGGAGGCGCAGGAGTTCGAGACGGCTGGCGTCGAGCTGGTTGGCGGCTTCCTCGACGGAATACTCCTGCGAGGCGGCGTCGGCCTCGGTCTGCACGATCTCGAACGCCGCCATGCGCCCGGCCTCGATCATCGCCCGGTTGGCTGCCAGCAATTGCCGCGAGCGCGAGAGCGCGTCACCGACGATCTGCGCCTGGGCCTGGGCGCGCAGCAGCTCGCGGTAGGCGGTGATGATCTGCGTGATGGCCTCCGAGACCGTGGCTTGCAGGTGGAGCCGGTGGACTTCTTCGGTCAGACGCGCCAGCCGCAGGCCGGCCGTCGCCGCATCGCCCGCGCCCCGCGCCAGCGGCTGGGTGACGGAAAAGCTTGCGCCCTGGCCGCGCCGGGTTCCGGCGCGCCCGGCGGCGTCGACCTGCCCCGTCCACGACAGACTGAAGCGCGTTCCCCAGGCACTTTGCAGGCTCGCGGTCGGCGCAAGTTCGGCGTTCCCGGCGCGATCGTCCTGGTCGCGGCGGAACTGGTAGCGGCCGCTCAACGCCAGCTGGGGATGGAAGCGGTCTTCTTCCACCCGGAGGTCGAACTTTTGCGCGACGCGCTCGATGTAGGCGCCGCGGATCGCGCGATTGCGACGCAGGCCGAGAAACACGGCGTCGGCAAGCGTGAGTTCCACGACCCGCGCATTCAGGGAAATGGCCTGGCCGGGCATGGCGGGCTGCCCCGGCACAAGATCGGCTTCCGCCGCGCGCGCGGCGGCGCAGCACCCCAGCAGGCAGCACAGACCGAAGCGGCGAGCGTCAATCATCGCGCAGGGCCTGTACCGGCTGGAGACGGGCGGCGGCGAGGGCGGGGTGGAGGCCGAAGAACAGGCCCACCGCCAGCGAACTCAAAATGCCCAGCGGCAGGGAGAGCGCGGAGAGCGCAAAACGCCACCCGGAGAAACGGACGAAGCCGTAGGCCGCGGCGAGGCCAAGGAGCGTTCCGGCGAGCGCCCCCGCGATGGACAACAGGGCCGCCTCGGCCAGAAAGAGGTGGCGGATGTCGCGCCCGCGCGCGCCGAGCGCCAGGCGCACGCCGATCTCGCGGCGGCGCTCGCCGACGCTCATCAGCATCACGTTCATCACCCCGACCCCGCCCACCAGCAGAGAGATGCCGCCCAGCCCGGCGAGCAGGCGGGTGAAGGTGGCGGACTGCCGGGACAGCCCGTCGAGCAGATGCCGCGGAATCTGGACGTCGACCGTGCGTCCGGAGACGCCTTCCAGCCAGGTTTTGAGCGCCTGGGCGTCCGCGTCGAGGCGCGCCGTATCGCGGCCGCGGGCGAGGACGTGGTTGATTTCGGGCGCGGCAAGAAAGCGGCGCATGCCCGCGATCGGCACGAACACCGTATCGTCCGCCGATACGGGCAAGAGCGGGTTGCGCGGCAGGGCGGCGGCGATGCCGACCACCTCGAACACATAGCCGTCCATGCGCAGCCGGTCTCCCGTCTGCAATTTAAGTTCCCGCGCCACCCGCGCCCCGGCCACGGCGTAGGTGGAGGAGACGTCGAAGTCCGACAGGAAGCGGCCCCGCGCCAGGCGCAGGTCGAGTACCGCCGCCAGATTCGCCGTCGTGCCGAGAATCATCGCGGACGCCGAACGTCCGGCATGGTGGACGTCGGTCGCATAGGAGAGAATCGGCGCCGCCTGTTCGAGGCCGGGAACGGCGGCGGCGAGCGCCGTCCTGTCCAGCGCCGCGGGCGCGGGCCGCGTCACGCCGGGCTGCGCCCGGAAGCCCGCCACCAGCAGATGGGCGCCCAGCCCCTGGAAAGCGGCGATGGCGTCGCGCGCGGCGTTGTGGCCAATGTTGAGCAGGGCGACCACCGCCGCGCAACCGACGGCGATCCCCGACAGCGCCAGGACGGAACGGCGGCCCAGGCAGCGCAGGCGGTCGAAGGACTCCAGGAGCGCCAGCGAAATAGACGCGAGGGACGCGCAGCGGCGCGCGCTTCGCGCTTCCCCGTCACCCATGCTCTTCCTCGACGCGCCCGTCCCGCACGCGCAGACGGCGACCCAGCCGCCTCGCCAGTCCCTCGTCGTGCGTCACTACCACCAGCGTCAGGCCGTGCGTCTCGTTGAGACGCAGCAGCGCGTCCATGATTTCCTTCGCCGTGGCGCCGTCCAGATTGCCCGTCGGCTCGTCGGCCAGGATCACCGACGGTTCACCCGCCAGCGCCCGCGCGATGGCGACGCGCTGACACTGTCCGCCGGACAGGTCGGCGGGGCGATATTCCGCCCGGTCGGACAGTCCCACGCGCTGCAACTGGAAGCGGGCCTGCCGCCGGGCCTGCGCGCGCGACTGGCCGCGATAGCGCAAGGGCAGCGCCACGTTGTCGAGCGCGCTCAAGCGCGGCAGGAGATGGAAACTCTGGAAGACGAAGCCGATCCGCCGGTTGCGCGTCACGGCGCGCTCGTCGGCGCTCGCGCGCGCCATGTCGCGGCCCGCGAACAGGAAACGGCCCGATTCCGGACGATCCAGCAGACCCAGAAGGTGGAGCAAGGTGCTCTTGCCCGAACCGGACGCGCCGACGATGGCGCAACGCTCCCCGGCGTCGAGCGTCAGGCAGGCGTGATCGAGGACGCGCAGGGATTGTCCGCCCAGGCGGTATGTCCGGCAGATGTCTTCCAGAACGATCAGGGGGGCGCGCGTCATGGCGGGAGATTGCGTCATGGCGAAAGATTGTAGGTTGCCGCCCCCCGGCCCGCCACGTCGGACGAGGACGAGCGTGACGGATTCCACGGTCATCGGCGGATTCCTCCGATTCCGGTCGGGACGCAGTGCTAGAGTGAATTGCCGTTTTCATCTCAACTGCAAGAGGAGTCCTCCCATGAAAACCCTGAAAACCCTACTGGCCGTCGGCGTCCTGGCCTTGCCGGGAGCGGCCCTGGCCGCTAACGTCACCGTGACGTTCAAGAATGAGCACGCTTCGCAGGCGGCGACGTATCACACTACCAATTCCATCGAATCGGTGACTTATGCCAATGCCAATCCAAAGCCCAGTAATACCGTGGAAGCTGGAGATACAATCGTCTTCACGGTCGCCCAGATCACCAGTCTGGTGACGACCGCCCAAATTCGGTACAAGATCGGCAGCAAACAATGTGTCTTTCACACGGCGTTTACGGGGACGCCTCCATCAATTCTAGGGGGTGGGGTAATACCCAATTGGACGAAATCCGCCACGCCGAGTGGCGGCGCGACCTGCACGGCGAACATCACTTCCGCCAATGCTTCCACCTTCGACTGGACGGTGACATTCACGATGAAATAAGCCACCAGGCATCCAGCTCATGCGCCGTGGCTGGATGCCCAACGATCCTAAAGTTCGCCCAAGCAAGGTCGTTATGACAAGGGAACCTATTTGTCTGAAAGAACATCATGCTTTCCATCAACTCGTATGCCGTGAATTCCTGGGGGAGCACGTCGTCGCTTGCGGGCGTCACGGCGGCCAGCGCGATTGAGGGCAGCGGCAAGACTGCCGCTACGGGCAGTACGGACAGTAGCGCTTCAATTTCAAATCTCGCTCGCCAGTTGAGCGAAGCCGCCGAGCGCGCGGCAGTGCGCGATGCCAGCATGATGCCAGCGCAACTGGCGGCAACGGGAAAATCTTTGAGGGACACGCTTCTTGACCAGGCCGGAAAGGTTGGCGCCAATGCCGAGGTGCCCAATACCGACGATCCGGAATTATTGGCGCGTGCAATACAGGCAACCGAGTTCGTCAATGTGCGAGGCGGGGCTGCTTTTGTCGGGAAAAATCCGTTCGCCGGCTTATCCCGTGAGCAGTTGGTTCTGATTATGTATGACGAAGGCGATGCGTTCACTACCAATGAACGCCGCGCGGCAATGTATGAATATAATCATCAAGCGAGTTTGTGGAGCCAGCGGGTTTGTGCGCAAGGCCAGGCGGAAATGGCATCGACCGGCACCTACGTTAATTTCTTCAAGGCGTGCATTGCCGAGTATCAGGCGGGTTCCCCGATCGAGCAGGCGAGCTATCCCCCGAACTACGTCGCGGCCCGCCAGCGCTGGATCGATTATTGGGAGAGCGGCCAGGGTTCCGGCGACATGGCGCGGGACTTTTTTGAAGTGATGCTGCGCCCGCTCCCGACCCCCAAAAAATACAGTGAAAACTTAAGTTGGGGCCTGACCAGCAGACTTTCGTCCGGGAGTCCGGAGCGCGCGGGATATTGATTCTGTCCCACGCGCTCGGCGCGCGAAACCCGCGGGGATATTCCCCTGGCCTGCGTTCCGCGTGACGGACTTCACGAGTCATGACGATTGGCGGGTGCTTTCGCGTCCAGACCTGCGCACACTGCGAGACGCCGTTCGTGCGCGTGTTCCTCCGACTCAAGATTCTCGGCATGCTGCCGTAATCGAATGCAAGCCTGCGTGAACGGACGGCGCGTCCATGGCGGGATTCCTCCCCGCCGTCCCGTTCGTTCCTTCGAGGTAAAGATCATGAAGACCCGTACCCTTCTCGTTTCCGCATTCCTGTTCCTGTCCGCGCTGTATGCGCCACTGGCGGCGGCGCAGGCCAACCCCTGGTCGCGCACCGTCACGGCGCCGAATATTTATTCGGCAGGCACGGACAACTCCCAATTCTTCTCGGCTCCGAGCAGCCTGTTGAACTCGAACACGATCACCAACGTGGCCTGGAACGTCGGGCTGTATTCCAACGGCGCGACGATTCAAACCATTCACGTGTGCTATACCCCGTATTACGGGGGCAGTGCCATATGCGAGAACATCAGCAACAATCGGAACGGGAGTAGCCATATCTTCGATGGCTACCCCGCCAAAGGGGAGTATCGCATCACCTACAACTTGACTGGAGGCGGCACGTATCCGGCCTATCCGAGTTTCAGCAACACGTTGACCGTGACTTGGCAATGACCGGGGGCGCCACGCTCCCGATCGAGGACATTGAGGACAGGGGGCGTGGCCCCACGAAAGGAAAGTCATGAATACGGTATCGTCCGCCGCCGCGTCCGCCGCAGCGTATGTGCCCATGACAGCGCCGCAGGCTGGGAAGGACGCCCGCGCGGCATCTGCTCCGGACACGACCGCCGCGGCCAGCCCGGAGGCGCAAATCTCGCCGCAAGCAAAAGCCCTGGCCGAATTCTATGATGCCGCCAGCGCCTTCATCCGGGAGGAACACTTCGCGCCTTTCACCGGCTGGAAGTACAGCAACGGCAGTTCGGGCTACCTTCTGAATGAAGAAAGCGCGTACCTGGACGTCGAGAAGTACAATAATTATTTGTTCGACAAGGCGGCGACGACGCTCGTCGAACAAGCCAGACAACTGGGCCTTGCGCTGGACAAGGACGAAACGCTCGCGCAACTGAAGGCGGACAACGCCGACGTCGCCGCGATCCAATACAGTGACGCGGAGCGGCGAAAATATCTGGAGATGGGCCAGATTGTGGCATATTCCGGCCTGACCCATACTGACGTCAACAGCCTGACTGACCTGTACATCACTGCCAAGGAGAACGGGCTGGATGCTTCGCAAGTGGGCAGCGTGGCAGCATATTTGGGCCTTTACTACCACCACAAGAGCGTCATCATGATGGAATCGTATTCAGTCCCCAAAGCGTTCGCCTCTTGCACGGCGGAGGAAATCGCCGAGCACGAAGCGAAGAACTTCGCCCGCTTCCAGGACAAGATCGACCGGGCCGGGGAACTCAAGGCGAAGCTGTCCAACGTCCGCTTCGGTTTCGACGAGGAGAGCGGCTTCTTCGAGCAGTTTTTGAATCCACGCATCACCCTGGGCGGCGTCAACGCCGATACCCTGGATTTCCTCCTGCAAATCGCCGACCTCAAGGCGTCCGGCCCGGCCTCGGGCGAATCCTGGACGTGGAGCCCTGCGACCGGCTGGACGACCGATCCCGATTCACGGGAAGCCGCCGCCCGCTCGGCCTACGAGGAGTGGCTGGCGAAGACGGCGGCAGACCTGGAGAAATACTTCGGGGACAAGACGGACAAGACGGGCAAGGCCGCGTCCTCTTCGGACAAGACCGAAGTGTCCGGGGAACTGGCGGCGGCACTGGACAGGATCACGCAGGAGAAGGAACTGCTCGCGCGACTCCTGCGTCCGCTGACCCGCCCGGCCACGGGCGAGGACGAGAAGCGAGCGGAGCCGGAGCGCCGCTGAAACGCCCTGTTCCATCGCCGACCGGCAAACTCTCCCGCCCCGCGTCGTCTGCGATCAGGGTCATCTACCCTCCCACATCATTTGCCGGGATCGCCGCCCGTCATCCGCCCCATTCCGCGGCGATCGACCGCGGTGCGGCGTGAAGTTTGGCCCGCGGGAAATCCGGAGTTTTTTTCCAGGGGCAGGACGGATTGCACGAATCCGTCATTCCTTTTCATTTCCCGGCGTGCCGCGAAGTATATGCTGAAGAGCCTGTTCGCATGGCCGCCCGAAGTTTCCGGAATCCTGCCGGGATTGTCTTCATGGGCGCGGTGGAACAGGGTTCCCCGGCAGGATTCGTTGTTCACCATGAGGGAGAAATGTCATGAAACCACCTACCGCATTCGTTTCCGGCCTGCTGGCCCTGGCCGCGGCGTATGCGCCGCTGGCGCTGGCGGACGTTCCCAGCGGAAGCTACCGGCAAACATGCTCCAACATCCGGCAGGACGGGGAGAACCTCACCGCCGCCTGCAAGCGCTTCGATGGCAGCGGCAAGACATCCACGCTGGAGTTTGCCACGTCCTGCGTGGGCAATATCAGCAACGTCGACGGAAACCTCGCCTGCACGGGGCCGGTCGGTTCCTTCGCCAGGACGTGCAGAAACACTCGGATCGAGGGGGATACCGTCTATTCGACCTGCCAGAGAAAGGATGGCGGTTGGCAAGAGACGAAAAGCACATTCAGCGGTTTTCAGCATCCGCTGACGAACTGCGACGGGAATCTGGTGGATGATCCCGTGTGCAAATAAGCCGTATCTTCGGCTTCCGCATTCCGCGGCGTGGCCGCCTCGCGGCAGGGCCTGCCTTCCCCGCCAGGGAAGCGGGTTCTGCCCGGCGCCCGGGATGAACCTTCAGGAGAGAAGAACATGAGCGCGATTCCCCTCATCGAAACTTCCGCGCTGCA
>JAITIQ010000126.1 GCA_031279425.1 Accumulibacter sp.
ACAGCGACAACCATTTCAATTGCCCGGTCGTCACCTCCTACCCGGAGCTGATCCGCAACAACATCGACTATCTCAAGGAAAACGGCGTCGTCATGATCCAGCCCTTCCTCTCGCTGGAAAACGAGAAGAAACTCGCCCGGCAATTGACGCGCGTTTTTTCTGACATCGCGACGGGCACGATCCACCGCGCGCTGGTACTGGGCGGGACCGAGCCACACCCTTTCCTGTTGCCGGAAAGCGAGAAAAGGCTGGCCAGGCGCCTGGCGCGTCTTTTTCCACACATCGCGCTGGCCGAAATCCGCCGCGCCCTGGCGGCGGGCTGGGCCGAGCAGAACCGCATGAAAGCCGATGTCGCCCGGCAGGGCGAAACCGTGCTCGACTATCTCAAGGAAACCGGCCGGCACGGCATCATCCTGGCCGGACGGCCCTACCACATCGACCCGGGCATCCACCACGGCATTCCGCAGATCGTCACTTCGCTCGGCATGGCCGTGCTCACCGAGGATTCGGTGGCGCACCTGGGCCGACTTAACGCGCCGCTCTCCGTGGTCGACCAATGGACCTACCACGGCCGCCTGTACCGTGCCGCCTCACTCGCCGGAGAGGAGGCTTCGCTCGATGTGATTCAGATGAATTCCTTTGGCTGCGGGCTCGATTCCATCGTCGCCGGAGAGGTGCAGGACATCCTTGCCCGGCGCGGCAAGATCTATACCAGCCTCAAGATCGACGAAGGCGACAACCTGGCGGCGGCGCGCATCCGTATCCGTTCGCTCAAGGCCGCGTTGGATGAGCGCGGCAACCGGCCCGGCGCGCAGATCATCCGCTTCCATCCGCCGCGGGCGAGGCGCGTGCCCTTCACCAGGGAAATGCGCGCCGGCTACACGATCCTCGCGCCGCAGATGTCGCCGATGCACTTCCAGTTCATGGAAACCGCCTTCCGCGCCTGCGGCTACCATCTGAAGGTGCTGGAGAACGTCTCCCAGGGCGCCGTCGAGCAGGGCCTGCGCTACGTCAACAACGATGCCTGCTTCCCCTCGATCCTCGTCGTCGGGCAGATCATCGAGGCGTTGAAATCGGGCGACTGCGACACCGCCAGGACGGCGGTGATGATCTCGCAGACCGGCGGCGGATGCCGCGCCACCAACTACGTCGGCTACCTGCTCAAGGCCTTGCAGGATTCCGGTTTTTCCGACGTGCCGATCATCTCGCTCAACGCCATTGGCATGGAGAGGAGCAACGGCTTCAAGCTGAGCCTGCCGCTGCTGCACCGCTTGATGATGTGCATGGTGTATGGCGACTTGTTGATGCAGACGCTGTTCCGTACCCGCCCCTACGAAAAGGAAGCCGGCGCGGCCCAGGTGCTTTACGAAACCTGGACCGCGCGCTGCAAGGAATCCGTCTTCGACGGAAACTTCCGGCGTTTCCGGAAAAACGTGCGCGACATCGTGCGCGATTTCGACGCGCTGCCGCTCACCAGTGCCGTCAAACCCCGCATCGGGCTGGTCGGCGAAATCCTCGTCAAGTTCAACCCCGGCGCCAACAACGACATCGTGCGCATCATCGAAAAGGAAGGCGGCGAAGCCGTCATGCCGGGACTCATGGATTTTCTGCTCTATTGCGCCTACGACTACGATTTCAACTACCGCCATCTCTCGCGCAGCAAATTCGCGGCGCTGGCGGGCAACGCCGCCATCAAGGCGATGGACCACTACCGCCGTGACATGAGAAAGGCGCTGGCCACGAGCGCGCGCTTCATGCCGCCGCCGACCATCGACCAGCTCGCCTTCGGCGCGGCGCCCATCCTGTCGCTCGGCAACCAGGCCGGCGAGGGCTGGTTCCTGACCGCCGAAATGGTCGAACTGATCGAGCAGGGCGCGCCCAACATCGTCTGCATGCAGCCCTTCGCCTGCATGCCCAACCACATCACCGGCAAGGGCGTGATCAAGGCGCTGAAGGATCGTTACCCGAACGTCAACATCACGGCCATCGACTACGACCCCGGCGCATCGGAAATCAACCAGCTCAATCGCATCAAGCTGATGCTCTCGGTCGCTTTCCGCAACGCGCGGCAGGAGATGCGGGAAATCCGCGGCGCGCAGGTACGGATGCCGTGGCAGACCGGCACGGAAGAAACCACCTGCCTCGATTCGGGCGGCAGGCTTCGCTGACTTCCCGGACGGATTCCATTTGGAGCGTTCTTGGTTTGATGGACGATCGTGGCGCCTGCCGCCACCCGCGCGTGGAGGAAAGATGCAAGGGCGTACCGTAGCCGCAACCCACCGGTCCTTACCTTGCTGCAGCTTCACCGCCTGTAGAATGTTATGATCGGCGGGATATCGAAAGAGGACTCGCCCCCCAACCTTCAATCTTCGGAGCCGTCATGCAGTCCTTGCGCTTTGTCCTTCCCCAGTCCGAAATTCCGACTCATTGGTACAACGTGGCGGCCGATCTGCCCGCTCCGCCGGCGCCGCCGCTCGGTCCCGATGGCAAGCCGGTGACGCCGCAGCAGATGGGCGCCATTTTCCCGATGGCCATTCTCGAACAGGAGATGTCGGCCGAGCGCTGGATTCCGATTCCGCAGGAAGTGCGCGAAATCTACCGCCTGTGGCGGCCGTCGCCGCTGGTGCGCGCCGCGCGCCTGGAAGCGATGCTGGGCACGCCGGCGAAGATCTACTACAAGTACGAAGGCGTTTCGCCCGCCGGTTCGCACAAGCCCAACACCGCCGTGCCGCAGGCGTACTACAACCGACAGGCTGGTATCCGGCGCATCACCACCGAGACCGGCGCTGGCCAGTGGGGTTGCTCGCTGGCGCTGGCGGGGCAGATGTTCGGCCTTGCCGTGCGGGTTTACATGGTCAAGGTGAGCTACGAGCAAAAACCCTACCGCCGCTCGATGATGCGCGCCTGGGACGCCGAGGTCTTCGCCAGCCCGTCGGAAGCGACCCGGACCGGCCGCGACGCGCTGGCGCGCCAGCCGGACCATCCGGGCTCGCTGGGCCTTGCCATCTCGGAAGCCGTCGAGGAAGCCGCGTCGCGCGCGGACACCAACTACGCGCTCGGATCGGTATTGAACCACGTCATCCTGCATCAAACGATCGTCGGCCAGGAAGCGAGGAAGCAGTTCGAGATGGCGGGCGACTGGCCTGACCTCGTCTTCGCGCCTTGCGGCGGCGGATCGTCGTTCGGTGGCATTGCTTTTCCCTTCTTCGCCGACAACGCGGCCGGCGGGCGCGGCGGCCGTCCGACGCGCCTGGTGGCGATCGAGCCGGCATCGTGTCCGTCGCTGACTCGGGGCCAGTATGCCTACGACTTCGGCGATTCCTCCGGCTTTACGCCGATGATGAAGATGTTCACGCTGGGGCACGATTTCACGCCGCCCGGCATCCATGCCGGCGGTCTGCGCTACCACGGCGCTTCGCCGCTCGTTTCGCAGCTCTACCACGCGGGCCTGATCGAGGCGGTGGCGGTGCCGCAACTGGCTACCTTCGAGGCCGGCGTCGCCTTCGCCCGCGCCGAGGGCGTCATCCCCGCGCCGGAATCGTGCCACGCCATCCGCGCCGCGATCGACGAGGCGCTGCGCTGCAAGGAGACGGGCGAGCCGCTGACCCTGCTGTTCAACCTGACCGGGCACGGGCACTTCGACATGGCCGCGTACGACCGCTACTTCGCGGGTGATCTGGAGGATTTCGAGTATCCGCGGGAGGATATCCGCGAATCCTTGCGGCATTTGCCGAATTTCGCGTAGGTTCCGATCCCTGCGATGCGCATCGCCGTGTTTCTGCTGGTTCTGGCCAACCTGTTGTTTTTCACCTGGTCCCGCGGCCACCTGGGATCCGGCGAGTCCAACCCGCTGCGGGCCGGCGAGCCGTTGCGGGCCGATCGGATACGCCTCGTATCGAACGATCGTCCACCCGCGTCTGTCCGGGAAGTGTCGGCCTTGTCTGCGGAAGAGACGCGCCGGGAAGTCTGCGCCGTCCTGAGCGATATTTCGCAGGCCCACGCGGATGCCCTCGAACGCCTGTTTACGGAAGAATTGCCGACTTTCCGGCGGACGCGCACGGACACTCCCGGAAGCATCGGCTACTGGGTACACATTCCTCCATTCAAGACGCGGCGCGAAGCCGAGAGCAAGGTGGCGGAACTCAGGAACCTTGGCGTCACGGACTATTTCATCCTGTCCGAGGGTGGCGACAGTTTCGCGATTTCGCTCGGGCTCTTTTCCACGCGGGCGGCGGCGGAATCGTCGCTCGCCACGTTGCGGGGAAAAGGCGTGCGCTCGGCCAGGCTCGGCGAACGTCCGCGCAGGCTGGCGGCATCCAGGATCGAATTCCTGGGTCCCGAGGCGCGGGCCGGGGAAATGCGCCGGCTGATCGGCCAGGTGCTGCCTCAGACCGTTCCGGGCGACTGTGCCCCGGGCGCCGCCGGGCCGTGAGCTTCGTCGTCGGACTGACGGGTGGCATCGGCAGCGGCAAGACGACCGTTTCCCATCTTTTCGCCGAGCTCGGCGCGGCGATCGTCGACACCGATGTGATCGCGCATGAACTGACTTCGAAACACGGCGCCGCCATGCCCGCGATCCAAAGCGCCTTCGGCAGCGCCGTGCTGCAGGAGGACGGCAGCCTCGACCGCGCCGCCATGCGGCGGCTGTGTTTTTCCGATCCAGCCGAGCGCCGGCGCCTGGAAGCCGTTCTGCATCCGCTGATCCGCGCCGAGAGCGTGGCGCGTTGCCGGCGCGCGGATCATGCGCCCTACGTCATGCTTGTCGTTCCGCTGCTGGTCGAATCCAGCGCGTACCGCCGGCAGGTCGACCGGGTTCTCGTCGTCGATTGCGACGAGGCGCAGCAGATTGCCCGGGTCATGGCGCGCAGCGCGCTCGACGAAGCGGATGTGCGCAGCGTCATGGCCACCCAGGCCGACCGGGCGGAACGCCTCGCCGCCGCGGACGACGTGCTGCCCAACGCGGGCGGGCGCGGCGAACTGCAAATGGCGGTCTTGAGCCTGCACCGGCGCTACCTCGACCTGGCGGAACGGCGCGCGGGCGTGACGCGGTCCTGAAACGTCGGGAAATGAAGCATTGAGATTTATCCGCAAGTAGTTAGAATATCAGTCCGTTCGAGGCTGCATCCGCCGTGCTTGAGTCGTTATCCCCTTGCTTTCCCCGGTTTTTGTCGTGCCCGTCGCGGTTTATCGCCATCACACCGATTGCCCCATGGGACCAATGTGATCATTTACGAGTATCCATTCAACGAACGCATCAGGACGCTGCTGCGCTTGGAGAACCTGTTCGAGGAAACGGCCTATTTCATCGAGCAGACGGGGTGGCGTGAGCACCACGTGGTGTTGCTGGCGCTGTTCGAGATGTCCGAAGTGGCCGGGCGGGCCGACCTGAAGATGGATCTGATCCAGGAGCTGGAGCGCCAGCGGCAATCGCTTCTGACATTCCGCAACAATCCCGAAATATCGGAAGACGCGCTTTCCGGAGCGCTGTACGAGATCGAGCAATCCTCCGCCGCGCTGCTGGGCATCACCGGGAAAATCGGGCAGTACCTGCGCGAGAACGAATGGCTGATGGCGATCAAGAGCCGCACGGTCATCCCCGGCGGCGTCTGCCAGTTCGACCTGCCGTCCTACCACTACTGGCTGAACCAGGAAACCGATGTTCGCCAGGAAGCCCTGCAAGAGTGGATGAAGCCGCTGACCCCGCTGCGCGATGGTCTGGCCATCGTGTTGCGCCTCCTGCGCGCCTCCGGAACCTTCGAACCGCACGTGGCTCGAGGTGGTTTTTTCCAGTTGTCGCCGAGCGGCAGCACGGTGCAGATGGTGCGCATCTCCCTCGGAAAGGGATTGCCTTTCGCTCCCGAAATTTCTGCCAACAGATACGCGCTGAACATCCGCTTCATCCGGCAGAGCGGTGAATCGCGCCTTCGCCAGGCCGACAACACGGCGGATGTGCCGTTCGACATGGTGTTCTGTAATTTGTAGCCGCGTTTCAAGGCGCCGCAGAACGGCGCATGAACGCTTTCAAGTCCTGCCGTTGCCTGACGGGGCGCCCCAGAAGACAGAGGACAGTCAGTTTGCGGCTGCGCTGGAGGAAGGCATGGATTGCCACGTCGCTGCGCTCCTCGCAATGACGGGCTGAGGCGTCATGGCGAGGGCCGCAGGCCCGTGGCAATCGCTCCCTCCGGCGCGCAGCGCCGCTGACTTTTCTGTCCTCTGTCCTCTGGCCCGCCACGTCGCGCAGCCCGAGCCGTGACGGGTGTGATGTATCATGCGCATTGGTTGATTGATCTGCTCTAAATCAAACCGCTCTAACCGTTTCGGCCTTTCTTTTTTGCCCCGATCTTCGGTTCCGTCCCGGCCATCAGGCGTTGCAGGTTGCCCCAGTGCCTGACGATCAGCAGGGTCGCGATGATGCCGACGACCAGCGACAGGACGCCGCCGCCCCATGACAGGAGCGCGACGAGCGGCGCCACCGCGGCGGCCATCAGGGCCGCCAGCGAGGAATAGCGCAGGGTGAAGGCGACGGCCAGCCAGACGCCTATCGTGATCAGGCCGAGCAGGGGATCGATGCCCAGCAGCACGCCGCCCGCCGTGGCCACCCCCTTGCCCCCCTTGAATTTCAGGAACACCGGATAGAGATGACCGAAAAAAGCCGCCAGCGCCACGGCGCCGGTGAGCCCCTGCGCAAAGCCGAATCCCGGCCCGTACTTCTGCGCCAGGAAAACGGCCAGCCAGCCCTTGGCCATGTCGCCGATCAGCGTGCAGGCCGCGGCGACCTTGTTGCCGCTGCGCAGGACGTTGGTCGCGCCCGGATTCCCCGAACCGTAGCTGCGCGGGTCGGCGAGTCCGAACAGCCGGCTGCACACCACGGCGCAGGACACCGAGCCGAGCAGATAGGCGGCCAGAATCGCAAGGACGACGATCAGAAATCCGGACATGGAATATTCCCTGAATCTTCCCAGAATCGGACACCCCGGTTGGGCTAGAATGCGCGCTCATCCGGCGCGTCATTGCCGGGGAATGACGGAATTTCGGCGTCCCTGGCATCGAGCCGTGATTCTACACGACCCGCCGGCGCAAAAATGGACATCATCTTCATCGACCAATTCCGCGTCACCACGCTGATCGGCATCTATCCGCGCGAACAGCGCGTGCCGCAGACGCTGGAGATTTCGCTGGAGATCGGCGCATCCACCGCCCGCGCGGGCGACAGCGACGACATCCGCGACACCATCGATTACGCCGCGGTCGTCGAACGCCTGCGCGGCGATCTGGAACAGCGTCGCTTTCAGCTACTGGAAAGTCTGGCCGAATACATCGCCAAAACGCTGCAAGACGACTTCGGCGCCGTCTGGGCGCGCGTCTCGGTCGCCAAGCCCGGTGTCATGCACGGCGTGCGGCGCGCCGGCGTGGTCATCGAACGGGGCCGCCGGGACGGGTAGGGCGGAAGCCTCGATCCGGGGCTGTCCCGGTTCTGCCGGCGCGACCCGTATCGATGTGCAGTGACTTGTTGTCGGTGTCGATAGACAGGTCCCATCCGGTATGGTTGGGCGGCGACGAGCCACTGTTCCCGTCGCGCTCGCGGCTTTCCCAGGACGGAAGGATTCCGGCCTCGCCGGGCGGGCAGGCGAACGCGGCGTCGCAGCCGATCCCGCCGACCCACGCCAAACGTCCGCCGATCCACAGCAGTGGCAGGCGTTGGCGTTCCCACGGCGGCACGGCGTTTTCCTGCAGCAGATTGCGCAGCGCGCGGCGCGGCCGGTGGGCGTCGGGACGCAGGCGCTCGCCGCCGCGTCGGGGTGTGATCAGCACCTGCATCGCCGCCAGCGCGTCAGCCCGGAGTCCCCGTCCTGTGCCCGCGGTGAAGCGCAGCCGTCCGCCGGCCCACGGCAATACCGCCTGCCCCGACCAGGGCAGAGGTTCGGCCGGGGGAGGTTCCAGCGGCAGCAAAACGTGAATCTCACCGCGGTAGACGCGCAGTTCGCCATCCGGAGTCGCCAGACAGATTTCCGACGAGGCGCCGGCGCTCGCCAACTGCTTCATGGCTTCATCGAGCCAACGCGCTTCCGGCGCGCGGAATCCGGCCCGCCGCAGGGCGTACCGCAGCAAATTCCGCGCCCGTGCCGGTGACAGGCGATGGAAGGCTTTTACCGCGATGCGTCCGGAATCGGCCGAGACGGCGTCCCGGTCGATCGCCGCAAGCTCGTCGAGCAGCGTCGCCGCCTCGGCGAAATGTTCCGCCGCGCGCGCGAGCGAGGCGTCGGCTTCCGGAAATCTCGTCAGCAGGCGCGGCAGGATGTCCCGGCGCAGGAAATTGCGCGAAAAACGCGCATCGCCGTTGCTTTCGTCCTCGATCCAGACCAGGCCGTGCGCCCGCGCGTAACGCAGGATGATCTCGCGGGCCAGCCCCAACAACGGCCGCGCCAGCGCGGGGCCGTTTACCTGGCTGCGCGCGGAGGGCATTCCGGCGGCGCCAGACACGCCGGCGCCGCGCAGGAGGTTGAGCAGCACCGTTTCCGCCTGATCGTCACGATGATGCGCCAGCGCCAGCCAATCGGCATCGACGCCGGCGAAGACGCCATGACGCAGCCGCCGCGCCGCGCCTTCCAGCCCCTCGCCGGTATCGAGCGGCACCTCCACCCGGACGACGGTCAGCGGCACCTCCAGCCGCGCGCAGATGCCACGGCAGAAATCCGCCCAGTCGCCGGCGCGCGGACTGATTCCGTGATGAACATGCACCGCCGACGGGCGGATGGCCAGCTCGCCCGACCCAGCGAGGCGCCACAGCGCGTGCAGCAGCGTCACCGAATCCAGGCCGCCGGACAGTCCGACGCACACGCGTTCCCCCGGCCTTGCCCGAGGCCGGAAAAAAGCGTTGAGCGCCGAATCGATCCGCGCCGTTGCGTCTGTCGGTCTGGTCATGATTGATCGGGTTGCGAGTCCGGATGGAGGGTGACACTTTACAAGCTCCGGAGCTCTCCATATAATGCGCCCCTTCTTTCGGGCGGGGGTATAGCTCAGCTGGGAGAGCGCTTGCATGGCATGCAAGAGGTCAGCGGTTCGATCCCGCTTACCTCCACCAGACGCACGAAGAAACGTCGCAGCAGATGGTCCGGGTCCCCATCGTCTAGAGGCCTAGGACACCGCCCTTTCACGGCGATAACCGGGGTTCGACTCCCCGTGGGGACGCCAGCGACACCCGCCGGGGTGGCGCTGCAAAAGGCCCGGTATGGGCTCTCGAGCGGATCGGTGTAGCGGTCGGCGGCAGCGTCTCAATCGAGCTTTCCAGGATGATCGAAACCGATTCCTTCGATTCCTTCGCGGATTCCAACAAGATCCCGACCGATCGTCTGATCTCACCCGAATCGAATTCGAGCCAGGAAGAAATCATCGAGCACGCCTTGCGTCCGAAGCGGCTTGCCGACTACGTCGGGCAGATCCGCATCCGCGAGCAGCTCTCGATCGCCATCGAGGCGGCCAGGCGCCGCGGCGAAGCGCTCGACCACGTGCTGCTGTTCGGGCCGCCGGGGCTCGGCAAAACGACGCTGGCGCACATCATCGCCGCCGAAATGGGCGTCAGCCTGCGCCAGACTTCGGGGCCGGTGCTGGAACGCAAGGGCGACCTCGCGGCGATGCTGACCAACAATCTCGAACCGCGCGACGTGTTGTTCATCGACGAAATCCATCGCCTGTCGCCGGTCGTCGAGGAGGTTCTCTATCCGGCGATGGAGGATTTCCAGATCGACATCATGATCGGCGAGGGGCCGGGCGCCCGTTCGATCCCGATCTCGCTGCCGTCCTTTACGCTGATCGGCGCGACGACGCGCGCCGGTATGCTGACCAATCCGTTGCGCGACCGCTTCGGCATCGTCGCGCGGCTGGAGTTCTATACGCCCGAGGAACTCACGTACATCGTCCGGCGTTCCGCGCAACTGCTGAAAGTGCCGGTCGATGCCGATGGCGCGCTGGAAATCGCCCGCCGCTCACGCGGCACGCCGCGCATCGCCAACCGCCTGCTGCGCCGCGTGCGCGACTATGCCGAGGTCAGGGCCGACGGCCGCATCGTCCGCGCAGTCGCCGACGATGCGCTATCGATGCTCGACGTCGATCACGGCGGCCTGGACGTGATGGACCGCAAATTGTTGTCGGCGATGATCGACAAGTTCGGCGGCGGCCCGGTCGGCGTCGACAACCTCGCCGCGGCGATCGGCGAGGCGCGCGACACCATCGAGGACGTGATCGAACCTTTCCTGATCCAGCAGGGTTTCCTCCAGCGCACTCCGCGCGGCCGCGTGGCCACCGCGTCCATTTATCGACATCTCGGCCTCGTCGCGCCATCCGAAAAAGCGCAGGGTGAACTTTGGCGGGGTCAGTGAAGGAGCGGCGAAACTTCCCGACGACCTCGAGTCACTCCCGCGCCTCTTCCGATCACAAATATCCGCTGCAATCCACTCAAAGCAAGCCTAGAATAATCCGCCCATGAAACACGCACCGAATTCCCGCGCCTTCGCCTTTCCCGTGCGCGTCTACTACGAAGACACCGACGCCGGAGGCGTGGTGTATTACGCCAATTACCTGAAATTCCTCGAACGCTGCCGCAGCGAGTGGTTGCGCTCGATCGGCTGCGAGCAGGCCGGCCTGCTGCGCGAGTCGGGCATCGCCTTCGTGGTGCGCAGCGTGAGCCTCGATTACCTGAAGCCCGCGCGCCTCGACGATCTGCTCACGGTGAGCCTCGCGGTGGAGAAAATCACGCGCTCGCAGGTTTTTTTCCGCCAGCACATCCGGCGCGACGGCGAGGACGGGGAAACGCTGGCCAGCGGCGCGATCCAGGTCGTCTGCGCCCGGCTTGTTCCCGAGCCGATCCGAATCGTCTCCATTCCCGCAGCGATGCGGGCTCAACTGGAAGCCATCCAATGAACGTCTCGCAAGACCTTTCCATCCTGCATCTGATCGTAAACGCCAGCGCGGTCGTGCAGGCCGTCATGGCCATCCTGGCCCTGGTCTCCTTCATGTCCTGGTATTACATCTTCCGCAAATGGTTCGCGGTGCGGGAGGCGAGGACGCAGACCGAGCAGTTCGAACGCGATTTCTGGAGCGGTGGCGATCTGAACGGCCTGTACCAGAGCGCGGTCAACAACCGCCACGGCACGGGCAGCATGGAACGCATCTTCGAAGCCGGCTTCCGCGAATTCGCCAAGCTGCGCAGCCAGAAAAACCTCGACCCGAAGGACGTCATCGACGGTTCGCGCCGCGCCATGCGCGCCACCTACCAGCGCGAGATCGACAACATCGACGCGCATCTCGCCTTCCTCGCCTCGGTCGGCTCGGTCAGCCCCTACGTCGGCCTGTTCGGCACGGTGTGGGGTATCATGCACTCCTTCCGTGGCCTGTCCAACGTCGGCCAGGCCACCTTGTCGGCCGTCGCGCCGGGCATCGCCGAGGCGCTCGTGGCAACCGCCATCGGCCTCTTCGCGGCGATTCCGGCGGTCGTCGCCTACAACCGCTTCTCGCACGAAATCGACCGCCTGGCCACGCGCTTCGAATCGTTCATGGAAGAATTCTCCAACATTCTCCAGCGCCACATGCGCTGAAACGGGAGGCCTCATGCGCGAACGCCGCCTGAAAAACGAAATCAACGTCGTCCCCTACATCGACGTCATGCTCGTGCTGCTGGTCATCTTCATGGTGACGGCGCCGATGATGACCACCGCCAGCATCGATGTTCCGTCGGTCGGCAAGGCTGCGCAGGCGCCTGCCGAGGCGCTGCAGGTGACCATCCGGCCGGATGAATCGCTGGCGCTGATGGACCATGGCAGGGAAACGAAGCTCGCCGGTGATGAGCTGAAAGACGCGATCATGCATGCCCGGGGAAAAGACCCCCGGCGCCCGGTGCTGATCGTCGGCGACCGGAACGTGAAGTACGCGGTCGTGCTCAGGGTGCTCGACGAATTGCAGCGCCAGGGCGTCGAAAGAATCGGTCTGCTCGTCCAGCCCACCGGCCAGTAGGCGAATCCGGAAGTGGCAGCAAACCATCTCGCCCCCCTTCCGCCCAGGGAAAAACCCAGTTTCGCGGCCCTGGCGCTGTCGGTGCTCGTCCATGCGGCGCTCGTCGGCGCGCTGTTCTTCGGCGTGCAATGGAAGAACCAGGCATTGTCGTCGTCGGTCGCCGTCGAGGTTTTCCGCGGCGCGCCGATCCAGCCCGCGCCGGCCCCCGAACCGCCGCCGTCTCCGCCTCCGCCGCCGGAACCCGAGCCCGAACCGGTCCCAGAGCCACCGCCGCCTCCGCCGGAACCGCTGATCGAGCCCCCGCCTCCGCCGGAGCCGCAGGTCGAGCCGCCTCCTCCGCCCGATCCGGATATCGTAATCAGGGAAGAGCAGAAGAGGAGGGAAGAGGAGCGTCTCGAACGGGAACGTCTGGAACAGGAGCGTCTGGAGAAGGAACGCCTGGAACAGGAAAGGCTGGAGAGGGAGCGCCTGGAAAGGGAGCGCCTGGAGAAGGAACGCCTGGAACAGGAAAGGTTGGAGAAAGAACGTCTGGAGAAAGAGCGTTTGGAAAGGGAACGTCTGGAACAGGAGCGTTTGGAAAAAGAGCGCCAGGAGAGGGAGCGTTTGGAGAAGGAGCGTCTGGAACAGGAACGTCTGGAACAGGAACGTCTGGAGAAAGAGCGTCTGGAGAAGGAGCGGCGCGAGAGGGAGCGGCGCGAGAAAGAACGGCGCGAGAAGGAACGCCTGGAAGAAATGCGCAGGCAGGCCGCGCAAGAAGAGCAGCGGCGGCGAACGGCGGAACAGAATCGGCAGGCTGCCCTCGCGGCGGCCAACGAGGAACTGCGCCAGATCGGCGCGCAGACCGCGGCGGCGCGCGCGCGCGGCCTGGCCGATTATGCGGCCAGGATTCGCGTCAAGGTCAAGGGAAACATCGTTTTGCCGCCGTCGATCCGTGGCAATCCGGAAGCCATTTTCAAGGTGACCCAGCTGCCCACCGGGGAGATCATCGACGTCAGACTGGTCCAATCGAGCGGAAACGAGGTCCTGGACGAGGCCATCCATCGGGCCATAAGAAAATCCAGCCCCTTGCCGCTGCCTGGCCAGCCGGATCTTTTCACGCGCGATCTCGAACTGAAGTACAGGCCCTTCGACGACGGGTAGGACGGGTTCGGAACGGCCGCGTGGATTGCTGCAAATCCGGAACCCGGAATGATTCAAAGGGATATAATCCTAGAAACAGCAGTCGACCATTGATTTCTTCCATTCAAGGGCTGTGATGGCAAGTTTTTCTGGTCTTTTTACCTCTCCCCCATGGGGTGAGTCCCTTACGTGCCCATGCGCGGTTTCTAGGATAATCATTCACTCTCATCCCGAAAGTCTGCCTGCCATGTTTCGACCCTCGCTTTCACTGCGCGGCCTGGGCCTGATCGCCAGCGGCGTGTTCGTCTCCTGCCTCCTCGCGTCCTTTCCGGCGCGCGCCGAGCTGACCGTCGAGATCACCGGCGCCGGCGCCAACCGGATTCCCGTCGCCATCGCCGATTTTGGCGGCGATTTCGCGTCCGCCCGCGCCGTGACCGGCGTTGCGCGCAGCGACCTCGATCACAGCGGCCTGTTCCGGATGGTGGATACGGCTGGCGTGTCGATGAACGAGACGGCGAGCCCGGCGTTCGACGAATGGAAGAATCGCGGGGCGGACGCGCTCGCGGCGGGCAGCGTGCGTTCCGGCGGCGAAGGGCGCCTGGAAACGCGCTTTCAGCTCTACGATGTGGCGCGGCAGGCGCCGCTCGGCGGCGAGGCCCTGATGAGTCCGCCGAACATGCTGCGCGCCGCCGGCCACCGCATCGCCGATTTCATCTACGAAAAGCTGACCGGCGAGCGCGGCATCTTTTCGACGCGCATCGCCTACGTCGTCAAGAGTGGACCGGCGCGCTACGAGCTGCGAATCGCCGACGCCGACGGCCAGAACGCGCAGGCGGCGCTGATTTCACGCGAGCCGATCATCTCGCCGGCGTGGTCGCCCGACGGCTCGCGTCTGGCCTACGTCTCGTTCGAGAACAAGAAGCCGATCGTCTACGTGCATTCGCTGGTCAGCGGACAGCGCGTCGTCATCGCCAACTTCAAGGGTTCCAACTCGGCGCCGGCGTGGTCGCCCGACGGCAGCCAGCTGGCGGTCACGCTGTCGAAGGAAGGCGGTTCGCAGATTTTCATGATCGATGCCGACGGTTCCAACGCCCAGCGCCTGTCCGTCAATTCCTCGATCAACACCGAGCCGTTCTTCTCGCCCGACGGACGAACGCTCTACTTCACCTCGGACCGCGGCGGCAGTCCGCAGATCTACAGCATGCCGGTCGGCGGCGGCGATATCCGGCGCATCACCTTCGACGGCAATTACAACGTTTCGCCACGCATTTCGCCCGACGGCAGGACGATGGCCTTCATCACCCAGCATGACGGGGCGTTCCGTCTGGCGGTGATGGATCTGGCCAGCCGCCAGGTCCAGGTGCTGACCGATTCGACGAAGGACGAATCGCCTTCGTTCGCGCCCAACGGCCGCATGATCCTGGTCGCCACCGAAGTGGGCGGCCGCGGCGTGCTGTCCTCCGTGTCGGTCGACGGGCGCATCAAGCAACGGCTTTCCATCCCGGCCGGCGACGTCCGTGAGCCGGCCTGGGGCGCCTACCGCCGGTAACGGACCATTCCCATGAAGGGACAAACATTTCATTGACGATGGAGATTCACGCATGAAACATTTCATCATTCCCGCCCTGATCCTTCTGCTGGCCGCCGGCTGCGGCTCGACTCCGGATGCCGATCAGCCTCCCGCCGCGGTCGAAACGCGCGGCGGCGAAAGCGACAGGATCACGACCGTCGACGCCGGAAACATGGACAGCCGCGGGCTGCCGCCCGAACTCACCGATGCGAAGAGCATTCTGTCCAAGCGCAGCGTCTATTTCGACTACGACAAATTCGACATCAAACCCGAGTTCAGCAGCCTGGTCGTCGCTCATGCCAAATTCCTGACCGACAACCGCCGGTTCAGGATGCTGATCCAGGGCAATACCGACGATCGCGGCAGCCGTGAGTACAACCTGGCGCTCGGCCAGAAGCGCGCCGATGCGGTCAAGCAGCAGCTGTTGCACCTTGGCGCGCGCGAGGAACAGGTCGAAGCGGTCAGCCTGGGCGAGGAAAAGCCCAGGGATCCCGGGCAGAACGAGGCTGCCTGGGCGGAAAATCGCCGGGCCGATATGCTCTACAGCGGCGAGTTCTGAAATGGACGCGCGCCGCTTGCGCAGGATTCCGGAGAGTCTCGCCATCGTCCTGCTGCTGGCCGCGCTCGGAACGCGGCCGGCGGGCGCGGGATTGTTCGACGACGACGAAGCCCGCCAGCAGATCGGGAATCTGACGTCCCAGGTCAACGAGCGCGTCGACACCTTGTCCAAGGCGCAGATCGAACTGGTCAACCAGATCCAGTCCCTGCGCGATGAAAATGCCAGGCTGCGCGGCCAGGTGGAAACGCTCCAGTACGAACTGGAATCCGCCAGGAAACGCCAACAGGATTTTTACGTCGATCTCGATGCCCGCGTCAGGAAGCTCGAAACGGCGCCTCCGTCGACGCCGGCCGGTGATGGTCCGGTTTCCGCAGGCGCGGCCGATCCGACGGCCGAGACACGCGAGTACGAAGCCGCGTTGACTCTTTTCAAGGCCAACAAGATCAAGGAATCGGCGGCCGCCTTCGAAGCCTTCGCCAAGGCGCGTCCGGACAGCGCGCTGACGCCGAACGCCTACTACTGGCAGGGCAATGCGCTCACTGCCCAACGCGACTGCAAGCGGGCCATCGAGGCCTACGCTGTGGTTGTCGCCAGGTGGCCGCAGAACCCGCGCGCGGCGGATGCCCTGATCGGCGTGGCTTCCTGCCAGCAGGAACTGGGCGATGCCAGAAGCGCGAACGCCACGCTGGAATCCGTGCTCGCCGGATATCCGGACAGTACCGCGGCGGCGACGGCCAGGCAGCGCCTCAGAAAGTGATGCTTTTCCCTCACCCCGCTGGGGCGGTAAGTGGTGCGGGCTGGAGCGGGGGAGTCATTCCATGCGGCGGAACACCGCGCCGGTGACCGCCGGTGACTTTTCCTGATTGGTGACGGACTTCCGTCTCCGGGCACACAAGTAATGCTCGTGATCGTCCCGCAATGCGCACCGGAGGCTCGCGTACCGCCGGAGGTTCCGGCTCGCTGCGAACCGGAGCGGGTTCGCACGGCGGAACGGCGACTCTCGCTCATCGTCAGCGAGGTTTTTTATTCGCTGCAAGGCGAGGCTTCACGCATGGGTCTGCCCAGCGTTTTCATCCGCCTGACCGGCTGTCCCCTGCGTTGCGCGTGGTGCGACACCGCCTACGCCTTCACCGGCGGCCGGCGTATGAATCTGGCGACGATTCTCGATGCGGTCGCCGGCTATGGCGCGCGGCAGGTTTGCGTCACGGGCGGCGAGCCGCTCGCCCAGAAAAACTGTCTCGCCTTGATCACGTCCTTGTGTGACGCGGGATACGAGGTCTCGCTGGAAACTTCCGGCGCACTGGACATCGGCGTCGTCGATCCGCGCGCGTCGCGCATCGTCGACGTGAAGGCGCCGGGCTCGGGCGAGTCGGCAAGGAATCGCTGGCAGAACCTGTCCCTGCTCGGCCCGCGCGACGAACTCAAGTTCGTGCTCGCCAACCGCGCCGACTACGAATGGGCCGGAAGAGTCATCGCCGAACACGGCCTGGAACGGCGCTGCCCGATTCTCTTCTCTCCCGTGCAGGAAATGCTCACCCCTGTGGATCTGGCGGAGTGGATTCTCGCGGATCGCCTGCCGGTGCGTTTCCAGTTGCAGTTGCACAAACGGCTTTGGGGTAACATGCGCGGAAAATGACCTTTCCGCCAGGATTGCCATGGCCCAGGAACGCCGTAAATACTCCCGTGTCGCGTTTCACGCTCCGGCGACGCTGATCTTTCCCGAGCGGACTCTCGAAGCGGTCGTTCTCGATCTATCACTGAAAGGCGCGCTGATTCGCCTGCCCGCCGGAATCGTGCTGACGGACCAGGCGCCGTGCACGCTACGTGTGCGGCTCAACGAAATGTCCACCGAAATCACCATGAGCGCGCGCGTCATCCATGCCGAGGGCCGTTACGCCGGCTTGCTCTGTCTTTCCATGGACTTGGTCAGCGCGATCCACCTGCGCCGTCTCGTCGAACTCAACCTCGGCGCTCCGGATCTGCTCGATCGTGAAGTGGGCGCGCTGGTCGTCGACCTCGCCTCTTCGCGTCGCGCCGTTGTCCTGCTTTCCGGAGGGATCGATTCCGCCACCTGTCTCGCCATTGCCCGCGACGCCGGGTTCGAAGCCTATTGCCTGTCGCTCGACTACGGTCAGCGCCACCGCGCCGAACTCAACGCCGCGTGCCGCGTCGCGCAAGCGCTCGGCGCCAGGGAGCACCGGATCGTGCGCCTCGATCTCGCCGCCTTCGGCGGTTCGGCGCTGACCGATAAAAACATCGCTGTGCCCACGGAAGGCTCCGGAGACGGCATTCCCGTCACCTATGTGCCGGCGCGCAACACGATCATGCTCTCGCTCTCGCTTGCCTGGGCGGAAATACTGGAAAGCCGGGACATCTTCGTCGGCGTCAATGCCATCGATTATTCGGGCTATCCGGACTGCCGGCCGGCTTTCGTCGCCGCTTTCGAACAACTTGCCAACCTGGCCACCAAAGCTGGCGTGGAAGGGCGTCGAATAAGCATTCACGCGCCGCTGATCGAGCTTTCCAAGGCTGAAATCATCCGCCGGGGCGGCGCGCTCGGCGTCGATTACGGCATCACCGTGTCCTGCTATCAGCCGGACGAGCAAGGCCGCGCCTGCGGTCTTTGCGATGCCTGCCGGCTGCGCCGGGAAGGATTTCTGGCGGCCGGTATCGACGACCCCACGCCGTATGGGTTTGGATGAAGCCTGTCGCCGATGTCGGCAGGGCGATTGCGTTATTTGCGTCTCATTTTGTCGGCAGGATGCCGGCGCTCCCTGTTGCATGGATCACCGCGGCGCATCGCTCGCGCGAAGGCGCCGGCCTCATGGCAGATTGAAGCGAAGTGGAGGGGTGACACGGAACGCAAGATTGCTGCGGAAAAGGAGGTAAGCAGCAGCACGGTGACGAAGCTGTGGGCGCTGTTCCGGGAAACGGGGAGCCACGAACCCCGGCCCAACCCCGAGGGGAGGAAGCCCGCGCTGTATGCGGAGCAGCAGGAAGAAATCGCGCGAAAGATTGACGAGCAGTAAACAGGAAACGAAGTTTCTCTCCGCGTTCCCCGAATCTCCGCGCCCTCCGTGTCGAAAGCGGTTTCCTGGATCAGCAATCGTCGAGCGGCCAGCGCGGCCTGACCGCGAACGCGCCCGCGGGCTTTCGCGAAATGTCGGCCGCACAGCGCAGCGCGCCGGCCAGGGCGATCATGGCGCCGTTGTCGGTGCAGAACTCGAATTCGGGATAGAAGACCGACACTCCGGCCTTGCCGGTGCGTTCGTCCAGGCGGCGGCGGAGTTCCCGGTTGGCGCCGACGCCGCCGGCGACGACGAGCCGTCCGAGGCCGCTCTGTTCGACGGCGCGCAGGGACTTTTCCACCAGCACTTCGACGATCGCGTCCTGGAAGGCGCGCGCGATGTCCGCGCGCTGCTGTTCACCGGGTTCGCCGATTTCGCGGATATGGGTGAGCGCCGCCGTCTTGAGGCCGCTGAAGCTGAAATCGAGATTGCCCGAATGGAGCATCGGGCGCGGAAACCGGCAAACGTCCGGCCGGCCGCGTTCGGCCAGCGCGGAGAGCGCCGGCCCGCCGGGGTAGGGCAGGCCGAGCAATTGAGCGGTCTTGTCGAAGGCTTCGCCCGCCGCGTCGTCGAGCGTTTCGCCGAGCAGCCGATACTGGCCGACGCCGGCGACGAACATCAATTGGCTGTGTCCGCCGGAGACGAGCAGGGCGATGAACGGAAACGCCGGCGGCCGGCTGGAAAGGAGCGGCGACAGCAGGTGTCCTTCGAGATGATGGACGGGGATCACCGGCCGGCCCAGCGCCGCCGCCAGTCCTTCGGCGAACGCCGCGCCGACCAGCAGCGCGCCGGCCAGTCCCGGACCTTGCGTATAGGCCACGGCGTCGACCTCGCCGAGCGAACGGCCGGCATCGCTCAACACTTGGCGCAGCAGCGGCACCGTGCGCCGGATGTGATCGCGCGAGGCAAGCTCTGGAACGACGCCGCCGTAGTCCCGGTGCAGGACGATCTGCGAATGCAGGGCATGAGCGAGGAGACGACCGGCCTGCGCGTCGTAGAGCGCCAGGCCGGTTTCGTCGCAGGAAGACTCGATGCCGAGGATGAGCATGGCCGGCATTCTACCCGTCCTCCCGGCGCAAGCCAGGTTCCGGATCAACGGAAAACTTTGTCTTTCCCGGCTGCTTTCCCTATAATATTCAGCTTATTTGTCGTCCCTGGGATAGAGTTGATGCCTGCCATTCGTGTCAAGGAAAACGAGCCATTCGAAGTGGCCATTCGCCGTTTCAAGCGCACGGTCGAAAAAACCGGTCTATTGACCGAGCTGCGCGCCCGCGAGTTCTACGAAAAGCCCACGGCGGAACGCAAGCGCAAGCTGGCCGCCGCGGTCAAGCGCCACCACAAGCGCATGCGCAGCCAGACTCTGCCGCCCAAACTGTACTGATTCAGGATCGCCGATCGTCGAAGAGCCGCCTGTCTCGACGATGGGCGGCTTTTGGCGTTGGTTTCGAGTATCGGCGGAGAATGTCGATGTTCATCGGCACGTGCCTCCCGACCCGCAAACCGGAGGCCGCGGGCCATGAGAACAGGAGAAGCGAGATGAGCCTGAAGGAACGCATCACCGAGGACATGAAGGCCGCGTTGCGCGCCGGCGAGAAGGCGAAACTGGGAGCGCTGCGCCTGTTGTTGGCGGCGATCAAGCAGAAGGAAGTGGATGAGCGCATCCAGCTCGACGACGCGGCGGTGCTCGCGGTCATCGACAAGACGCTGAAACAGCGCCGCGATTCCATTACCCAGTTCCGCGCGGCGGGTCGTCAGGATCTGGTCGACGCCGAGTCGTTCGAGGCCGAAGTCCTGCAGGCCTACCTGCCCGCCGGGCTCTCCGGCGAGGAAATCGAGGCGGTGGTGGCCGCCGCGGTGGCCGAGGCCGGCGCCAGGGGGCCGGGTGACATGGGCAAGGTCATGGGCCTGATAAAGCCGCGCCTCGCGGGCCGAGCCGATATGTCGGAAGTGTCGAAACGGGTGAAGGCGGCGCTGTCGAAGTGATCCCGGAATTTTTCATCGAGGATTTGCTGCGCCGGACCGACATCGTCGAATTGATCGATACCTACGTGCATCTGAAAAAGGCCGGCGCCAACTACGCCGCGTGCTGTCCTTTCCACAACGAAAAGACGCCGTCGTTTACCGTCAGCCCGGACAAGCAGTTCTATCATTGTTTCGGCTGCGGCGCGCACGGAACGGCCATCGGCTTCCTCATGGAGTATTCGGGGTTGGGATACGTCGAGGCGATCCGGGAACTGGCGGCAAGACTGGGCCTGCCGGTGCCGGAGGACAGCTCCGCGCCGCGCGACGGGCCGAGAATGCAGGCGCTCACCGAGATCATGGCGCGCGCCGCCGAATATTATTACGAGCAGTTGAAGCATTGCGAAACGGCGATCGCCTACCTCAAGCGGCGGGGCGTTTCCGGCGAAATCGCCAGGGAGTTCGGCATCGGTTACGCGCCGGACGGATGGCAGAATCTGGCGTCGGCCTTCGCGGACTATTCCCTGTCCGGCCTGCAGCAGGTGGGCCTCGTCCTGCGCAACGAGCAGGGCAGGCTTTACGACCGTTTTCGTGACCGGGTGATGTTCCCGATCATGAATCCGAAACGCGAAATCATCGCCTTCGGCGGCCGCGTGCTCGGCGACGGAGAACCCAAGTATCTCAACTCGCCGGAGACGCCGCTGTTCGAGAAGGGGCGCGAAATCTTCGGCTTGCCGCAGGCGCGCCAGTCCCTGCGCGAAAAAAACACGGCCATCGTCGTGGAAGGCTACATGGACGTCGTTGCCCTGGCGCAACATGGCATCGGCAATGCGGTGGCCACGCTGGGCACGGCGACCACGGCGGCGCACGCGCAGAAATTGCTGCGCCAGGTCGACCGCCTCGTCTTCTGTTTCGACGGCGACGCCGCCGGGCGCAAGGCTGGCTGGCGCGCTCTGGAAAACAGCCTCGACATCCTGCCGGAACAAAAGACGATCGGATTCGTCTTTCTTCCGGAGTCGGAGGACCCCGACAGCTTCGTGCGCGCGCAAGGAGCAGAGGCCTTCGAACGGCTGGTCGGGGACGCCGTGCCGCTTTCCGAATTCCTGATGAAGGAACTGGCCTCGCATTGCGACATGACCACCGCCGAGGGGCGCGCCCAACTGGTGGCGGAAGCCAAACCCCTGCTCGGCCGCTTGCGGACTCCGCTGTTGCGGCTGCAGATCGTCAAGAGGCTGGCCGAAGCCAGCGGTTTTTCGCAGGCCGAGGTGGAGCGCCTGTGCGAATTGCAACCGGTCGCGCAGCGGCCGCCCGCCAGATCGCCGCGCCAGGCGCCCTCGCTGTTGCGCCGGCTGCTCCGGCTTCTGCTGCAAAAGCCGGAGCTCGCCCGTGGCGTGCCTCTGGAAGCCTTGCCCGCCCACTCGGAAGAGGCGCGCGCGATCGCCAAACTGTGCAAGGTGATGCAAGAATCCGGCGATCCGGAACACGCGGTATTGATGGAGCGCCTGCGCGGCAGCGAAGAGGAACCCGTCCTGCGCGAAGCCGCGGCTGAACTCATGCGGCACGCGCTTGTCGACGAAGACATTGATACCGAGTTCAGCGGCGCCATTCGTCAGTTGCAGGAAAGCGAAAGAAAACGGGTTTTTGCGCAGCTTCAGGGAAAAGTGGCGAAGCTCGGTGTATCCGGTCTGTCGGGCGATGAAAAGGCGCACTACCTGCAAATGCTCGCCCGGCCGTCCGTGGAACAGTGAAGTTAAGGTACAATATCTGGTTTTTCCAGTCGAAGACTAACCGGGAACAGGTCATGGCAAGGGAAAAAGCGACAAACAACAAATCGACAAAAGTCAAGGCCGCCGAACTTTTGGCGCAGATCGGCAACCAGCCGTCTCCGATCGATGAGGAAACGCGCAAGACACGGCTGAAAACGCTGATCAAGCTGGGCAAGGAGCGAGGTTTCCTGACCTACGCGGAAGTCAACGACCACCTGCCGGACGACGTGGTCGACGCCGAACAGATCGAAAGCATCATCAGCACCTTCAGCGACATGGGCATTCAGGTCTACGACGAAGCGCCCGATGCCGAAACGCTGCTGATGTCCGAAAATACGCCGGCGGTCGCCACGGACGACGCCGATGTCGAGGAGCAGGCCGAGCAGGCGCTGTCCACCGTGGATTCCGAGTTCGGCCGCACCACGGATCCGGTGCGCATGTACATGCGTGAAATGGGCTCCGTCGAACTCCTGACGCGCGAGGGCGAAATCGAGATCGCCAAGCGGATCGAGGATGGACTGAAGCACATGATCCAGGCAATTTCCGCCTGCCCCACGACGATCGCCGAAATCATCAATTGCGCCGACCGGATCGCCCGTGACGAAATGCGCATCGACGAATTGATCGAGGGCCTGATCGACCCCGATGCCGGAGGAATCATCGAAAGCCTGCCGGAAGAAAATGAAGCGGTGGGCGACGAGGATGAGGACGAGAACGACGCTGGAGAGGACGCCGCTTCCGCGTCGCTGATCAGGCTCAAGCAGGAAGCGCTGGTCAAACTGACCGCCATCAAGGGTTTTCATGCGAAGGCTCGTTCCGCGCTGGCTCGGAAAGGCTCGCAGGACAGGGTCTATCTCAGGCACCGCAAAAAGATCTCCGAAAAGATGATGGACATCCGCTTCACTTCCAAAACCATTGAGCGCCTTTGCGATTCGGTACGCAACATGGTCGAGGAAGTCCGTGCCTGCGAGCGGAAGATCCAGCGCATCTGCGTCGATACCGTGCGCATGCCGCGTCCGCACTTCATCAAGAACTTCCCCGGCAACGAGCTCAATCTGAACTGGGTAGACCAGGAAACCGAAGCGGCCGCGGGCAAGCCCTACGCATCGGTTCTCACCCGCAACGCGCCCAACATCAAGGAGGAGCAGAAAAAACTGCTGGCCCTGCAGGACCGCATCGGCATCCCGCTCAAGGAACTCAAGGACATCAACAAGCAGATGTCCACCGGCGAAGCCAAGGCGCGCCGCGCCAAGCGTGAAATGACCGAGGCCAACCTGCGCCTGGTCATCTCGATTGCCAAGAAATACACCAACCGCGGCCTGCAATTCCTCGATCTCATCCAGGAAGGCAACATCGGCCTGATGAAGGCGGTCGACAAGTTCGAATACCGGCGTGGCTACAAATTCTCGACCTACGCCACCTGGTGGATTCGTCAGGCCATCACCCGCTCGATCGCCGACCAGGCGCGCACCATCCGCATCCCGGTACACATGATCGAGACGATCAACAAGATGAACCGCATCTCGCGCCAGATCTTGCAGGAGACCGGCATCGAAGCCGATCCGGTGACCCTGGCCAGGAAGATGGAAATGCCGGAGGAAAAAATCCGCAAGATCCTCAAGATCAGCAAGGAGCCGATCTCGATGGAAACGCCGATTGGCGACGACGACGATTCACACCTGGGCGATTTCATCGAAGACGCCGCCACGCTGGCGCCCACCGACGCGGCCCTGTTCTCCAGCCTGCGCCTGATCACCAAGGACGTGCTCGATACGCTGACGCCGCGTGAAGCCAAGGTGTTGCGCATGCGTTTCGGCATCGAAATGAATACCGATCACACGCTGGAGGAAGTCGGCAAGCAATTCGACGTCACCCGCGAGCGCATCCGCCAGATCGAAGCCAAGGCGCTGAGAAAGTTGCGTCATCCGTCGCGTTCGGACAAACTGCGCAGCTTTCTCGACAGCAGCAATAATTGATCTGTTTTCGGGTCTGTAGGGCAGAGGACTCATGATAGACAGTTCAGAGTTCAGTAAAAACAAGCACTTATATGGAACAATACCAAATCGAGCAAGCGTTAGTGTAAGCGCTCAGTTTTAGGGGCCTCTAGCTCATGCCTGGTTAGAGCAGCGGACTCATAATCCGTTGGTGCCGAGTTCGACTCTCGGGGGGCCCACCAAGAAAACATTTGTAAATCAACAAGTTACGCCACTATGATTGGTGGCGTTTTTTTTGCGACCTTGATCAAAACTTGACCGTGTCGCACCCGACGCGGGCTGCCATCACTCCGACCAATGCGCGAACAGTCCGATCTGACGACGCGCCACGGCCTGTAATTCCGATTCACGATAAAGATGGCAAAAAAACGAATCGCTCCTGCGCGAATTTCGTTCACTGCCGCTCGCCTTCCCTT
>JAITIQ010000079.1 GCA_031279425.1 Accumulibacter sp.
CCGCTCTCCCCCGACCTCCTACCCTCTTTCCCTCCCCGCCGATGGTCCGATCTCCCCTCTCCCGGCCTTCGGCCACCCTCTCCCCCCTGCGGGGGGCGAGGGGAACGGGAAGTTTCGTCATCGCAAGAGTGAGAAGCCCGCGGCAATCCAGTCCTGATAAACGGCGCGAAGCGCCGCTGACTTTTCTGTCTTCTGTCTTCTGTCCTCTGTCCTCTGATCCCGAAACCGCTTGACAGGCATGTTTATCTGGTTCTACAACCAAATCAAAAAATTCTTGCGCGATCTGCGGAAACCGATCGATGGGTGATGCCGTGAAAAAAGACGATGAAATGAGCGAATTCGAGCGCGATTTGCTGGAGTCCATTCGCCAGGCGAAAGCCGGCGAATATGCCCGCGTGTCGACCCCCGAGGACATCGTGGCGCGCCGCCGCGGCCGGCCCGTGGGGAGCCGCAAGGCGGCGCCCAAGGTGCAGACGGCCATCCGCTTCGATCCGGGCGTGCTGGAAGGCCTGCGGGCCACCGGACGCGGCTGGCAGACGCGGGGCAACGACGCGCTGCGCGAATGGCTGAAAACACAGCGGACGGCGTGAGCCGCGTTCCTCTGGTTCATGCCGCCCTCCCCTCGCCCGACGGGGAGGAAATGGCAAACGGACTCGCCGGCGGGAAGTTCGTTTTCATCTCGCGCCCGACATGACCTGGCCGATCAGGTCGTACACCGGCAGGAGCAACGCGACGATGACGAAGATGAAAAACGCGCCCGCCGCCAGGATGATCACCGGCTTGATGATCTCGGACAGGGAGGCGATGACGTGCGAGAGCCGCCGCCGGTACTCCTGCGCCAGATGCCCCAACTGCTCGTCCAGCGTTCCCGTGGTCTCGCCGACGGCGATCATGCGCAGCGAGAGCGGCGGGAAGCGGTTGGTCGCGCGCATCGCCGCGCTCAGATGCTCGCCGCGCTCGACGACGCGCCGGATTTTCCCGATGGCTTCCCGGTAGTATTCGTCGGTGGTCGCGCGTTCGAGGATGTCCAGGCTTTGCAGCATGTTCAGCCCGGCGCGGATGAGCAGGGCCAGATGCTCGGTGAAGAAGGCCATCCCGGAAGTGCGCAGCAGCAGGCCGCTGATGGGCAGCCTGTGTCCCAGGGCAAAGGCCAGGTTCCTGACCTTCTTGTTGTGCCGGAAGGCGATCCAGGGAATCAGGATCAGCAGCAGCAGGAGAGAGGCGCTCAGGGCGAAATGGGCGTGCATCCACTCCGAGAAACGCAGCACGGCGACCGTCAGCGCCGGCATTTTCGCGTGGAACTGGCGAAACATGTCCGAGAGGCCGGGAATCACGTAGTAAAGCCAGAAGACGGCGGCAGCCAGGATCGAGAAGAACACGAAGGCCGGATAGATCAGGGCCCGGCGCGCGTCGCGGCCCATCGTCGCGAGGCGTTCCAGGTGCGCCGAGGCTTCCAGGAACATGCGATCCAGCGTGCCGCTTTCGTTGCCGATATCCACCAGATTGCAGACGACCTCCGGAAACAGGTCCGGGTGGCGCGAAAACGCCTGGCTCACGGTCGCGCCGCCCTCCAGCTCCTCGTACAGAAGATCGGCCGCGACCGACACGCCGCGTCCCGCCCCGAAAGCCGCCTCGCCGGCGATGGTGCGCAATCCGTCGATCATGGGCACGCCTCCGCGCATCATCAGCGACAGGTCGCGCAGAAGGCCGCTCAAATCCTCGTTGGTGACGGCGGGAGAAAAAAGACCGGCGAAAAAGCGGGTCAGGCCGTGCAGCCAGCCGGGGCAGCGGAAGAGCGACAGCACGATGGCCTTGTGCCGCCGCTCAAGCCAGAGCTGCGCCGAAAATTCGCGTTCGAAGGCGAATTGCGAGAAGCCGGTCTTGGTCTCGCCCGACGGCAGGAGCACGCGGTAAAAATACAGATACGAATTCATTCGCCGACACTCCAGCCGATGACGCGCCCGACTTCTTCCAGGGTGGTCTGACCGTTGCGCACGCGCCATTTCGCCTGTTCGAGCATGCTTTTGAAGCCGGAGTCGAGCGCTTTTCGATAGATGGCCTCGCGCCCCGCGTCGTCGGCGATCAGGTTGGCCAGGGATTGATTCAGTTCGAGGATTTCATAAACGGGCAGGCGTCCGAAGTAACCGCTGGATCCGCAGGCTTCGCATCCCGCGCCGCGCCGCGCGTGGATCTCTCCCTCGCCGAGACGCCGCCGTTCGGCCTCCGCAAGAAGGACTTCCTGGCTGCAATGCGGACAGTTTCGGCGCAGGAGGCGCTGACTGATGATGGCCACGAGATTGTCGGCGATCGTTTGCGGTTCCAGCCCGAAAGGACGCAAACGCGGCACGACGCCGAAAACGTTGGGCGCGTGCAGGGTGGAGAGCACGAGATGCCCGGTCGCGGACGCTTCGACGGCGGCCTGCGCCGTTTCGGCGTCGCGGATTTCGCCGATCAGGATGACGTCCGGATCGTGCCGCAGGAAGAACCGCAGGGCATTGCCGAAATCGTAACCCGTGCGCCGGTTGACTTCCGTTTGCGCGGAACCCGGCACGCGGTATTCGATGGGATCTTCCACGGTCAGGATGTTGTTTTCGACCAGCGACTGGATCTGCAACGCGGCGTGCATGGTCGTGCTTTTCCCGGAGCCCGTCGGCCCGGTGATCAGCACCATGCCCGCGGGCCGGAGAAAGATCCGTTCGAGACGCTCGATGTCTTCCTGGAGAAAGCCGAGCTGCTCCAGGCTGGAGAGATCGCTGCGTTCCGGCAGAAGGCGCAGCACCACGCGCTCGCCGAATTCCGTGTAGAGGATCGAAACGCGCACGGCGAAGGGCTGGTCGAGGATCGTGCAGTGGAAACTCCCGTCCTGCGGCCGCCGCTGCTCGGAGATGTCGATTTCCGAAGTCAATTTGATGAAGATGACGAGGCGCGTCAATTGGGGAGGCAGGGCGACCATCGGGCGCAACACCCCGTCGATGCGGAAGAACAGGTGCAGACTGTTGGGCGACGGCGTCAGATGGATGTCCGTCGCCCGCTCGCGCACGGCCCAGTGCAGCAGATAATCGAGGAATTTCTCGGGACTGACGGCGTGGTCGGCGTCGCCGGACAGGCGGCGTATTTCCTGCTTCACCAGGGATTCGATCGAATGCTGCGTGAAATAGTAGCTTCCCCGGATATGCCGCGTCACCCGCGAGAAGCTGCCCTGCGTGAAGCGGCATTTCAAGCCGGTGCGGTGCATCGCCAGTTCGCTCACCGACGCTTCGTCGCCGTCCCCGAGCAGGACCTCCAGTTCGTCTCCGTTTCTGCGGATCGGCAGAAAACCGTTCAACAGGCAGAGTTCCCGGTTGAAGTGTTTCAGCACTTCGGGATCGGGAGAAGGAAACTCATCCGCCGTGATGAATGGAATGGATTTCCTCGCCGCCAATTCCTTGACGAGAGCGTCTTCCTGCACCAGGCCGTAACGAATCAGGAGCGTGCCGAAGCGCAGTTTTTCGACGCTCTGCTTCTGCAGGGCGAACTGGAACTGGCGCAGGGACAGCAGGCCGCGCTCCATCAGGCGCTCTCCCAGACGGGTGCCTGGATTTTGCGTCGAATCCTTCGACAGATCGGTCGATTCGTTTTCGGTCATTGCTTTTCCGGTTCCTTGTGGCGAATCAACGTGATGAGGCTCGCGTCCTTCCGATGAATTCCCCTCCCCCGCTCGGCGGGGGAGGGTGCCTCGCAGGGGCGGGAGAGGGCGTCCTTCCCTCCGGCGCGCAGCGCCGCCGACCAAAGGACGAAGGAACGGAACGCCCGTCCGCTCTCCACCGCGAAAGAAACCGCGGCGCTTCGCGCCGGAGGCCTGGCGGGGGGGCGGGCCCGCCCGCCGCCCGCCCCCCCCCCCCCCCCCCCGCCCCCGCCGCGCCGCGGGGGGGCGGGGGGCGGCCCCCCCCCCCGCCCCCCCCCCCGCCAAGCTTCCGGCGCGAAGCGCGGCTGAGTCTTCGGCGGAGGAGAATGGACGGGCGTCACGTTCCTTCGTCTCCTTTTGGGGTCGGCGGCGCTCTGCGCCGGAGGGAAGGACGCCCTCTCCCGCCCCTGCGGGGCACCCTCCCCCGCCGAGCGGGGGAGGGGACTCCATCGGAAGGCCCTTGCCCTGACGAAACAACCCGTTCCCCTCGCCCCCCGCAGGGGGGAGAGGGTGGCCGAAGGCCGGGAGAGGGGAGAGCCAGGCCTCCGGCGCGAAGCGCCGCGGTTTCTTTCGCGGGGGAGAGCGGACGGGCGTCCTGTTCCTTCGTCCTTTGGTCGGCGGCGCTCTCGCGCCGGAGGGAAGGACGCCCTCTCCCGGCCCCGCAGGCTATCTTCCCCCGCCGAGCGGGGGAGGGGGATTCATCGGGATTCGTCATTACGAAAGCCTCCCCTGGTCAT
>JAITIQ010000150.1 GCA_031279425.1 Accumulibacter sp.
CTCCCGCAAGGGGGCTTTGAAAGGCTTGAGCCGGATGAGGGGAAACTCTCACGTCCGGTTCTTAGGGGAGGGTGTGGCGGTAACGTCATGTCCTTACCCGACATGTTCGACCTTGGCCCGAACTTTGGACTTGCGCCGGTTAGTGGCTTTGTCGGCTTCGCTCAGGGGTCGGTTCCGGTAGGCGCGTTTATTGGTGAAGTCTTTCGCCCGGGGCGCCAGTGCCTTGAGCCGCTGTCGCTGTTCCTTGCCTCGGTAGGCGCTGTCTCCATAGAAGCGGGTCTCGTCCCCAAACAGGAGATTCGGCACTTCGTGACGATCGTGGACGTGGGCCGCGGTCACGCTGGCGTGATGGACGATCCCCGAGCGGCTGTCCGAACCGATATGGACTTTCATCCCGAAGTGCCACTGATTCCCCTTCTGGGTCGAGCGCCTCTCCGGGTCTCGGGCTTTCTCTTGGTTCTTGGTCGAACTCGGTGCTTCGATCAGCATGGCATCGGCGATCGTGCCACCCGAGAACTTCAGGCCATGGGCTTGCAATAGTTCTCCTACTTTAGCGAAGAGGGCCGAGCTCAGTTCATGCGCCTCCAGCAGGTGACGAAAATGGAGCAAGGTCGTGGCATCAGGCACGCGCTCTTCTCCCAGATCGATCCGGCAGAACTCTCGGAACAAAGCGATGTCGTACCGCACCTCTTCACAGGCTTCGTCCGCCAGATTGAACCAATTGGCCAGGAAGTACATGCGCAGCATCCGCTCCAGACCGACCGGCGACCGTCCATTTCCTGCCTTCGGGTAATTACTTATCTGCCATCCAGAGGACTTATTCAGTGTTTCCTTAATCCTCCCAAATTTGCCGAATGATGGCTTGTATGCACTTCCTCATCGCCGACACCTTCACCACCAGCCTTGTCCGCCTAACGAGCGATGAACAAAAATCCGTCAAGACAGCGGCTTTCGATCTGCAACTGAACCCGGCCAATCCCGGTTTCAGCTTTCACAGGCTTGACCGGGCGCGGGACAAACATTTCTGGTCGGTACGAGTTGGCCGCGATATTCGCCTGATCGTGCATCGCACGGATGAAAGTTTGCTGTTGTGCTATGTCGATCATCACGACAAGGCTTACGAATGGGCGGAAAAACGCCGGCTGGAGACACATCCAGGTACCGGCGCGGCGCAGATGGTGGAAATCCGCGAGCGGGTGGAGGAAATCCGTGTGCCTGCCGCGCCGGTTCCCGCAAAGGGCGGGTTGTTCGATGCCTGGAAGGATGCGGAATTGCTTGCCTTTGGCGTACCGCGGGAATGGCTGGCGGATGTTCGCGCGGTGGATGAAGATTCCTTATTGGAATTGGCGGGACATCTGCCGCAGGAAGCGGCGGAAACGCTGCTGGAACTGGCAACCGGCGGCCAACCGCCAATGCCCGGCATGGCTTCGCATGCCGATCCATTCCTGCATCCCGACGCGCAACGACGTTTCCGGATGCTCACTGATGCCGACGAATTGCGCGCGGCGCTCGATTACCCTTGGGAAAAATGGATACTGTTCCTGCATCCGGCGCAACGGCAGGCGGTGGAGCGCGACTATAACGGCCCCGTGCGTATTTCCGGTTCAGCGGGAACGGGAAAAACCATTGTTGCCCTGCATCGAGTCAATCAGCTTCTGCGCCAGAAGGAAGACGCGCTCGTTTTGCTGACGACGTTCTCCGAGCCGCTTGCCAAGACGTTGAAAAACAAGCTCTATTGCCTTCTGCGCGATGATCGTCCACGCCTGGCCGATCGTGTCATGGTTTCAACATTGGATGCCGTCGCCCTGCGTCTTTATCAATACAGGTTCAAGGAGCAGCCTGTATTGCTGGATGAAGAAAGCTTGCGCGAAGTCATGCGGGAAGCTTCAAGCGCCATTCCGGAACATAAATTCCAGTTGTCTTTCCTGTTGTCGGAATGGCGCGAACTGGTCGATGCCTGGCAACTCGATCATTGGGAAGCCTATCGGGATGTAAAGCGCCTGGGGCGCAAAACACGTTTGTCCGAAGCGCAACGGCAAACGATCTGGCGTATTTTCGAGCATGTCAACGCACGCATCGAGACCTTGGGCGTCATGAGCATGGCTGGAATACTGACGCGTTTGAGCAGACATTTCCCGGTACAGGATAAAATGCCATACGATTACATCGTGGTCGACGAGGCGCAGGATTTGAGCATCGCGCAAATGCGCTTTCTGGCCGCCTTGGGCCATCATCGCAACGATGCCCTGTTTTTTACCGGGGATATTGGGCAACGGATTTTCCAGCCGGCTTTTTCCTGGAAAGCGCTTGGCGTTGACATTCGCGGGCGCTCGCGGACATTGACGGTGAATTACCGGACATCGCACCAGATTCGCGCCTTGGCCGACCGCCTGTTGAACCCGGAAATCAGCGATGCGGACGGAAATATCGAACGCCGTTCGGGCACTGTATCGCTATTCAATGGCGTCGAACCGCTCATACGGATGGAAAAAACGCCAAAAGCCGAAATCGCCGCCGCCGCCGATTGGTTGAAAGCACAAATTGCCGCTGGAATTCGTCCCAGGGAAATCGGCGTCTTTGTCCGTTCCGAACAGGAAATCGAGCGCGCCAAACAGGCGCTGGAAGCGGCTGGCATTCCCTGCGTGGTTCTGGATGAACGGATTTTGTTGCAGGACAACGCCGCTTCCGTCAGCAGCATGCATCTCGCCAAGGGACTGGAATTCCGCGCGGTTGCCGTCATGGCTTGCGATGAGGATGTATTGCCTTCATCCGGACGCCTCGCCAGCGCCGCCGATGAATCTGATCTTCACGAAGTCCAGGAAACGGAACGCCATCTTTTTTATGTGGCCTGCACGCGAGCGCGTGATGCCCTGTTTATCTCCAGTGCCGGCCGCCATTCGGAATTCCTGGATGATCTCGTCCATGCCAGGGATTTGATGTGAGCGGGATGTCCAGGATGCGACAGACAGGTCTTCTTGGCGGAACTTTGTTGCCAATCAAGACGTTATAAATCATTCCCTGTTTCCCGCGGTTTCCATGACTCGCTCGTTCCCGCCTTTGAAAGGCAACGGCAAATTACGCTCCCTGCCGTCTCCTCGATTGTCGAAGCAGTCCGAGCCCTGTAAAATTCATCATTCGTAGCTGAAGACAATCGATGTTGCCAACTCCCGTGGGTTCGCGCGAATTCGCCGCTTGAGGGAGCGGCGATCGGCGTCTCGACGTCTTGTCTCGCAGGGAAGTTCATCAGCCTGATTTTCGGAGATTTCAAGGAACCTTAATGGAAACCAACGCCACGACCTCCACCGAAGCCGCGCCTCAGTCCGCGCCGCAATCCAGTGTCCTGGAACGCAGCCTGGATTTGTCGGTGGTCATTGCCGATCTCGACAGGGAAATCGATCAGCGTCTGAAGAAGATGGGCAGGAACATCAGGATGCCCGGTTTTCGCCCGGGCAAGGTGCCCTTCAAACTGATCAAGCAGCAGTACGGGCAGGAAGCCTATGTCGAAGCCTTGAACGAGGCGTTGGGGAAAGCCTTCGACGAAGCCGTCAAGGCGCGGCAAATGCGGGTCGCGGGAAGTCCCCGGATCGAGGCGAAGAAGAGCGAGAGCGAGACGAATCTCGAATTCACGGCCGTGTTCGAAGTGTTTCCGGAAATCCAGGTCGCCGACCTCGCGGGCGTCGAGATCGAGCGTCCGACCCTGGAGGTCGGTGAGGCCGAACTGGAGGACACCCTGAGCGTGCTGCGCCGGCAGCGCGTGCGCTACGCGCCGGTAGACCGCGCGGCGGCCAGGGGGGACCGCGTGACCGTCGACTTTCTGGGCAGGAAGGACGGCGAGCCGTTTCAGGGCGGCGAAGGCCGGGATCATTCGGTCGTGCTCGGCGAGAACGCCATGCTGCCGGATTTCGAGAACGCGGTGGCGGGCCTTGCGGCCGGCGAATCAAAGACTTTCGAACTGACCTTTCCGGCCGACTATCACAGCAAGGATCTGGCCGGGCAAACGGTCACTTTCGAAGTCACGGTCAAGCAGGTGGAGGCGGCCATCCTGCCGGAAATCGATGCGGAATTCGCCCGCTCGCTGGGCATCGCCGACGGCGACATCGAAAAAATGCGCGCCGAGATCGAGAACAATCTGAGGCGCGAAGTGAAGAACCGCTTGAAGAGCCGCGTCAAGAACCAGGTCATGGATGCGCTGCTCAAGGTCCATCCGATCGAAGTGCCCAGGACGCTCGTCGAGCGGGAGATCGACGAACTGGCGCAGGATGCCCGCGAGGATTTCGAGGCGCGCAGCGGACGGAAGATGAAGGATTTCCCGATCCGGCGCGAATGGTTCGCCGACAAGGCCAGGCGGCGCGTCGGCCTGGGGCTGGTGCTCGCCGAGATCGTCAAGGCGCACGAGCTTTCCGCCCGGCCGGAACAGGTCAAGGCGTTCGTCGAGGAAGCCGCGCAGAGCTACGAGCACCCGGAGGAAGTCATCCGCTGGCACTACGCCCAGCCGGAGCGCTTGAACGAGATCGAGGGCGCGGTGATCGAGGATAACGTCGTCGATTGGGCGCTGTCGAAGGCCAGGGTGATCGACCGGCCCATTGCTTTCGACGACCTGATGGGTCGGCGCCAGCACGTCTGATTCACTCTGTCCGGAAGGGGTACGGGAATGAGCTTCGAGCGTGGAATGACCGAAGAACCTTGGGATCCGCAGGATCTGGGCTTGGTGCCGATGGTCGTCGAGCAGAGCGGCCGCGGCGAGCGCGCCTACGACATCTATTCGCGGCTCCTGAAGGAGCGCGTGATTTTCCTGGTCGGACCGGTCAACGACGCGACCGCCAACCTGGTCGTCGCGCAGTTGCTTTTCCTCGAGGCCGAGAATCCCGACAAAGAGATTCACTTCTACATCAATTCGCCGGGCGGGTCGGTATCGTCCGGGCTGTCGATCTACGATACGATGCAGTTCGTCAAGCCGGACGTCTCGACCCTGTGCCTGGGCCAGGCGTGTTCGATGGGCGCCTTCCTGCTCTGCGCGGGCGCCCAGGGCAAGCGTTTCGCGCTGCCCAACGCGCGGGTGATGATTCACCAGCCGATGGGCGGCTTCCAGGGGCAGGCGTCCGACATCGCCATCCATGCCAAGGAGATTCTCGCCCTGCGCGCCAAGTTGAACGAGATCATGGCGCGCCACACCGGGCAGCCGGTCGAACGGATCGAGCGCGACACCGATCGCGACAACTTCCTGTCGGCGGAGGAGGCGGCGGCCTACGGGCTGGTCGACAAGGTTCTGTCGCAGCGCGGCGCCGCCTGATCGTCTGGGAAAAGAGAGGTTCGCCATGGCTGAGAAGAGGGGAGTTGGAGAGAGACTGCTGTATTGCTCGTTCTGCGGCAAGAGCCAGCACGAGGTCAAGAAGCTGATCGCCGGTCCGTCGGTGTTCATCTGCGACGAGTGCATCGACCTGTGCAACGACATCGTCCGCGACGAATTGTCCGTCGAGAAGGACGGAAAGGGCGACAGGAGCGATCTGCCGACGCCGCGCGAGATCGCCGCGCTGCTCGACCAGTACGTGATCGGGCAGGAGCAGGCCAAGCGCATCCTGGCCGTCGCCGTGTACAACCACTACAAGCGTCTGCGCCACCAGCCCAGGGTGACTGATGAGGTCGAGCTCGCCAAGAGCAACATCCTGCTCATCGGGCCGACCGGATCGGGCAAGACCCTGCTCGCGCAGACGCTGGCGCGCATGCTCGACGTGCCTTTCGTGATGGCCGACGCGACGACGCTGACCGAGGCCGGCTACGTCGGCGAGGACGTCGAGAACATCATCCAGAAGCTCCTGCAGAAGTGCGACTACAACATCGAGAGGGCGCAGCAGGGGATCGTCTATATCGACGAGATCGACAAGATTTCGAGGAAGTCGGACAACCCGTCGATTACCCGCGACGTGTCCGGCGAGGGCGTGCAGCAGGCGCTTCTGAAGCTGATCGAGGGCACGATCGCCAGCGTGCCGCCGCAAGGCGGGCGCAAGCATCCGAACCAGGACTTCGTGCAGGTCGATACGACCAACATCCTGTTCATCTGCGGCGGCGCGTTCGACGGCCTGGAGAAGGTCATCCGCGCCCGTTCGGAAAAAGGCGGCATGGGTTTCGGCGCCGAAGTGAGAAGCAAGGACGACAAGAAGGCGATCGGCGAAATCCTGCGCAGCGTGGAGCCCGAAGACCTCATCAAGTTCGGCCTGATTCCCGAGATCATCGGCCGGCTGCCGGTCATTGCCTCGCTCGAGGAACTGTCGGCGGAGGCGCTCGTCCAGATTCTGGTCGAACCGAAGAACGCGCTGGTCAAGCAGTACCAGAAGCTGTTTTCGATGGAAGACGTCGAGCTGGAAGTCCGGCTCTCGGCGATGACCGCCATCGCCCAGCGAGCGCTCGAACGCAAGACCGGGGCGCGCGGCCTGCGTTCCATCCTCGAGTCGGTATTGCTGGACACCATGTACGAACTGCCGGGAATGGAGAACGTGACCAAGGTGGTCATCGACGAGAACATGATCACCGGCGACGCCAGGCCGCTCCTGATTTACGCCGATCAGCCCAAGGTTTCAGGTTCCAACTGAACGGGGCTCGCCGTTGCCGTCCCGCTTGAAAAGCCTTGCCGCGCCCCCATCTGCAAAAGAATTTTTTCCGGTTTGAACCGAAGGGACTGAACGATGAGCACGAATCCTTACCTCTCCGGCGAGCGGGCCGTCATTCCGTTGCTGCCCCTGCGCGACGTGGTGGTGTTTCCGCACATGGTGATCCCCCTGTTCGTCGGGCGGCCCAAATCGATCAAGGCGCTCGAAGTGGCGATGACCTCCGGCCGGGGCATCCTGCTGGTGGCGCAGAAGTCGGCCGGCAAGGACGAGCCGCAGGTCGAGGATCTGTACGGCATCGGCTGCGTGGCCAACATTCTGCAGATGCTCAAGCTGCCCGACGGCACGGTCAAGGTGCTGGTCGAAGGCACGCGCCGCGCCCGCATCGAAGCCGTCGAGACGCGCGAGGGCATGTTCGTTGCCCAGGCTGTGCCGGCCGAGAGCGAGGACGGTATCGACCACGAGGTCGAGGCTCTGCGCCGGGCGGTGCTCGGCCAGTTCGACCAGTACGTCAAGCTGAACAAAAAGATCCCGCCGGAAATCCTCACCTCGATTTCCGGCATCGAGGAAGCCGGCCGCCTGGCCGACACCATCGCCGCGCACCTGCCCCTGAAGCTCGAACAGAAGCAGGAAGTGCTGGAACTCTTCCCGGTGCGCGCGCGCATCGAACGCCTCCTGTCGCAGCTGGAAACCGAGATCGACATCCTGCAGGTCGAAAAGCGCATCCGCGGGCGCGTCAAGCGTCAGATGGAGAAGAGCCAGCGCGAGTATTACCTCAATGAGCAGGTCAAGGCGATCCAGAAGGAACTCGGCGAAGGCGAGGACGGCACCGACCTGGAAGAACTGGAGAAGAAGGCTCGGGGAGCCGGCATGAGCAAGGAGGGTCTCGCCAAGGTCCAGTCCGAACTGAAGAAGCTGAAACTGATGTCGCCGATGTCCGCCGAGGCCACCGTCGTGCGCAACTACATCGAAACGCTGATCGGCCTGCCGTGGCGCAAGAAAACGCGCATCAGCCGCGACCTCTCGGCGGCCGAAAAGGTGCTGAACAAGGACCATTGGGGGCTGGAGAAGGTCAAGGAACGGATCATCGAATATCTGGCCGTGCAGCAGCGCGTCGACCGGATGAAGGCGCCGATCCTGTGCCTGGTCGGGCCGCCCGGGGTGGGCAAGACTTCGCTCGGCCAGTCGATCGCCACCGCGACCGGGCGCAAGTTCGTGCGCATGAGCCTGGGCGGCGTGCGCGACGAAGCCGAGATTCGCGGCCATCGCCGCACCTACATCGGCTCGATGCCGGGCAAGATCCTGCAGAACATGACCAAGGTCGGCGTGAAGAATCCGCTCTTCCTGCTCGACGAAGTCGACAAGATGGGCCAGGATTTCCGCGGCGACCCGAGCTCGGCGCTCCTGGAAGTGCTCGATCCTGAACAGAACTCGACCTTCGCCGACCACTACGTCGAAGTCGAATACGACTTGTCCGAGGTGATGTTCGTAGCCACCGCGAACACCATGAATATCCCCGCGCCGTTGCTCGACCGCATGGAAGTGATCCGCCTCTCGGGCTACACCGAGGACGAGAAGATCAACATCGCCAGCCGTTATCTGCTACCCAAGCAGATGAAGGCGACCGGCCTCAAGAAGACCGAACTCACCGTCGCCGAGAGCGCCCTGCGCGACATCGTCCGCTACTACACGCGCGAAGCCGGGGTGCGCGGCGTCGAGCGCGAGATTTCCAAGATTTGCCGCAAGGCGGTGAAGACGCTTCTGCTCCGGAAGAAGCAGAAACGCATCGCCGTCTCCTCGCGCAATCTCGACAAATTCCTCGGCGTGCGCCGTTTCAACTTCGGCGTCGCCGAGCGCGAGAACCAGATCGGACAGGTGACCGGGCTGGCCTGGACCGAGGTCGGCGGCGAACTGCTGACCATCGAGGCGGTCGTCCTGCCCGGCAAGGGCAAGACGATCACCACCGGCAAGCTCGGCGAGGTGATGCAGGAATCGGTGCAGGCCGCGCTGTCGGTCGTGCGCAAGCGCTCGCGCTCGCTGGGGATCGCCGACGACTTCTACCAGAAGAACGACATTCACATCCACCTGCCCGAAGGAGCGATCCCCAAGGACGGCCCGTCGGCGGGCATCGGCCTGTGCACGGCGATGGTCTCGGCGCTCACCGGCATTCCGGTGCGCTGCGACGTGGCGATGACCGGCGAGATCACCCTGCGCGGCGAAGTGCTGCCGATCGGCGGTCTGAAGGAAAAGCTGCTGGCGGCCGTACGCGGCGGCCTGCAGCGCGTGCTGATCCCCGAGGAAAACGTGCGCGACCTGGCCGAGATTCCCGACAACATCAAGAACAAACTGGAAATCATCCCGGTGAAATGGATCGACAAGGTGCTGGAACTTGCGCTCGAACGTCTGCCGGAACCGCTGCCGGAAGAGGTCGTGGACCCGGTGGCAGCCCCCGTTCCGGAGAAGGATTCGCCGATGCAGGCGATCGTCACGCATTGAATGCAGATTGCGTAAGCATCTCCGGGCCGATTGCTGCTCCCGCACCGGATACGCCCGCATGCGCGGGCGTTCGCGCGGCCTGCAGTTGTCAGCCGGCCGTCAGCGCGGCATGCACTTCCTCCAGCGTCTTCTTGGCGTCGCCGAAGAGCATGCGGTTGTTTTCCTTGTAGAACAAGGGGTTGTCGACACCGGCGTAGCCGGACGCCATGCTGCGCTTCATCATCACCGAGGTCTTGGCCTTCCACACCTCGAGCACCGGCATGCCGGCGATCGGACTGGTCGGGTCTTCCGCCGCCGCCGGGTTCACGGTGTCGTTGGCGCCGATCACCATGGCCACGTCGGTGGCCGGGAAATCGTCGTTCAGTTCGTCCATTTCGAAGACGATATCGTAGGGCACCTTGGCTTCGGCCAGGAGCACGTTCATGTGGCCGGGCATGCGGCCGGCGACGGGGTGGATGCCGAAACGGACGTTGACGCCCCTTTCGCGCAACAGCGAGGTGATCTGATAGACGGCGTGCTGCGCCTGCGCCACCGCCATGCCGTAGCCGGGAACGATGATCACGCTCTTCGCTTCGCGCAGCAGTTCGGCGGTTTCCGCCGCGGTGATGGGGGTCACTTCCCCGGACGGCTCAGCGCCGCCCGCCGGTTTCGCGGGCGCCTTGCCGTCGGAGCCGAAGCCGCCGGCGATCACGCTGATGAAATTGCGGTTCATGGCGTTGCACATGATGTACGACAGGATGGCGCCGGAGGAGCCGACCAGCGCGCCGGTGACGATCAGGAGGTCGTTGCTGAGCATGAAGCCGGTGGCCGCCGCCGCCCAGCCCGAGTAGCTGTTGAGCATCGAGATGACCACCGGCATGTCGGCGCCGCCGATGGCCATCACCATGTGCACGCCGAAGGCCAGCGAGACGATGGTCATGACGACGAGCGGCATCATGCCGTCGGCGATCGCTTCCGCGTGCAGGAAGGCGTAGCCGAAGCCGATGACGATCACCAGGCAGGCCAGGTTGATGAAGTGCCGGCCCGGCAGCAGTACGGGCCTGCCACCGATCCTGCCCGAGAGCTTGCCGAAGGCGATCACCGAACCCGAGAAGGTGATCGCGCCGATCAGGATGCCGAGGTAGATCTCGACTTCGTGGATCGTCTTTTCGGCGCCGGTGAAGACGATCGAGGTGTCGACGTAACTGGCGAAGCCGATCAGGCAGGCGGCGAGGCCGACCAGGCTGTGCATGAAGGCGACCAGTTCCGGCATCTGCGTCATCTGCACCTTGCGCGCGGCATAGAGACCGGCGGCGGCGCCGACGACCATCGCGGCGATGATCCAGGGCAGGCCGGCGGCGCCGACGCGCTGCCCGAACACGGTCGCCAGCACGGCGATGGCCATGCCGATGATGCCGTAGACGTTGCCGCGGCGCGCGGTTTCCTGGTTGGAGAGACCGCCCAGGCAGAGAATGAAAAGAATCGTGGCTCCGAGGTAGGAGACGACGGATAGACCTTCGGACATGTTTTATCTCCTTACTTGCGGAACATTTCGAGCATGCGCCGGGTCACGGCGAAACCGCCGAACATGTTGATGGTGGCCAGCGCGAGCGCGACGATCGCCAGGAACCGGATGAGACCGTCGGGCCGGGAGACGCCTTCCGCCAGAGGCGGGGCGATCTGCACCAGCGCGCCGATGGCGATGATGCTGGAAACCGCGTTGGTCACGCTCATCAGCGGCGTATGCAGCGACGGCGTCACGTTCCAGACGACCATGTAGCCGACGAAGCAGGCCAGCACGAAGACCGTCAGATGGCCGAGGAAGGCGGTCGGCGCGAAGGCGCCGATCAGCAGGAACAGCGCCGCGCCGATACCGAACACGGCGGCCATCGTCTGGATGGACATCGGCTCGCCTTTTCCATGGCCGTGCCCCGATTTCCTGGCGGGTTTGGGTGGCGCCGAAGGGGTTGCCGTTCCATGTCCGGACATCAATGGCGGCGTCTGCAGCTTGAGCAGCGGCGGCGGCCAAGTAATCTCGCCTTCCTTGATTACCGTCAGGCCGCGGATCGCGTCGTCTTCCATGTTGACATCGATCTCGCCGTCCTTGGTCTTGCACAGTTCCTCGGCCAGGCGCAGCAGGTTGTTGGCGTACAGTATCGAAGCCTGCCTGGCCAGGCGGCTGGGCAGATCAGTGTAGCCGATGACGGTCACGCCGTGCCTGACCACGGCCCGGCCGGGCTCGGTCAGTTCGCAGTTGCCGCCCTGTTCGCCGGCCATGTCGACGATCACGCTGCCGGGTTTCATGCTCTTCACCATCTCGGCGGTGATCAGCCTGGGGGCGGGTTTGCCGGGGATCAGCGCGGTGGTGATGATGATGTCCGCCTCCCTCGCCTCCCTGGCATACATCTCTCGCTGGGCCTGCTGGAAGCCCTCGCTCATCACCTTGGCGTAGCCGCCGCCGCCCGAGCCTTCTTCCTCGTAATCGACCTTGACGAACTCGCCGCCCAGCGATTTCACCTGGTCGGCCACTTCGGCGCGCGTATCGTTGGCGCGCACGACGGCGCCCATGTTGGCGGCGGTACCGATCGCCTCCAGGCCGGCCACTCCGGCACCGGCGACGAAGATCCTGGCCGGCGGCACCTTGCCGGCGGCGGTGATCTTGCCGTTGAAGAAACGGCCAAAGGCGTTGGCGGCCTCGATCACCGCGCGGTAGCCGCTGATGCCGGCGGTGGAAGTCAGCGCGTCCATCTTCTGCGCGCGGGAGAGCTGGCGCGGCAGGCAGTCGATGGCCAGCACCGTCGCTTTGCGGGCGGTCAGCTGCTGCATCAGATCGGGATTCTGGGCCGGCCAGATGAAGGAGATCAGCGTGCCGCCCTCGCGCATCAGTGGGACTTCGTCGGCGTTCGGCCCGCGCACCTTGAGCACGATGTCGGACGCCGACCACAGCGCCGCCGCGCCCTTGATGATTTCGGCGCCCGCGGCGCGATACGCGTCGTCGCTGAAATTCGCCTGTTTGCCCGCGCCGGACTCGACCAGAACCTTGAAGCCAAGCTTGATCAGCTTTTCGACGACTTCGGGAACGCTGGCGACGCGTTTTTCCCCAGGGTAAATCTCACGTGGAATTCCGATGCTCTGTGCCATTCAGATCTCCATCTCCATGAATCGATTGGAAAAAGTAGCGAAAACCGCCACCCGCACCGTTTTGGCCGTTCAGGGTGAACCGCCGACCCCCCGGGTGCCCGGAAGGATACATTCAAAATCGTGGAAAGCCGGATCGTTCGATATCTATCGTAATTGATTGCTGACCATCGAAGTAAGCTTTACTTTACCATATCTTCCCTGACCGATGACTCATCCGCCGATGTTCCGGCGAGTCCGTTATTTTACGGGAATCTTCCCGGCGCGAATTCGGACGCAGGGCCGTACTCGCACTCCCTGTCGCTCCGGCTCCAGATTCCCTTCCTGCTCAGGGATGGCCTGGGGAGAAAGCCAGCAGGTACCTGTAATGCTCGTAGCGGTACTCCGCACCGAAACCGTTCGGTCAGACACTCGACCCACAAAGACATTTGCATTTTGAATGCAGAAAAAATACATGGAAACATGGCAAGGGGAAAAAAGTAAATATCACTGTCCTCACCCCTTCTTGTTGCGAACCGCATCACCCGCGTTGCAACCGTCCAGCCAGGCGCTCAATCCACTCGACGATCAATCGCCGATCCGCAGGGTTGAGCGCCGCCAACAACTGGCTGATGTGATTGGCCTGAACATTTGGGTCCGGGCTCACTTCATTCAGAAGCTCCGCCGTCCCGCAGCCGAAAATCGCGGCGAATTCAACCAAGCGCGCAACGTTGGGAATCACGATTCCGCGTTCGATACGCGAAACCGCCTCGCTACCAATTCCGAGCCGTTCGGCGACTTCCTCCTGCGTCAGCCCGCAACGAACACGCTGCCGGGCTATCGTTTGGCCAACCGTTGCCGCCAGGTCTTTCAGGTCTACCGCCGACATGTCCATTCTCCAAAACAACCTGAATGGTTGTGTGTAGACCTATGAACTTGAAGAACTGTTTAGGTTGAATTCACCTGTTTAAGTTGACATAGACCAGCCATACGGTAGAAAATAGCTCATCGTCCCTTTCCAGCTTCATTGAGATCGAACATGTGGGACAAATTCATCCGGCTTTTGCGCCCTTGCCGGGACGTTGAGGGGAAAATACCGCCTGAGATGTGAAATTACCAATTTTGGCGAATTGTCGATGTCGGCTGAAAGCACCTGAGTAAGGTCATCATCGATGATGAATCCAGCTCATCCCAGCCAAGACGATGAAGTCAATAATCGGAGTGCTATCGTGGGGCCGAGGGGCCTCGTGGCAGCACTGGGCAAGAAATTTGAAACACAACACAAGGAGAAACATATGAACGAACAGAGAGGTCTTTCACATAATGGTCTGGCGTCCTTCGCAGTGTCCGTGATTTGCAGTCTTATTCTGCTCAGCTGTGGTGGTGGCGGTGGGGACAGCTCGGAACCTCCAGTTACTCCGGAACCTCCAGTTGCTCCAGAGGAAAAAGCGGAAGGCGCCTATGAGGGTACTTCGTCAACAGGGTATTATTTCAACACCTTGGTGCTTGAAAACGATGAGTTCTATACGCTCTACGGAATACAGAGTGGCGACGTGTTTGGGGTACTCGGCTTCGTGCACGGCAACGGTAGTTCAAGCAATGGGGTGTTGACCGCGCCTAACGTAAAGGATTTTTCGTGGGATGATTACAGCGGCGTTTCCGGATCGCTGACCGCGGCCTTTACGCCGAACGTCAGCTTCAACGGGACATTGGTCGAAGGGGCCACGACCATCACCCTTTCGGGCACGGCCATCGACAACAGCATATACGCCTATGACACGGCAGCGACGCTGTCGCACTTGACGGGGGCATGGTATCTGACCGGCTTGCAAGGGGATGAGCTCACCATGAATGTTGCAAGCGACGGCAGTTTCACGGCAATAACAGAGGGATGCAGCATCAGCGGTACGTTTGCGCCGCGCGCTTCCGGCAAGAATGTCTTCAATTTTTCGATGACTTTCGGCGGCAGCCCCTGCATTTTTCCGAACCAGTCCGCGACGGGCATCGCCATAGAGTACACGCTCGTGACTGGAATGCGCCAGCTATTGATTGCCGGGACCAACAGCAGTCAAACTGCCGGAAGCGCCTTCTTCGGCACGAGATAGAGGCTGTTGCGACGCTTTGCCTTCCTTGATCGAGGGGGCAAAGCGTTTTCTGAGAGCAAGCGTACCTGGATCAGCGGAGCGCC
>JAITIQ010000168.1 GCA_031279425.1 Accumulibacter sp.
AGATCCGGCCAAGGCCGAAGCGCGCCGAAAGCCTGTTGGCGGCGCGGTCCTGCGTCAGCGTGCAGGTAGTCAATGAATTCATCCATATGTGTGCACGAAGAAGCTCAGTTTTTCCCGCGCCGCCGCGCATGAAAACGCCCGCGCCCTGATGGCCTGGTGCGAAGTTGCGCCGTTCGATGCCGCCACCGTCGAGCGCGCCATGCGCCTGAATGAGCGCCACAGCTTTTCCCATTGGGACGCCCTGATCGTGGGCCGCGGCACAACTGGCCGGATGCACTGTCCTGCTGACCGAGGATATGCAGGACGGCCTGTGGCTGGACGGCTTACGGATCGGCAATCCGTTCAGGTAGTCCATCTGTGGGTCTTGCCGTCCAGCATCCCATTCGCCCATTCACCTGCGCGCAAGGCGATCCACAGAGCGCGACGCGGTGATTGCCGAAGTCAATGCCGTGAGTTTCCAGAAGAATCCGGGCGAAATGCTGAACCATGTGCAATACGGCAATGACAGCATCGTCATCAGCAAGAATGGAAAACCGGTCGCGGCGCTGGTCGATGCGGAACCGTGTGCCCGCATCCGGCGCATGAGGACATGCTTCGATGCCTTGAGCGAGCGGATTGCCCTCGTCGCCTGATGTCGGCGCCGGCTGCATACCACTTTTCCTTGACGAGATCGCCCGGCGTCATCCGAATGACGATGAGTGCGATCGCCCTGCGAATCCCGAATCCTGATCTACCTCGACCCCTCGCGCCGCAGGCCGAGCCACACCAGCGCGCGGACGAGAAACTCCGGCACCACGCTGAAGATATAGACCGTGACCACGGCGTGCAGCCCCGCCATCAGCAGGAACAGGCTCGGGATGGCGCGGCCCTGGCCCAGGAACAGGCCGGCGCCGGCGGCGGACAGGACCATGAACAGCGAATTGAGGACGTTGTTGGCGGCGATGATCCGCGCCCGGTATTCGGGCGCGCTGCGCTGCTGCACCAGCGCGTAGAGCGGCACGCAGTAGATGCCGCCGAAAACGCCGAGCAGCACCAGGTCGGCCATCACCCGCAGGGTGCCGCCCTGGCCCAGGGCGGCGGCAAGCGGCATGGGCGCGCCGGCGGCGCCGGCCGGCGAGGCGAGCGCCAGGTCGACGCCGAAGACGACCATGCCCAGCGCGCCGAGCGGCACCAGTCCCGGCTCCACGGACTTGCCGCGGCGGCGGGTGAGCTTCTCGCAGACCAGCGAGCCCGCGCCGATGCCGATCGAGAACACGGCCAGCAGCGCGGTCACCAGGCTTTCCTCGCCGCCCAGCACGCTTTTGGTGTAGGCCGGGAATTGCGCCAGCAGCAGCGCGCCGTAGGCCCAGAACCAGGAAATCCCGAGGATCGAGAGGAACACGCTGCGACTCCGGCGCGCGAAGCCGAGGCAGCGCCAGGATTCCACCACGAAATTGAAGGTGATCTTGAGATCGCGTGAAGGCGCGGGGGCGGCGGGAATGCGGGCGCTCGCCCAGAGGCCGCCGAGCGCCACCGCAAGGCAGATGGCGACGATCCAGACGATGCCGCCGTCCACCCCGGCGAGCAGTCCGCCGGTGAGCGTGCCGAACAGAATGGAGACGAAAGTGCCCGCCTCGACCAGCGCGTTGCCGCCGACGAGTTCGGCGGGATGCAGGTGCTGCGGCAGGATGGCGTACTTCACCGGGCCGAACAGCGTCGATTGCAGGCCGAGCAGGAAGAGCGCCGCGAACAGCACGAACAGGCTCTGCAGCCAGAACCCCAGCGCCGCGAGCAGGACGATGAACACTTCCAGCGCCTTGGTCGCGCGCGCGAGCAGCGCCTTGTCGAACTTGTCGGCGAGTTGGCCGGCGGTGGCGGAAAAGAGGAAGAACGGCAGGATGAACAGCCCCGCCGCGACGTTGGCCAGGATTTCGGGCCTCATGCTCGTCCAGGAGGCGGCGGAGAAGGTGAGCAGCACGACCAGCGCGTTCTTGTAGGCATTGTCATTGAAGGCGCCGAGAAACTGGGTGACGAACAGCGGCCAGAAACGGCGTTGGCGAAACAGGGCGAATTGGGAATGCTGCGAATGCCGGCAGGGATCCGCGTCGTCCGCCGTGTTCTCCGGTGATGGGTCATTCATGGATTGCGACCTTCCGTTCGTCGCTCTCGATCAGCGCATACGCCGAATGATTGTGGATCGACTCGAAATTCTCGGATTCGACGACGTACGGGCCGATGCGCTCGTCGGCGTTGAGCCGGGCGGCGACGTCGCGCACCATGTCCTCGACGAATTTCGGGTGGTCGTAGGCGCGTTCGGTGACGTATTTTTCGTCGGGGCGCTTCAACAGGCCGTAGAGTTCGCAGGAAGCCTGCGCTTCGACCAGTTCGACGATTTCCTCGATCCACACGTGCTTCAGGATGCGGGCGGTGACCGTCACGTGCGAGCGCTGGTTGTGCGCGCCGCGTTCCGAGATTTTCCTCGAGCACGGACACAGGCTGGTGACCGGGACGACGGCCTTGATCGTCGAGGCGATCCGGTCGTGGCAAATCTCGCCGATCAGCGTCACCTCATAGTCCATCAGGCTCTTCACACCGGAAACCGGGGCGGACTTGTCGATGAAATAGGGGAAGTTCATCTCGATGCGCCCGGTTTCCGCTTCCAGCTTCCTGACCATTTTGCGCAGCATGGCCGGGAAGGTTTTCACCGAGATTTCGTGTTCGTCGCCGTTCAGGATTTCCACGAAGCGCGACATGTGCGTGCCCTTGAAGTGGTGGGGCAGCCCGACGTACATGTTGAAGACCGCGATGGTGTGCTGCACGCCGGCCGAACGGTCGAGCACCTTGACCGGATGACGAAAATCCTTGATGCCGACCCGGTTGATGGCGATGCGCCGGGTATCGGAAAGACCCTGCACATCCACCATCGCCGTGTCGTTCTGCCTGTCGCTCATTGCCTGTCCCGTTCGCTTCGCACCACGCGCAGGATGCCTTCCCGGGTGAGCCCCGTTTCCGCCAGCAGCCTGGATGGATCACCGTGATCGATGAAGCGGTCCGGCAGACCCATCCTGGCGAAACGCGCCGGGCTGCCCGCTTCGTGGAGAACGCGGGCGACTTCCGCTCCGGCTCCGCCGATCCGCACGTTTTCTTCGATGCTGACCAGCAGGGAATGTTCCCCGGCCAGTTCGACGATCAGTTCTCGGTCGATCGGCTTGACGAAGCGCATGTCGGCCACGCTGGCGTCGATCTCCTCGGCGGCCTCCAGCGCGGGAGCGAGCATGCTGCCGAAGGCGAGCAGCGCGACCTGCCTGCCGCGCCGCCGCAATCGTCCCTTGCCGATGGGCAGGCCTTCCAGTGTCGTCCGTGTCTCGACGCCCGGACCGGCGCCGCGCGGGTAGCGCACCGCCGCCGGGCCGTCGTGGTAAAACGCCGTGCTCAGCATCCGGCGGCATTCCTCTTCGTCGCTGGGGGCCATCACCATCACGTTGGGGATGCAGCTCAGGTAGGAGAGATCGAAGGCGCCGTGATGGGTCGGCCCGTCGGCGCCCGCCAGCCCGCCCCGGTCGAGGGCGAAGACGACCGGCAGGTTCTGCAGCGCGACGTCGTGCAGCAACTGGTCGAAGCCGCGCTGCAGGAAGGTGGAATAGACCGCGACCACCGGGCGCATGCCTTCGCAGGCGAGCCCGGCGGCGAAGGTCACGGCGTGCTGCTCGGCGATGCCGACGTCGAAATAGCGCTCGGGGAAGCGCTCGGCGAATTCCATCATGCCGGAGCCTTCGCCCATGGCCGGCGTGATGGCGACCAGCCGGGGATCGGCGGCGGCCATGTCGCAGAGCCACTGGCCGAAGACCTGGGTATAGGTCGGCCGGTCCCCGGATTTCCGCTCCTCGATGCCGACTTCCGGCTCGAAGCGGGAAACGCCGTGGTAAAGGGTCGGATTGGCCTCGGCCAGCTTGTATCCGTGCCCCTTGCGCGTGACGACGTGCAGGAACTGCGGACCTTTGAGTTTCTGCAGATTTTGCAGCGTCGGAATCAGCGAATCCAGGTCGTGTCCGTCGATCGGCCCGATGTAGTTGAAACCGAGTTCCTCGAACAGCGTTCCCGGCGTCAGCATTCCCTTGACGTGCTCTTCCACGCGGTTGGCGAATTCGAGCAGGGACGGCGAGACGCCGAGGACTTTCGCGCCCGCGCGGCGGGCGGCGTTGAAGGCGTCGCCGGACAGGGCGCGCGCGAGGTATTTGTTCAGCGCGCCGACCGGATGCGAAATCGACATGTCATTGTCGTTGAGGATGACCAGCATGTCGACGTCGGACACGCCGGCGTTGTTGAGCGCCTCGAAGGCTTCTCCGCCCGACATGGCGCCGTCGCCGATGATGGCCACCGTGCGCCGCGTCTCGCCCTTGAACCTGGCGGCCAGCGCCATGCCGAGCGCCGCCGAGATCGAGGTCGAGGCATGGCCGACGCCGAAGGCGTCATAGGGGCTTTCACTGCGCCTGGGGAATCCCGAGACGCCTCCGTGTCCGCGCAGCCTGGCCATCCCGGCCCGGCGGCCGGTGAGGATCTTGTGCGCGTAGGTCTGGTGCCCGACGTCCCAGACGAGCCGGTCGTTCGGCGTGTCGAAGACGTAGTGCAGGGCGATGGTCAGTTCGACCGTGCCGAGATTCGACGCCAGATGGCCGCCCGTGTGTGAAACCGATTCGACGAGAAAAGCGCGCAATTCTTCCGCCAGCAGGACGAGTTGCTGCGAGTCGAGTTCACGCAGTTGCGCGGGGTCGTCGATGGCCTCGAGCAGGGGATAGCTGTTCATCATGATCGTGTGGTCGGGGCGGTCAGAATTCGCGGCGCGCGATGAAATCGGTCACTTCGACGAGCCTTCCCGCCCGCTCGCCGAAGCCCTGCAGCGACTCGAGCGCCTGCTCGCGGAGCCGGCCGGCGAATTCCCTGGCGCGTTCCAGCCCCATCCGCCCGACGCAGGTCGGCTTGTCCGCGGCCGAGTCCTTGCCGGCGGTCTTGCCGAGCGCGGCCGTGCTCGCGGTGCAATCGAGAATGTCGTCGACCACCTGGAAGAGCAGGCCGACGCGCTGGCCGAAGCGGTCCAGCGCCTCTTTCGAGGGCTCGGACAGCGGTTCGCCGCATAGCGCGCCCAGGCGGATCGCGGCGCGGATCAGGGCGCCCGTCTTCATCGCATGCATGCGCTCCAGTTCCGGCAAATCCAGCGATCGGCCGACCGCGTCGAGGTCGATGGCCTGGCCGCCGGCCATGCCCAGCGAGCCGCTGGCGCGCGCCAGGCAGCGCAGCATTTCGATCTGGACGACGGGCGCGCCCAGATTTTCCCCGGCGACGAGCTCGAATGCCCGCGTCTGCAAGGCGTCCCCGGCGAGCAACGCGGTGGCTTCGCCGAATTCGACGTGACAGGTGGGGCGGCCGCGGCGCAGCACGTCGTTGTCCATGCACGGCAGGTCGTCGTGCACCAGCGAATAGGCGTGGATCATTTCCAGAGCGCAGGAGACGATTTCCAGCTTCTCCGCGGGGGCCGCGCAGAGTTCTCCGGCGGCGAAGGCCAGCAGCGGGCGCGCCCGCTTGCCACCGTCCAGGCACGAATAGCGCATGGCCCGATGCAGACGCGCCGGAACGGTCTCGGCGGACGGCAGATGGCGCGCCAGCGCTTTCTCGACGCGTTCCTGGAGGGACGCCACCCATTCGCGGAAGGGAAGGCGCCCGCTCACGGGCGGACTTCCGTGTCCAGGTTCGCGTCGCGCAACTCGCCCTTCTCGAACACCTGGATCTGGCGTTCCGCGTCGGCGAGCTGCCGCTGGCAATTCCGGAGCAGCTCGCTGCCGCGCCGATAGGCCTGGATCGACTCTTCCAGCGGGAGCCGTCCGCCTTCCATTTCCTGAACGATCCGTTCGAGTTCTTCGAGGGCTGTTTCGAACCGGATTTCCTTCGTATCCTCTTCCGCAGTGTCCGTCAAAACCATGGTGAAAATCGCCGGCGCATTGAAAAAAACGGCCCAAGGATAGCACTTCGGTTCGTTGGCAGGGCGATCGCATGCGGACTCGATCGGACCTGGCCATGCAGCCAGAGAGGACTGGTTCCTTCTTCCTGAAAGGGAAGGCGCCTCGTCGGAACTGTGCCAGGCTCCGCGCTTCCTCGCTCGTCTGCGGCACCGCGGCGAGGACGCGCCCGACGAGGAATGGAAGGAATTCGCCGCGCTCTTCGAAATCGGCGGCAAGGGCATTTTCAGGCATACCAGAACGGTGGGCGCGAAATTCCTGAAATCGCAGGCCCAGGCCGAGCGGCGGCGGCAGATATTCCCGGTCCGCCCGCGCGGGCAGGACGGATGCTTTTGGCGGCAAACGTTCCCGGGGTCGTCATTCCTCCCTGGCCTGCGTCTTCCACTCGACGACTTCCCGCTCGCCGCCGGAACACGCCGCGGCGCGCGAGCGTTGCCA
>JAITIQ010000211.1 GCA_031279425.1 Accumulibacter sp.
CGCCAGATCGAAGCGGGCATCATCCCGGGCGGCGAGATCAACGGCCAGAAGGCGCGCATCAAGCTGATCCTGGCGCTGGGCATGACGCGGGATCATGAAAAACTCGCGGCGTATTTCGATAAGCCTTGAACGAAGCGGAGCGCATGGACGCAAACGGCGAACGCGCACCAGGCCTGGGCATTGACGCACCATTCCCGTGCCTTTCTGTGCCGCGCGGGAGCAGCCCGCCCTGCTGCGGAAGGGTCAGCGTCCCTGGCATTTTTCTTGCGTTCCTGATTCGCGCGATCGATTCACGACGCACCAGGCTCAAGCTCCCTGAGGTCTTGCGGCTTCGCCGCGGGGAACGGCACCCTCCCCCGCTTGGCGGGGGAGGGGAAGGGGGGCAGAGGAAGAAGACAGAAGACAGGGGCAGCCTCTCACGCCCAGCGGGGGAGGGGAAGGCGGGTGGCGGCGCGGACGGGAGCCTCGCCTCTCGAAGGAAAGGCGACAAACCGTTCGGGGGGTAGAGAATCACGGACCGCTTCCAGGATATGGGAAAAGCTCAACTCGAAGAGGGAGGTTCCCGGTCGATAAGCAGCCTGCTTTCGCGCGGACGTTGGCTTTCCCCTCCCCCGCTTGGCGGGGGAGGGTGGCCCGTCAGGGCCGGGAGAGGGCGTCGTTCCTCGCGGTGAAGCCGTAAACTTCACTCCCGCCTGGCGGGGGAGGGGAAAGCGGGTGGCGGCGCGGACGGGAGCCTCGCCTCTCGAAGGAAAGGCGACAAACCGTTCGGGGGGTAGAGAATCACGAACCGCTTCCAGGATATGGGTAAAAGTCAACTCGAAGAGGAAGGTGGCGCGCGGCGCCGGAGGGAGGATTCGTCGAGGAGCGCGCTTTCATCCAATTCAGGATCACTGAGATTTCTTACTAATCGAGTCTCTCTTTCAAAGGAACCATGATGACGAACGGAAAGAAAAAAATCGGGCTGGCCACGCAATTGCTGATCGCGATGGTGGCCGGCGCCGTACTGGGTTGGATATTCAAGGGTAGCCACGACCTATGGGGACAGGTGACGACTCCGGTCGGCAACGTCTTCATTCGCCTGTTGAAGATGACGATTCTGCCCTTGATATTCTTTTCCATCATCTCCGGCGTGGCGAGCATTGCCGATCTGCGGAAGCTGAAAAAGGTCGGAGGCACCTTCCTCGTGTATTGGGTGGTCGCCTCCGCCGTATCCGCCACCTGCGGCATCGTCTGGGCCTACATCATCCAGCCTGGCGCGGGCATCAAGCTCGACGCCGCGGAAAAATTCAGCACCGAGGGCGTCAGTCTCGTCGAGAGCCTCGTCAAATGGGTTCCCGACAACGTGGCCGCGTCCTTTGCCCAGTTCAACATTTTGCAGGTCATCGTGTTCGCCCTTTTCGTCGGCGTGGCCATCGCGACGCTGGTCAGCGAAAAGAGCGTCCGCGACTGCATCGTCCGCTTTTTCGAACACGGCAACACGCTGATCGTGCGGATCGTCGAGATCGTCATGTACTTCGCGCCGATCGGCGTATTCTGTCTCATGGCCGACGTGACCGGCACGCTGGGACGGGAAGTGCTCACGGGGCTTGGCAAAATGCTGCTTACCCAGTATGTCGCCTACGCCACGCTCATCGTGATCTTTTTCCCGCTCGTCCTGAAGTTCGTCGCGAAGGTCAGGCCCTTGCAACATTATCTCAATATCTACCCGGCCATGCTGCTGGCTTTCTCCACATGCAGTTCCAGCGCCACCCTGCCGCTGACGATGAAGTGCGCCAAGGAGCGGGCAGGTGTTCCCAAGGAGACGGTTGACCTGCTGGCGCCTCCGGCGGCGACGCTCAACATGCAGGCCTGTTGCGCGGAAATGCCCATTTACGCCATTTTCGCCGCCCAGATGTACGGCATCGATTTCGGTTTCGGGCAGTTGGCGATCATCGTTCTTCTGGGCATCATCATGGCTGCGGGAGTGGCCGGCGTTCCCGGCGGCGGCATCATGATGTCGGCCATCATGCTGCAGAGCATGGGTCTGCCCCTGACCATCGTTCCCTGGATCGCGGGCATCTACCGATTGATCGACATGCCCAATACCATGCTGAACGTCACTGGCGATACCGTGGGCATGGTGACGACGGCATCGGTTCTGGGAGATTTGGACAAAGAGACCTTCGATGCCAAAAAAGGCGTGACGGCCTGAACGAAAATACGGCGCTTACCGCCGGCGCGGCCCTTGCCTTGCCAAGAGACCAAGGTGTCTCGTATTTCGACAAGCCTTGGGAAGGCAAGAGGCGATGCGCGCGTGCTGAAACGACGGACATTCAGGATGCCATGCCCTCCAGTCGAGGGCATGGTTTTTTTGCCTCCATCTATTGCTTCCTTGCGCCGCGTGCTTCATCCTATCGCTTTGGCATCTTGCGCTCGGTTCGGTTTGCAGACTCGCAAACGTCGGGGGCAAGCGGAGGCGTCGTCGTCGGATAATTCTTCCGGCATTCTGGCACCACTTGTGTTCCAGAGGCAGGAGTATCCGCTGCGCCCGCGAAAATCAGGGCTTTCGCGCGAAAGAGACACGCTCATGATCGACCTTTGTTACTGGACGAATCCCAACGGCCACAAGGTCACGATAGGTCACGATATTCCTGACCGTTCCCAGGGCCTGTCATGATGCCCATGTCTTCCCCTTCTTCATGGAAGACGAACCGGCGCGCTTCGTCGCGGTGATCAAGGGCGCGGTGCTGGAGCTCGACGCCCGCTTGCCGCGGGCGGTGGAACATTTGCAGGCCCTGCCGTTTCCTGTCTCGCTCACCACCGCGTCTCTTGAGCGCCGCAGCAGCAGGGGGTTGGACCTGCGCCTGAACACCGACTCAACTGTTGAATCACGTTCCAGCGTTGCATGATCGGGTCGCGGCGAGTAGTATCCATTTTATGGTGTCGGCATCGAAAGCCCGTCGGGCGGACGGAAATGGCTGCCTGCCTGCTCTTTTTTGCCTCTCGCCGCAGAAAAATTCCACTCGGAATACCGGTTTGCAAGAGGCTCGATCAGGAAAGATTCTCCGTGCCTTGAGCGCTTCTGTGGTGAATGTTTTTTCTGAACAGGAATGAGTTTCGTCATGACCGCTTTCTCGCCCGCCTTCCCGCGCTGGACGTTCTGGCTTGCCGCCGCGCTGTGTTTTCTCTCGCCGCCCGCCTGGAGCGAAGAGAATGACGAGGCCGGCTACCGGGCCGTGCGCGGCGCGCCGTTTTTCGTGCTCACCGACACGCAATACGGCAGCGCGGACAACGCCTTGCTGCGCGTCGAGATTCCGACGGGCGAACAGGCCGCGGTAGCGGACTACGGCGGCGCCGAGATACGGCTCTACCGCGTGCCCGAGCCGCTCGCCTTCCTCAGAGCGCAGAAAAACCTGCACCGCGTCGACGTCAAGGCGCGTCCGGGCGACCAGGGGCTCGCCAATACGCTTTCCTACCTGTGGAGCAATCTGTGGAACAAGTCGCGCCGCGCCTGGCGCGAGCTGTTTACCGATTCGGCGCGGGTTTCGGTGACGCGCATCGCCCCGGCCCTGAAAACCCGCGTCATCGACCCCGAGTATCGGCCCGCCAGTCACTTCGCCCTGCTGAAGGGCTTCGAGGTGGTTGCGCGTTTTCGCTACCCGCTCGCCCAGGCGAGGCCCATCGCTCTGCCGGAGGCCAGACTGCAAGGCTCTTCCAGCGAATTCCTGGCGAAGAACGACGGCAACTATCACGTGCCTCTGGGCCAGTTGAAACCGGGGCTGTACCTGGCCGAAGTCATCATCGGCACGCATCGCGCCAGCACCCTGGTGTTCGTCTCCGACACGGTGGCCGTGACCAAGATTTTTTCCGGCGGACTGACCGTGTGGACGGCCGGCCGCGCGAACGGCCGGCCGGTCGCCGGGGTGAAGCTGCAATGGACGGACGGGCAGGGCACGCTGATGTCGGCGGCCACCGACGCGCGGGGGCTGGCGAGGCTTGCGCACGCGAGTCCCGAACGCACCTATCTTCTGGGCGAGGATCGGCAGGGCGGCGTGTTCGTCTCGGAGAATTTCTACTACGACAGCGAAATCCACGACACCAAGCTCTACGCCGTCACCGACCGTCCGCTCTATCGTCCCGGCGACGAGGTCGGCATCAAGTTCTTCGCGCGCGACTACCGCGGCGCCAACACCTCTTCGCCTGCCAAAGCGGGTGACGTGCAGATCGAAGTCGTCGATCCGAACGGTGCGCCAGTGCTCCTTACCGGCGCGGCGCTGTCTCCCGACCAGGGCGCGGAGACGGCCTTCCGGCTGCCGGAAGACGCGGTGGCGGGCGGCTACGAAATCCGCATGGCCTACCAGGATAAGCGCTACGGCGCGGCTTTCCGCGTGGCCGAATACGTGAAGCCGCACTTCGAGATCACGCTGCTTCCCGATCGCCCGAGTTTCAGGACCGGCGAGCCCATCGCCGGCAGGATCCGGCTTTCCTACCCCGACGGCCAGCCGGTTCGGCGCGCGGTCATCGACCTCTCCCTGCGCGCGCAGGCGCTGACGATGGCGCAGGGCGAACTGCGCTACGGCGGCCTCTTTCCGGTGGAATTGTCCACCCGGCAATTCACCTCGGACGACGACGGCGAGGCGGCGTTCTCGCTGCCGCCCGCCCGGGAGCCCTCGCGCCTGATCCTGACCCTGCTGGCCGCCGACGGCGCGGCGTATCGCGTGCGGCACACGCGGGAACTCCTGGTCGAACGCGCCGTCGCCAGCTGGTCGCTCGTCGCCGATGCCCGTTTTTCGCTTCCCGGCGAGCCGGTCGGCATCCGGCTCGTGCCGGAAAATCCGGCGGCCGAGCCGGCTCTGCCGGCGACCTGGGAAATCGTCCGCCTGGAGGATCGGCAGAAGACGAGTGGAGATTTTCCCCCCGGCGAGCGCGAATGGAAGCCGCAATTCCCCGGTCCCGGTTCCTATTCGCTCATGCTGCGCGATGCCGAAGGAAATCTGCTTGCCGCCACCGCGCATTGGGTAGGCGGCCAGGGTGTCGAGGCCGTCCCCGGCACGCTGGAGATCGTCACCGACAGGGAACGCTACCGCGCCGGAGAGATCGCCGACGTGCTGCTGACCTTTTCCGAGCCGGTCGACGAGGCCCTGCTCACGCTGGAGCGCGATGAGGTGCACGAGGCTCTGCTGCTCTCCGAGGCCTGGCGGCCGGAACTCTGGGCGGCGGAGCGCCTCGCCCTCAACCAGTGGCGCGTGCGGGTGCCGATCCGGGAAGACCATGCGCCCAACATGACCCTCTCGGCGGTCTACGTCAAGCATGGTGAATACGTCTTCCAGAACGCCGGGCTGGTCGTGGAGAATCCGCGCATCGAGCTCTCCATCAAGCCCGACAAGCCCACGGCCGCGCCGGGCGAGATGGTCGGCGTCGACATCGACGCCACTTTCGAGGGCAAGCCGGTGGAAGCCGTGCTCACCGTTTCGGTGGTCGATGAAATGATCTACGCCCTGCAGCCGGAAATCGCGCCCGACATCGTGGAATTCTTCCAGCACGTCCGGCGCAACAACGTGCGCACCGGGGCGAGCCTGTCCTTCATCACCTACGACGAGGCCGCCGACTACGCGGCGGACGCCCGGCGGCAGCCGCCCGCGCGGCACCAGTACAACGAGCGCGGCGTCAAGGTGCTCGAGCGCGCCCGCCGAGATGAGGTCGACACTGCTTTCTGGCAGCCGACGCTGGTCACCGACAAGGAGGGCCGCGCGAATTTCCGTTTCCGGATGCCCGACGCCCTGTCGCGCTGGCGCATCACCGTGCGGGCGATCGCGCTCGATGCGCCGCAGGGCGGGGGCGTCTATGGGCAGCGCACCGCCCATCTCACTTCGCACCAGGATTTCTACGCCAAGTGGACTTCGCCCGACTGGGCGCGCGTGGGCGACGCGCCGCGGGCGCAGCTGGCGTTGTTCAACAACACCAGCGGCCGGCGCGCGGTGGAAGTCGTCCTCAAGCAAGGCGGCCTGGTGACCCGGCGGGAAGTCAACCTGCCGCGCGGCGTCACCTACCTGCCTTTCGAGCTGGCGAGTTTCGAGGGAGAGGACGAGGCGCGGCTGGAAGTGCTGGCCGGCGGCAAGCCGGTCGACGCGCTGACGACCCGCCTTGTGGCCGAACCCGTCGGCTGGCGGGGAACGCGGGAAGTCATCGTGCCGCTGGCCGGTCCGCGGACGGCGCTCGAACTCCCGGAGGATGCGCGCCGGGTGCGGCTTTCCTTCGCGCAGGGCGGCAGCGAGCATTTCCTGCGCATCGCCGATTCGCTCCTCGAATATCCCTGGGGCTGCGTCGAGCAGACTTCCAGCCGGCTGATCCCGCTGGCCATCGCCACGCCGCTCCTTTCGCTTTCCCGCGCGCAGGGCGAGGGTGGCAGGCTCTGGCAGACGCTCTACAGCCAGCGCCTGCGGCTGGCCTCATTGGCCGGCCCCGACGCGGTTTTCGGCTGGTGGGGCAGCGGCACGCCCGAGAACGCTTTCCTTTCGGCCTACGCCTACTATGCCGACTGGCACGCCGCGCGCGCCCTGGGACTGGAGCTTCCCGCCGCGCACTGGCAGCGCCTGCTGGAGATCTACCGTCAACGCGCAGGTTCCGAACCGCTCCTGCATCGCGTGCTGGCGCTGTGGTTCAGCCAGCAGATCGGCCTGCCGGTGCGCACGCAGGTGGAAGGCGTGCTCGCCGCCTTCCCGGAAACGGAGGAAGGCGGCGCGGTGGACGGCGCGGACGGCAGCCCCCTCATGACCGATCCCGACAGCCCGCTGGGGCTCGCCTATGCGCGGGTACTGGCGGCGCATCTGGCAAAACAGGCGGAGGTGAAGACCGTCGCCGCGTTCAATACGGCGCTGTCTGCCGCCCAGTTCCGGCTGGCGGACAGCCGGCTGCCCTCGGCGCTCTCGCTCCTCTCGCTCTCGGGCAGGGAAGGCGCCGGCACGCCCGCGCAAATCCTGGCGGCGGTCTCGACTGCCACGCCGACGCTCGACCGCGCCCTGGCGCTGGCGTGGACGCAGAATGCGCTGGGCGGGCCAAACGACGCCCCCGCCGCCGCGCCCGTCCTCCAGGACGCCTGGCAGGCCGCGCCCGCCCGTTTTTTCGGGCGCGGCGAATGGCGCTGGACGCGGAAGGAGCCGCCGCGCGCGCTGGAAGTCGAAGGCGCGGCGGCGGGAATGTCCGCCATCCTGCGTTTCGACGCCGCCGAGCCGGCCGAGAGCGCCCTGCCGGTAACGGTCGAGCGTACGCTCTACCGGATGGAGCGGGAAAAATTCGACGACGGCAAGGGGTATTACCGCTACGTCGAGCTCGAACCCGGAGAAGCGTTGTCGACCGGGGAACTCTATCTCGACCGGATCTCGCTGCGAGCCAGGGAAGGCAGTCATCGCTTCGGCGTCGTGGAAGTGCCGCTGCCGCCCGGCGCCAGCGTCGAGCGCGGCACCTGGGGCGTGATGGTAAACAACGAGCCGCTGGCCGGAAGCCGCGCCGAGGAAAGACGCGGAGTCTATGGCGTGCCGGTGGAACATCTGGACGGCCAGGCCGTCACCGTCTCCCACCTGCTGCGCTTTGCCCAGACGGGACGCTTCCTCCTGCCGCCGGCGCGCTACTACCGCATGTACCGTCCGGGGGAAAAAGCCTATGCCGAAGGCGGCAAGGCAATCTGGCAGGTGAAGTGATGGAAGCAGTGGAAGAGGGCGTGAATTCAGGGGTCCTCCGATGCAGGGCAGATTGAGGAATTCAGGATGAATGGAGCGCGGGCGTTCCGCCCGCAAAAAAACCGCGCAGCGGGCAGGGATGCCCGCGCTTCCGGGTCTTCTTCCGCGCTGGGAACACCCGCGCGATTCGCCTTTTGCCTGCTGTCCTCCATCTTTTGTCTATTCTGTTCTTCACACGCGCCGGCCGCGCCCGCGCTGGAGGCGGTCTGGCGGGACAGGACGGGCGGCCTGGCCTGGCAGCGTTTCGACGGCGCCGGCAGGACGCTGGAGCGCGGCGTCCTGCCCGATTCGTCCGTCGTGACGGCCAGCGCGCCGCCGGGGCGCAGAGTTCCGCTGGGCAGCCTGTGGAAGCTCTTCGTCCATCTCTGGCTCACGGAAACCCGCGCGGAGGCTCCGCCGTACGTCCATACCGGTCTTTCGTCCCTGCGCGAGGAAGAGAGCTACTGCGGCGATCCCGGCGAGCGGATCGAACGCGACGCCGCGCTGGTGCGTTCCTGCGGTCTCTTTTTTTCGCCCGTGCGCCTCAAGATTTCGCCCGATGCCTGGCGCGATTTCTGGCTGTCCCGGCTGGGCTCGGCGGACGCGGCGCCCTGGCTGCTTGATCTCGACGCCATGCGTCCGCAAACGGAGGTCACGCCCGCCGGTCTCATCGCGGCGCTGGAAGCCGCGCCGCCGCGCGCGCGGGAAGAGGCGGCCGGCATCCTGCTCGCGCGCGCCTTCCTGCGCGGCGCGGCGGGCGAGCCGGAGGCCTGGGTGCGGCACGCGGGCGGCCTCTGGCGGGTCAAGACCTTTTCCTGGTTTCGTCCCGGTTCGGACGAAAAGGCGCGCTTCGGCGGCGGCGCGGGCTGGCTCGCGGACGGCACGGCGGTGTGGTTCGGCGGCGACGGCACGGGGCAGGGGGTGATGGCCAAATTCGCGCGCAGCCTCGCCGCGGCCCTGCCCGCGCCGGAAGCTTCGCTCGCGCCCGGCTGTGTGAAAGTGCGCCTGTTCGCCCGCTATCCGCTGGCGCGCGTGGAACGGCAGGGTGGCCGGCCCGCCGCGCCGGGAGCGCTGCGCGGCCGGTACGTCGCCCGGTTCGAAAACGGGGTCTCGCTGCCCTTCCAGTCCGACGGCGAAATCCGGCTGACGCAAGACGGCGACCGGCCCCGGCTCGATGCCCGTCTCGGACTGGACGACTACGTCGCCCGCGTGCTCGACCGCGAGGCCGACGCCGGGGAAACCGAGGCCGCCCGCGCGCTGGCCGTGGTCGCCCGCAGCTTTCTTCTGAACGAGGCCGGCAGGGAAGGCAACTGTCTTGTGATCGACGACAGCAGCCGCAAGCAGCGGGTATCGCCCAATCCGGCGAGCGCCGCCGCCCGCGCCGCGGCGGGATTCACCACGGGCCTCGTCCTGGCGGGCGCTCCCGTGGGTTATCACGGCGTCCAGGCCGCCCCCGGCCGCCTGGCCTGGCGGCAGGCCGTGGCGGAGGCGAGGGCGGGCCGGGACTGGGTGCGGATTCTGGACGAGGCTTTTCCGCAGGCCGAACTTTCCGCGCTGCACGATCCGACCGGGCTCCGCTGCCGGCGTTTTCCCGCCGCCGAGGCTTGGCTCGCCGGGCGCGTGCCGCGCTGGCAGCGCCTCCTGCGCGAGCGGCTGCCCGGCTTCGAAGCGCCGGATTTGCCGCAGGTCTGTCTTTTGCCGCACGGCAAGCCTTTCTCCGAACAGGACCGCGGCCGCATTCATCTGCACGCGCTGAAAACGCTGAACGACCGGGTGGCGTTGGCGCACGAATATCTGCACCTGGGACTCAAACATCATCCGTCCGGGCGCGACGAGCCGCTGATCGAACGCTGGGCGCGGACATTGGTGGAAGGGTCGCATGAATAGTTCCCACCTTTCACGTTATGGACGTTGGGCCGCAGCGGGCGGCGCGGCTCTTCGCTGCCGTGATCGATGCCGTCGAGGCTGCTGAGTCCGCTGACGTAGGAGAGATTCATGCGGTCGCCGGAGGATTCGGCGCTCCGTGTCGGCGCCCGTAACCGGGGTCAGGGAGGTCTCGGCGCTTTGGGCTTGGCGCGGGATGTCGGACCCGGCCGCCTCCGGGCCGATCTCCGCGATCCGGCCTTCGCGCGCGGCCGTTTCACCCGCTTCGATCTGCGCGTTCCCCGCGCCGGCAGCGCCGCCGACCGGGTTCGTGCCGAGGCTCGCCGGACTCGATCCCTGCGTTTCGACCCGCCCGGCGTTCTGCCGGATACTCAGGTTGTCGATGCGCTCGGTGAAACTGCCGGTCAGCAGACCGCCGGCGCTGATGATCGCCGGAACGCCGCCGATCAGGGTCTGCACGCGCTCGGCCTCAGTGGTACTGCCATG
>JAITIQ010000223.1 GCA_031279425.1 Accumulibacter sp.
ATCACGAAATCTTCGTTTTCGATGATCTTGCGCGCCAATTCGCTGTATTCGATGGCCTGGTTTTCTTCGGGGTTGAATTCGGTAACGGTCTTTTTATTGAATTCGGCCTTTTGCACCACATTGTCGCGCGGCACGAAGTGAATCATTTTCGTGCCGATGGCGGCGGTGAATTCTTCCAGGAATTCACGCTCCCCGTCGACCTTGCGGCTGTTGCAGATAATGCCGCCCAGGCGCACGCCGCTTTGTTTCGCGTATTTCACCAGCCCTTTGCAGATATTGTTGGCGGCGTAGATCGCCATCATCTCGCCGGAGGCGACGATATAGACTTCCTGCGCCTTGCCGTCGCGGATGGGCATGGCAAATCCGCCGCAGACCACATCGCCGAGCACGTCGTAGAACACGAAATCGAGATCGTCCGTGTAAGCGCCGTTTTCTTCCATCAGGTCGATGGCGGTAATCACGCCGCGCCCGGCACAACCCACACCCGGCTCCGGCCCGCCGGATTCGACGCACTTGATGCCCTTGAAGCCGACCTTGATGACCATATCGTTGGTGACTTTCTCCGCGCCTTGGTCGCGCAGCACATCCATCAAGGTTTCCTGCGGCTTGCCGCCAAGAATCAGGCGGGTGGAATCGGCCTTCGGATCACAGCCGTGGATGAAAATCTTTTTATCGTGGAAATGCGCCAGCGCGGCGGCGGTATTCTGCGTCGTCGTCGATTTGCCGATGCCGCCTTTTCCATAGATTGCCAGTTTGCGTGTCATGGTGAACTCCTGTCGCTGGGTTGAAAGGTATTGGAGAACACGGCGCGCGCAGCGCCGTGGATTCACGCAATCTTCTGCAGAAAGCGTGCCAGCGCGGCCCGCGCTGTTTTCCCGCCCCATCGAAGCAACGCGCCCGCAACCCGCCAACCTGCACCAATACTGGATTTACCCCGCCTCGCCCACCAGCCGTTTCCATGTCTTTCACCGCCGCCGCCGCCCGCCCGCCGCGGCTTCGCACAGCCCCATGTTTTGAACCGGAAGAGACTTTCATCCGTCTGGAATGGACCATTCGGAACAAACCGGATGCCGGCATGCCGGGCGGCCCGCGTCACGACGGGATCACACCGTCCGGGCATTATTTTTGCTATGCACAACATATAAACGCACCGCGTCACGGAGAGACTCCCCATGAATGCCGAAATGATCGCCATGAACAATGAAGGAGCGGACGACACCGGTTTCGGCGTCGACGAATTCGCCATCGAACGCCGCGCGCGCCGGGTCTGTGAGCGCGATCTGAGCGAATGCCGCGCCGGTCTCCTGCCGTTGCTCTTCGAGCTGAGCAGCCTCGTGGCCGTCAACGACGACCTCGCGCGGATTCTCCATACCCTGCTGCGCATCCTGCAACGGCACATGAACGTCGTGCGCGGCATGGTGAGCCTGTTCGAGCCGGAATCCGGGCGCATTTTCATCCACGAAAGTTTCGGCCTCAGCGCGGAAGAAGCCGCGCGCGGCGTCTACCATCTGGGCGAAGGCGTCACCGGCAAGGTGGTCGAAAGCGGCCAGCCCATCGTCGTCCCCAGGATCAGCAAGGAGCCGATGTTCCTGCACCGCGCGACGAACCGGCGCGCGGCGGGGGAGTTCGAGCATTCCTTCCTCTGTGTGCCGATCCTGCGCGGCAACAAGGTCATGGGTACGGTCAGCGCCGAACGCCTTTACGACAATCGCCGCCTGCTGGAACTCGACGCCGAGATTCTTTCCATCCTCGCCGCGACCACGGCCCAGGCGGTGGAGTTGCACTTGCTCAAATACATGCACAAAACCGCGTTGGAAAACGAAAACCGCCGCCTGCACCAGGCACTCAAGGCGCGCTTCAAGCCTTCCAACATCATCGGCAATTCCAAGGCGATGCAGGAAGTCTACGCGCTGATCGAGAGGGTGACGCGCTCCCGGACGACAGTGCTGATCCTAGGCGAAAGCGGCGTCGGCAAGGAACTCGTCGCCAGCGCCATCCACTACAACAGCGCCGACGGCAAGGGGCCGTTCGTCCGTTTCAACTGTGCGGCGTTGCCGGAATCGGTGATCGAGAGCGAGCTTTTCGGCCACGAAAGAGGCGCTTTCACCGGCGCGGTCGCGCAGCGCCGGGGACGTTTCGAGGAAGCCGACGGCGGCACCATCTTTCTCGACGAAATCGGCGAACTCACCTTGCCGACGCAGGCCAAGCTCTTGCGCGTCCTACAAGAAAAAAGCTTCGAGCGCGTCGGCGGCAACCAGACGATCCAGGCCAACATCCGCATCCTCGCGGCGACCAACCGCGACCTGGCCGCCATGGTCAGGCAGGAGAAGTTCCGCGAGGATCTCTATTACCGGCTCAACGTTTTCCCGATCACGATCCCGCCCCTGCGCGAGCGCGGCGACGACATCGTGGCGCTTGCCGATCAGCTTGCCGATCATTTCGTTTCGCATTTTTCAGAAGAAATGAATGTTGACGTACACCGCATCTCCACGCCCGCGCTCAGCATGCTGTCAAGCTACGCTTGGCCAGGCAACGTGCGCGAGCTGGAAAATGTCATCGAGCGCGCCATGGTGCTCGCCGACGGCGGCGTCATCCACGGCTACCACCTGCCGCCCTCGCTCCAGGCCCCGGTCATCGGCGAAGTCACGAAAGCTGGCCAACTGGAAGCGCGTATGTCGGCCATCGAGTATGAGATGATCGTCGAAGCGCTCAAATTGCACCACGGCAACATCAGCGCCGCCGCCACGCAACTCGGCCTCACCCGCCGCATGCTGACGCTGCGCATGCGACGCTACAAACTCGATTACAAGACATTCCGGCGCTGATCGGGCGCTTTCGGTTGAGATCAAGGCTTTCGTGCTCGAAAGCCATAACCGATGCGTCTTTGGGCATTCCCCTTCCGATGCCGCTCCAAGTTACCCGCTTGCGCTTGAGATACCGACCTGTTCATGATCGGTGCGGAAGGAGGTAATCCCGCCACCTTTGGTGAGGTTTGCGGCTTCTCACTCTATCTCCCCAGATAAATCGCGGTAACCTGCACCCTTTCATGCCCCAACTCCCGGCTGATGATCTGTCGCGTCCAGGCATCTTGCGCGCGATGTAGCTTTGTGCGCCGGGATCAATAACCCCGTCCCCGCCAGGCTTTTTGCCTCGTCCAACACGGCGCGCTGTTCTGGCGTGGTGATCGGTATCGTCCGCGCCCAATTCACGCGCCTTGCCGGTGTTGGTCACATGGCGGCGCTCGGGAATGCCCAATTTGGCGTTGTCCGCAGACAGGACACCCGCCTTGCCGACCTTCCCGGCCCACCAGCGCAAGT
>JAITIQ010000225.1 GCA_031279425.1 Accumulibacter sp.
TCATGAGCCAGAGCATCCAGTCCGTGCGCGGGATGAACGACGTCCTGCCCGGCGAATCCGAGTTGTGGGAGCTGTTCGAGGAGACCGTGCGCGCGTGGCTGAAAAGCTACGGCTACCGGTCGATCCGCCTGCCCGTCGTCGAGCCGACGCCGCTGTTTGCGCGCGCCATCGGCGAGGCGACCGACATCGTCGAGAAGGAAATGTATTCCTTCGAGGACAGCCTGAACGGCGAGCCGCTGACGCTGCGGCCGGAAGGAACGGCCGGCTGCGCGCGGGCGGTGATCCAGCACAGTCTGGCAGCGCAGCACGCGCAGCGGCTCTGCTACATGGGGCCGATGTTCCGCCATGAGCGTCCGCAAAAGGGGCGTTACCGGCAGTTCCACCAGGTGGGCGTCGAAACCTTCGGTTTCCCGGGGCCGGACATCGACGCCGAACTGATTCTCATGGGCGCGCGCTTGTGGGACGAGCTGGGCCTCGACGGCATCAGGCTGGAGATCAACTCGCTTGGCCAGCCCGGCGAACGGGCCGCGTACCGCGCGGAGCTCGTCGCCTATTTCGAGAAACATGCCGATTCGCTCGACGGGGACGCGCGCCGCCGTCTGCGCGTCAATCCGCTGCGCATCCTGGACAGCAAGAATCCGGAGATGCGGGAAGTGATCGCCGGAGCGCCCAGGCTGACGGGACACCTCGGCGCCGGCTCGATGGCTCATTTCGAGGGCGTGCAGCGGGTCCTGCGCGACCTCGGTCTGCCGTTCGAGATCAATCCGCGTCTCGTGCGCGGTCTCGACTACTATAATCTGACCGTTTTCGAGTGGGTGACCGATCGCCTCGGCGCGCAGGGCACGGTCTGTGCCGGCGGCCGCTACGACGGCCTGGTCGAGCAGCTGGGGGGCAAACCGATGCCGGCCTGCGGTTTCGCCATGGGCATCGAGCGGCTCGTCGCGCTGATGCGCGAAGCGGATCTCGATTCCGGGCCGGAGGCGCCGGACGTCTATCTCGTGCATCAGGGCGAGGCCGCCGGGCGCCTGGCGCCGCGGGTGGCCGAGGGGTTGCGCGACCAGGGCTTCGACGTGCTGTTCCACTGCGGCGGTGGCGGTTTCAAGTCGCAGATGAAAAAGGCCGACGCTTCCGGCGCGGCTTTCGCGGTGATCATCGGCGACGACGAGGCGGCGGCGGGAGAGGTGAGCCTGAAAACCTTGCGCACCGATGCCGGGGAACGTCCGCGCGGCGAGCAGAAGCGCGTCAGCATCGATCGGGTCGCTGACGAAATCATGAATGTCTTTTTTGATGGAGACGATGCCTGATGGCTGCCTACGATCTGGAAGAACAGGAACAACTGGCCGAAATCAAGGCCTGGTGGAAGCAATACGGCAATCGGCTGGTCAACGTGGTGACCGCCGTCGCCGTGATCGTCGCCGCCTGGCAGGGCTGGAACTGGTATCAGCGCAGCCAGGCCGGCCAGGCGTCGATCGTCTTTGGCGCCCTCCAGAACGCCGTCCAGGAAGGGGACACGCAGCGGGTCAAGGTCGCCAGCGGCGAGCTGCTGGAAAAATTCAGCCGCTCCCCTTACGCGGTGCTGGGAGTGCTCGCCTCGGCCAAGGCCATGATCGAAGCCGGCGATGCGCCGACGGCCAAGGCCCAGCTGCTCTGGGCGGTCGAGCACGCCAAGGATGAACTGCGCGATCTGGCGCGTCTGCGAATCGCCGCCGTATTGCTCGACGAGAAGAATTACGACCAGGCGCTCGCCCAGCTCGACGGCGCCTCCGGTCCGGCGTTCAAAATGCGTTTCCTGGACATGCGCGGCGACGTTCTGGCCGCGCAGGGGAAGACGAAAGAGGCGGTCGCGGCCTATCAGACCGCCCTGGCCCATCTGGGCGGACTGGAAAAAAACGGTGCGGAATCCGCGCGGCAGAATGAATCGAACGCCATCTTCCGCGACCTGATCGGGCAGAAGATCGACGCCCTGGGCGGGAGCGAATGATGAACGGACGTCTGGCGGTTTTGCTGATGGCGGCGCTGTCCGCCGGTGGGTGCAGTTGGCTCGACGCGATCAATCCCTTTGTCGGCAAGGGGCCGAAAATGGCCGAGCTCGCGCCGTTTACGGCTTCGCTTGGAGCGCGCACGAGCTGGAGCGAGGGGGTGGGCAGGAGCGACGGCCATGCCTTCGTCCCGGCCGTCTCGGGGTCTTCGGTGTATGCCGCCGGCGGCGACGGCGGCGTGGTCCGCATCGACGACGGACGCGTGACGTGGCGGATCGACGCCGGCCAACCCTTGTCCGCGGGCGTGGGAACGGACGGGAGGCTCGTCGCTGTGGCCTCGGCGAAAGGCGACGTGCTGGTCTTTTTCGCCGCCGACGGGAAGCTGGCCTGGAAAGCCAAGGCGACGAGCGAAGTCCTGTCGCCGCCCGCGGTGGGAGAAGGACTGGTGATCGTGCGCAGCACCGACAACCGCCTCGCGGCTTTCGACATGGCCGACGGACGGCGCAAATGGCTGTACCAGCGCACCTCGCCGGCGCTCACGCTGCGCAACGCGGCGCCTCCGGTCATTGACGGAAACTATGTCTTCGCCGGCTTTCCGGGCGGCAGGCTGGTCGCCGTCGGACTGGACAATGGCATATCCGTCTGGGAGGGAACGGTCGCTTTGCCGAAAGGAACGACTGAACTCGAGCGGGTCGCCGATATCGGCAGTCCCCCCGTCATTTCCGGGCGCGCCATTTGCGCCGTGGCTTTCCAGGGGCGGGTGGCGTGTTTCGACCTTGACAACGGCAATCTCCTCTGGGCGCGCAACATGTCGAGTTCGGCCGGATTGGCGATGGATTCGCGCTACCTCTTCGTGACCGACGACAAGGGCGCCGTGCACGCGCTCGATCTGTTCAGCGGTTCCAGCGTGTGGAAGCAGGAGGCGCTGTCCATGCGGCGCGTCTCGGCGCCGCTGCCGCGCCGCGGATGGGTCGCCGTGGCCGACGCGCAGGGGATCGTCCATTTCCTGAACCGGGAAAATGGCGCCTTCGTCGCGCGGGTCGATACCGACGGCAGCCCCGTGCCGGCTTCGCCGCTGGCCCTGGGGAACGGTCTCGTGGTGCAGACCGCCAAGGGCGGAGTGTATGCGATCGATGCCGAATGATCTCTCGACATCCCTTCGCTGCCGGGACGCCGGCGCTGCCGCTCGGTAGTGCCGTCGGCGCGGGTTTCGGCAACCGGGCGAAAGCAGGAGGATTGAGGAGGATGTCCGCTGTCGCCCGGAGAGATTCGGCTACTGTTTCCCGTCCGCCCGGCGTCCCGGCCAGAAATCCAGGGGAGTGAAGGTGTAGCCGCCCTTTGGGTCTTCCTCGACCCTGCCCATGCCCGTCGCGGGAATATGCATGCCGGCCACCGGCAGCTTGTGTTCGACGACGTAGCGCAACACCTTCAGGCGGGTGGCGACGGCTTGTTGCGGATCGACGTCGTAGACCATGGCGACTTCCGGCGCCGGCATCTGCATGGCCATGGCATGGGTCAGGTCGCCCCAGAGGAGCAGTCTTTCTTCTCCCTCGCCCAGCAGATACATGGTATGCCCCGGCGTGTGGCCATAGGCGGCCACCGCTCGGATGCCGGGCAGCAGCGGTGCGCCCTGCGCGTCCAGTTCGCCTGGCGCGAAGGTCTCCACCCGCTGGCCGTAGGCCGCCAGCACTTTCTGCGCATTGAGGAAGCCGTCCTGCCTTTGCGCCCGCGCCATCATGGTCGGATCGGTCCAGTAGGCGCGTTCGCGTTCCGCCAGGTAAACCCTGGCTTGCGGAAAACTGGGGCGCCCCTCCGTCAGCATGCCGCCGATATGATCCCCGTGCATGTGGGTCAGCAGCACGACGTCGACGTTCTCCGGTTTCAGGCCTTGGGCCTGCAGGCTCTGGGCGAGCTTTTTGCCGAAGCCCGTATCGACCAGTATCGTCTTGCCGTCCGGCGTGCGCACCAGGTAATACTGGATTGCGGTGGCATAAGTGCTGTTCGGCAGGTACTTTTTCACCAGGGTTTCGTCGGCTCCGACAAAAAGCTGACTGTTGCCCTCCGTCTCCCCGTCACTGATCGGGTGAATTTCCCAGGAGCCGGTCGGATGGCTCGCGGACAGGGCGGCCCGGCCTCCGGCCAGGAGCAGCAGGACGATGCAGATACCGGAAAGCAGGCGCAGAGACATGGCGGACCTCCTGATCGGGGATTCTTGGACCAGCATCCGGCCCAAACGGTTTTCCTCATCATAGCAGGATTGGCGGCGGGGTCAGGTCGCCAGAACATGAAATTCCCGGGACGATCGGGCGTTTCCACATGCTAGAATTATTCTACGCTCTCCGGCTTCCAAACTGCATCCTTCGCCGATTTTACTGATATATCCAGCCAGTGCAGGCGCTTGTCGCCTCCGGCTTTCCCCCAAACCTATCCGGGTGATTTTCATGACTTCATCGATCTTTTCCTCAGTGGAACTGGCCCCGCGCGACCCGATTTACGGGATCACCGAAGCGTTCAACGCGGATATCCGGGCGACCAAGGTCAATCTGGGCATCGGCGTGTATTTCGACGACGAGGGCAAACTCCCGTTGTTGGACACCGTCAAGACGGTCGAGCGCGCCCGCCTCGAAAACCTGCCCAGCCATGGCTACCTGCCCATCGACGGCCTTGCCGCGTACAACCGGGCGGTGCAGGCGATGCTGTTCGGCGAGGACTCGCCGCTCCTGGCCGAGGGTCGGGTGGTGACGGTGCAGACGCTGGGCGGCACCGGCGCGCTCAAGATCGGCGGCGATTACCTCAAGCGCCTGCTGCCGAATGCGACGGTCCACATCAGCGCCCCAAGCTGGGAAAACCATCGGATGATTTACGAAAACGCGGGATTCCAAGTCGAGAACTACCCGTATTACGACGCGGCAACGCACGGCGTCGATTTCGCGGCGATGAAAGCCGGCCTCGGCGCGCTCCCCGCGGGTTCGATCGTCGTCCTGCACGCATGCTGCCACAACCCGACCGGCGCCGATCTTGGCGCCGCCGAATGGCGTGAGATCGTCGAGCTGTTCAAGGCGCGCGGCCTCGTCGCCTTCATCGACATGGCCTACCAGGGATTCGCCGACGGAATCGAAGAAGATGCGGTGGCGCTCGAACTGTTCGCCGCTTCCGGCTTGCAGTTCTTCGTCTCGACCTCGTACTCCAAGTCGTTTTCGCTTTACGGCGAACGCGTCGGCGCCCTGTCGGTGGTCACGGCATCGAAGGATGAATCGGCGCGTGTGCTCTCGCAGCTGAAAAAAGTGATCCGCACCAATTATTCCAGTCCGCCGACCCACGGCGCCGCGCTCGTCTCGGCGGCGCTGACCCATGCGGAACTGCGCCGGAGGTGGGAAGCCGAACTCGCCGGCATGCGCGAACGGATCAAGGCCATGCGCCACAGCCTGGTAGACAGGCTCGAGGCGGAAGGCGCGGCGCGGGATTTTTCGTTCATCATCCGGCAGCGCGGCATGTTCTCCTATACCGGTCTTTCGGCCGGGCAGGTCGCCCGGTTGAAAGACGAGTTCGGCGTCTACGCGGTCAGCACGGGGCGCATCTGCATCGCTTCGCTGAACGCAGGAAACATCGACTACGTGGCAAAGGCCATCGCCGCGGTGCTGTAGCCGGGACATCGGCGGGCGGCTTCATCAGTGGGTGGGTTTGCGTCCCGGCGCGGCGGGCGGGTAGTAGCCGGAAATGCGGCATTGCACACCTTCGATCGGAGTTCCGTTCTTGTACCGGGTCACCGAGCAGCGGGAGATTTCGCCGCGGCGGGAAAGATCCTCGATCGCCTGACGGATTTCGTCGAGCGGAATCCTGGTCATGGCGGAGATCTCGCTGTCGAGCAGCTGCCCGTGCTTTTTGAGGTGCGTGAGAATGGCGGTCGATATCATTTTGTCTCCTGTCAATGGCGCAGGCTGCGCGTTGCGAAAGTCATTCCGGAAAGCTCGCGCGATAAGGCATCGTTCTGGCTTCACGCGTGTTCCCGCCCTGTTGTCCGTAGGAAGCGGCGATGATAAGGATTTCCCCGCCGGCCTGGATGTCAAAGCCAACAAAATCACCAATGATTCATGGAAAGAATGATACGATCCAAGGGCTTACCGGAAACGAAAGGAACAAAAAAAGGGGCTGCAACAATTGCAACCCCTCATCTATTATTGGCTCCCCGACCTGGGCTCGAACCAGGGACCTACGGATTAACAGTCCGGCGCTCTACCGACTGAGCTATCGGGGAACGGTGAAACGCGAATTCTAGACACAGATGCCCATTCCGTCAACGCTTGATAACCGCTTTACCCACAAGACATGGACCAGAATCTCATTTACGTAAAAACCACAGCCGGTGAAAACGCGATCGCCCAGCGAACTCGCATCATTCAGCGCAACGTCCGAATGGCGCTCATTCTCGTCGACGGTCGATCGACGGTGGCCGAGCTGATCCGCAAGATAGGGAATCTCCAGTTGACCGAGAACGCCCTGGCAGAACTGGAGCAAGGCGGATTCATCGAATTGAGGCAGGATCCGCAGGAGTCGCTTGATTTGCAGGATTCCCTGTGGGAAAAAAGCGAACAGGTCGCCCGGGAAATCCGTTCTTCGGCGGCGAGGAGGCCGTCGCAGTCGTCGCCGGAGGAGATCCGGGTGAATTACACGAATTCCGGGCAGGCCGCTGCGAATCTGTCCGGCAACCCGAAAATCGGAGCAGATGCCAGACGGCCGGTGGCGATGCTGCCCTTCGATGCCGAGGATCCTCTGGATTTTCCGGCATCCCGTTTCTCATCGCTGCCCGATTCGATGGAATCGATGAAATCACCCGCGGGATCGATGAAATCGCCTGCGCCGCGAGCCGGCAGCTCATCTCCCGTGGCGTGGCTGAAATCCATCTGGCCCGGCACGGGTCGGATGGCCGATGAGAAGCCGGTCAAGCTGAAGCCCGTCCAGCGTGGAAAGAAGAGGAATTGGCTGGCGCGGGTGTTTTTCTGCCTGGTGGGCGCGCTGGTAGCGGGCGTCGCCTGGGTCTTGCTGTTCCCGCTGGATTTCCTGGTGCCGGATCTGGAAGCGGCCTTGTCCGCCGCCACGGGCCGTCCGGTCCGCGTCATCGAAGCGCGCGCCCAGGCTTATCCGGAACCCGGTCTGGTTCTCGAAAACGTCGAGATCGGGCGAGGCACCGAAGCGATCCGGATCCATGAACTCAAGCTGCAGCCCGACCTCGGCACCCTGTTCTCTGAACAGTGGGTGTTGCGCAGGGTCATTCTCCGCGGCCTCGACCTTTCGCTCGAACGCGTCGGGGAAATTCCCGTGCTCACTGATCCTGGCCGATCTCCGAAGATCGACGCCATCCTGCTCCGGGATACGGACGTCTCGTTTTCCGGACTGGTCCTCAAGGACGCGGAGGCGGAAATCCAGCGGGACGGGCTGGGCAGGATGCAGGCGCTGTCGGTACGCTCCCTCGACAGAAGCCTGAGCCTGACCGCCAAGCCGGTTTCCGGCGCGGTCGTCCTGATGGTGGAAGGGTTTGCCTGGCGTCCGGACGAAGTCTCGAGGTTCGTCGTCGACTCCCTGAATTTCACGGGCCGCCTGGAAAGGAACGAACTGGTGATTTCCGGCCTGGAGATCCGTATCTTCGACGGCCTCGTCAAGGGGGACGCCGTGGTCCGCACGGCAGGCGCGCCGAATCTGAGCGGAAACATCACTTTCGAGCGGATCGATTCGTCCCGGCTGGGAGATGTCCTGGGAATCGACCGGAGGCTGGCTGGCGCCATGGCCGGGAAAATGCAGTATACGGCCAGCGCGGAAACGTGGCCGGCGATCTTCTCCTCGATCGACGGCGACGGTGAATTCACCATTCAGCGCGGCAATCTCTACGGCATCGATCTTGCGGAAGCGGCTCGCCGGGGAACTCCCGTGCAGGGGGGTGTGACCGCTTTCGAACGGATGTCCGGCGGGATCCGGCTCGCCCGGGACAAGGTCCAGTTCCGTGATCTCAACATCGTCTCGGGCCTCATGCGCACGACGGGACAGGTCGACGTCGCCGCGATGGGCGCGCTGTCCGGCCGGCTGGAACTGCAGATGATGGGCAGCGTTAACCAGACGCGCCTGCCGGTCGTGGTTTCGGGAAGCCTGGATGCGCCGACGGTGCGCGCCGCGGGACGCCAGTGACCGTCCGTTGGCGGTCTGGAATGCGCAATTGACTCATCGCCGCGCCGTCTTGCTGATGGTTCTGGTCACCCTGATGTGGAGCATCGCCGGGGTGGTCACCCGCCATCTCGAAGCGGCGCGCGGTTTCGAGCTCAATTTCTGGCGCAGCCTGTGCAATGCCGTCGCCTTGGTGGTGATACTCGGCTTCTTGCGCGGTCCCGTCTTCGCGCGCAACCTGGCGTCGGCCCGCTGGCCGGTCTGGGTATCGAGCCTGTGCTGGGCGGTGATGTTTACCGCCTTCATGATCGCCATGACGCTGACCACGGTGGCCAACGTCCTCATCGTGCTGGCCGTCGGACCGCTGATTACGGCATTGTTCGCCCGCGCGTTCCTGCGCCATCGGCTGCCCACCAGGACCTGGACGGCGATCGCGCTGGGCGGCACCGGCATCGCCTGGATGTTCGGCCAGGAAGCCGCCTCCGGAGTGTCGCTGACCGGTTCATTGCTCGCTTTCGCCGTACCGTGCGCGTCGGCCGCCAATTACACCCTGCTGCAGTCCATCGCTCGTGCGCCCGCCGGCGGGAATGCGCATTCGCCCGACATGCTGCCGGCGATATGGGTCGGAGCGATCGTCTCGGCTTTTCTCACGCTGCCCTTCGCCTGGCCGCTCATGGCATCGCCGCGCGACATCGCGCTGCTGGCCCTGCTGGGCGTAGTGCAACTGGCGATTCCCTGTCTGCTGGTGGTCCGCCTGTCGCGGGAACTTCCGGCCGCGGAAATCGCGCTGCTCGGATTGCTCGAAGTCCTCTTCGGCGTCCTCTGGGCCTGGCTCGGCGCTGGCGAACGGCCTTCGCCGGCGACGCTTGCCGGGGGCAGTCTGGTGATCGCCGCGCTGATCTTCAACGAGGCGTTGGCGCTCCGGCAGAAGCGCGTGGTTTCCGCCAAGCCCTGAATTTCCTGCTTCCGGCGTACGCGCCGAATGATACGCAGATCGACGTGTGTCCTGGAGGCAACAAATCCTTCGCCGCGGGTGCGAATGGCGAGCCGGAACGGGCGGATGTTCTGTCATTCGACGTACAATCCGTTCCCTTAAAATAAAACCAAGAATTTTTCCGGCGAGAGTTCCAGACAGGAGTCTACTTTGCCATGAACAACGATCCATCGGAAAAATCGGAAACCGATTCGCTTCCCGACGAGAATCCACCCGAGGGCACGCGGCGCGTCATCGACGGGTGGGAACGTGTTTTCTACAGCGGCTATTGGATCAAGACCTACGCGCCTTCAGTCAATTCGCTCGAAGCGAAGAAACTCCTGATCGAGGCCCTGACCCGCCGTCTTTTCAACCACATCGAACACGGTTTGAACATTCCGGGCACCCGTCTCGCGGAGGCGCGCCGGAAATACGAGGAAGAAACCGATCCGGCGATGAAACGCGTCAAGGCGGGCATGCTGGCCGGATCGCTGTTCAATCGGGCGACGGACATCTTCCGCAATCTCGTCGACCTGCAGGTGTGCGGCGTCGAACTCAAGGGCAGCGACGCGCTGACGCGCGAATGCGGGCGCTGCCTGCTGGAAGCCATGGAATTGGGGCGCTTCGTCCTGCACCGCAGCGGCGAGGAAGGCATCGACGAGCTCTGGGGCGAACCCTTTCGCGCCTTCTCGGTGCCGATCGAGGAATTCTACGAAAGCCGCTACATCAAGATCGGCCAGGCCAAGCGCGACATCGACCGGATCGCCGATGCCATGGTCGATACGTTTACCAGAATCCCGGCCTTCGCCGGTATCGAGCCCTCGATCCGCGCCTTCGCCCGCGCCGCGCGCGTCAAGTCGGAAACCCTGCGCACCGACCCGGAAATCTTCGATGTCTGGCCGCAGGTGGTGGCCGCCGGAGAACGGCTGATGAATTTTTCGACGGACGGCAGCGCCGAATCGTCTTCCGGGATTCCCGACCACCATGCCATTTCGGACGGTCTGCAATTGATCCGCGCCGGCCGCGACCTGATCTTCTTCATCACCCGCGCCCGCACGCCGATGCCCAAGAGCGCCGCCGGATACATCGAGCGCTGCCGCATTTATCTGGAAAGAGGATATGCGCCGGAGCCTCCCGTTCCGCTGCCGGCCTGAAAAAACCCTGGAGCGCGGGCGTGACTCTTGCGTCCCGACGTGATGACGCCGGGGTCATGACGCGTTCCATCCCGCTTCCGCCCGCCCGCCTCGCCTTCGCGCCGGACGGCACGCCGTTCTCGGAATCCTGTGGAGACGTCTATCATTCGGCGGCCGGCGGGCACGCGCAGGCGCGGCACGTCTTCCTTTCCGGCAATGGCTTGCCGGCGCGCTGGCGGGAAAGCGGGACGTTCGCCATCCTGGAAACCGGCTTCGGCCTGGGGCTCAATTTCCTGGCGACCTGGCTCGCGTGGCGAAACGATCCGCGGCGCTGCCGGAAGTTGTGTTTCATTTCCCTGGAAAACCGTCCCTTCACCGCCGGGGATCTGGCGATCGTCCATGCCGCCTGGCCGGAATTCTCCGCTCTGTCGGCCGCCCTGCGCGCGCGCTGGCCCATGCCCGGCGCGGGCCGCCATCGGCTCGAACTGGAATGCGGCGTCGAACTGGCGCTCGTTTTCGGCGACGCGGAGGAAACCCTGCCCGGGCTGGACGATGCCGTGGACGCCTTCTACCTCGACGGCTTTTCTCCGGCGAAGAATCCGGGACTCTGGTCGCCGGCCGTCTGCCGGAATCTCGCGCGGCTGGCGAAGCCGGGCGCCACGCTGGCGACCTGGTCGGTGGCGGGCGGCGTGCGCCGAGCCTTGAGCGCGGCCGGGTTCGCCGTGGAAAAACGGCCGGGATTCGCCGGAAAACGACAGATGCTGGCCGGCCGCCGTCTCCCTCGCCACCCCGGATCGCCTTTGCAAGGCACGGTGGAAAGCGTAGACTGATGATCTTTACGGGAAAGAAGCGGGATCGGGGAGCCATGCAGAACATCGACTGGAACGGTTTGACATTCAAATACATGGACGTGCGCTGCCACATCCGCAGCGTGTGGCGCGATGGGAAATGGAGCGCGTTCGAGTTCGTCGAGGAGCCTTGTTTCAGGATGCACATCGCGGCGACCTGCCTGCACTACGGCCAGGAGGCGTTCGAGGGACTGAAGGCGTTCCGCTGCAAGGATGGCAAGGTGCGCATTTTCCGGCCCGCGGCCAACGGCAAACGCATGTTCGATACCGCGCTGCGGACCTGCATGGCGCAGGTGCCGATCGACATGTTCGTGGATGCGGTCCAGCGGATCGTCCAGGCCAACGAGGATTTCGTGCCGCCCTACGGCACGGGCGGATCGATGTACATCCGGCCGCTGCTGATCGGCACCGGCGCGCAGATCGGCGTCGCGCCGGCGGAAGAGTACACGTTCCTGGTGATGGTCATGCCGGTCGGCACGTACTACAAGGGCGGTCTGCAACCCGTGCGCGCGCTGATCCTGGACGACTGGGACCGCGCCGCGCCGCAGGGCATGGGCGACGTCAAGGTCGGCGGCAACTACGCCGCGAGCCTGTACGCGCACGAATCGGCCAAGCGCGCGGGCTATCCGGTGGAACTGTACCTGGACGCGAAGACGCACCGCTTCGTCGAGGAATTCGCCACCTCCAACTTCATCGGCATCACCCGGGACGGCACCTACGTGACGCCCGATTCGCGCTCGGTGCTGCCCGGCGTGACGAGCAACACGCTGCAGCGGATCGCCGCCGACCTGGGCATGAAGGTCGAGGTGCGCCCGATCCCGTTCGAGGAGATCGAAACCTTCGCCGAAGTCGCTGCCTGCGGCACCGCCGTGGTGGTCACGCCGATCTGCGAGATCACGCGCGGGACCAAGGTCATCAAGATCGGCGACCCGAATGCCTGCGGACCGGTGCTGCAGAAACTCTACGACACGGTGCAGGGCATTCAGTACGGGTTGCTGCCGGATACGCACGGTTGGTGCGTCGAGGTGTGACGCTGGCACGGTCGCCTGGAACGAGAAGAGCAGATACTCGACGAAGTTCTTGCGGGAGTCGGAGCGGGGAAGGTCGTGGCGCTCCTCGCTGAAGGGAAAAACCGAGGAACGCCTGGACGAATCAGTATCGCTGACGACGATTGATCGCAGGTTGGCTCGTCATGGGTGGCGCAGGTTGGCCCCTGACACCATTTACCCCAAAGGCAAGGCGGCGATCCGTGAGGACTGGAAAAGACTGCCCGAGCGCCTGGAGCAAATCGTAGCGACGTGGAACCACGACCGAGCGCTGCGGGCGATGTTCCAGGACGAGGCGCGCCTTGGATGCCTCTCGGATGCGCTATTGCTGGTGTCGCCGGTACACTTTGGTTCCATGCGCAAGATCATCCACTGCGATTGCGACTGTTTCTATGCCGCGGTCGAGATGCGCGACGATCCGTCGCTGCGGGGCAAGCCGCTGGCCGTTGGCGGACGCGCCGAAGCGCGCGGGGTGATCGCCACCTGCAATTACGAAGCGCGCGCCTTCGGCGTGCATTCGGCGATGTCGACCGCGCGCGCTCTGCGCCTGTGTCCGCAACTCACCCTGCTGCCGCCGGATTTCCGCCGCTACCGCGAAGTCTCGCAACAAATCCTCGCCATCTACCGCGACTACACGCCGCTGGTGGAACCGCTCTCGCTCGACGAAGCCTATCTCGACGTGAGCGGCCTCGAACATTGCCGAGGCTCGGCCACCCTGATGGCCGAGGAAATCCGCGCCCGCATCCGCGCCGAAGTGCGCATCACCGCGTCGGCGGGCATCGCGCCCAACAAGTTCCTCGCCAAGGTCGCCAGCGACTGGAACAAACCCGACGGACAATTCGTCATCCGCCCGCAGGACGTCGACGCCTTCGTCGCCGCGCTACCGGTCAGCAGGATTTTCGGCGTCGGCAAAGTGACGGCGACGCGGTTGCAAAAACACGGCGCGCGGACGTGCGGCGATCTGCGCGCCTGGGAACTGGCCCGTCTCATCGGCGAATTCGGCCGTTTCGGCACGGCGCTTCACCAGCTTTGCCGGGGGATCGACGAGCGCCCGGTGCGCCCGGATCGCGTTCGCAAATCCCTGTCGGTGGAAACGACCTATGCCCGCGACCTGCCCGACCTGGCTGCCTGTCACGCCGAACTGCCCGCCCTGATCGCCGAATTCCGCCGCCGCTTCGCCAAACTGTCCGCGCCGAGGCCGGTGCATCAGGCGATGATAAAGGTCAAGTTCGCCGATTTCACTCAGACCACTGCCGAATGCGCGAGCGCCGCGCCCGATGAGCCGGTGTGGGCGGCCTTGCTCGACGAAGCCTGGGCGCGCCGGGAACGGCCCGTGCGGCTGCTGGGGGTGGGAGTGCGCTTCGCCGACGTGGCGGCCTGCGGAGCGGAAGAAAATCAGCCCGGCCTGTTCGAATGAACACGACCCCCGGTGTTGCGAATGCATGGCCGAAGTTCGTTGCTGATCCAGTCGGACGAACAAACCCGGCTCCCGGCGATCCAACGGACGACGGCAAACGATCCGGCAAAAGGCATAGTATTCCAGTATGCGCCTCAGAACCTTCCTGTCGCTTTTATTTCTGCTGGCGCTCCTGCTGATCGGAGTTGCCGCGGGCGGCGCGGTCTGGCTTGCGGCCAGCGAGCGCGGTCTGGAGACCGTCGGCCGCCTGCTCGTTTCGGCGAGCGGCGGCCGGCTCGCGTTGAGCGGCCTGCGCGGCCGCCTGTTCGGACCCATGTTCGCCGACGAACTCTCCTGGCGCTCACAGGAAATCCTCGTTGCCGCGCGCGGCGTCGAAATTGATTGGACGCCGTCCGCGCTGCCGAGGCGACGGCTGGAGATCGGCGTTCTGAAAGTGGGGGGCTTGTCGGTCGAAACGCTGGATTCGAATGAGAGTTCCTCGTCGCCGGACGATCTCACGCTGCCGCTGGCGGTCTCGATCCGGCGCCTGGCGGTCGATTCCCTGCGCTGGAATGGCGCGCCGCCCGTCACCGCTCTCGCCGTCCGATTGACCAGCGACGGACGGCGGCACGTCGTCGAGACCCTGTCGTTTACGACCGGCGATTTTTCTGTAACGGGTGGCGTGACACTCGATGGTCGCGCGCCGTTTTCGCTCCAGGGGAATGCCAAGGTGAGCGGCACGCTCGCCGGACATCCTGTGGCGATGTCGCTCACGGCGGGCGGTGCGCTTGCGCGCGTTGAACTGGCCGCGCGCTTGCTGCGGGGCGCCGAGGGCGAGGCGCAGGCCACGCTTACGCCTTTCGCCACGCTGCCGTTCGGCGACGCCCGAGCCGAGCTGCGCGGCCTCGTCCCGTCGGACTGGTTCGCCGGCGCGCCGGACGCGAAGCTGGACCTGGCCGCGCGGCTGGAAACGCATGACGGGCGCGAGGGAGGCGCGCCGGAGTACGAGTTCATCGTCATCAATCGCCAGGCCGGTCCGTTCGACCATCGGCGCATTCCTTTCGAGACCGCCCGGATAAAGGTATCGCCGGAGGACAGCGCGGCGCGCTTGCAGGTCCGGCTGACGCTGCCCGGCGGCGCTTTGGAAGGCAGCGGACGCTGGTCCTCCGTCGGAAGCCTGGATCTCGATCTCGAGGCAAAGCGGCTCGACGCCGCGCGCTTGGTTTCCACGCTGCTTCCCACCCGCTTCGACGGCCCGCTCGCCGTCTCGCTCGATGCCGGGCGGCAGTCCGCGCGCCTCGCCTGGCGCGACGAGCGGTGGCGGCTTCAGGCGGATGTCGAGCACGCCGGCGGAACGCTGACCGTCAAGGCGCTTGAAATCGCCGCCCACGACACGCTGCTGACGGTGTCGGGCCGGCTCGAACTGGAAGGCGAACAGGCGTTTGCCGCCACGGGAAAGCTGCGCGGCTTCGATCCGTCGCGTTTTGCGCGGGCGCCCGCCGCCCGCCTCGACGCGGATTTCGAAGCCAAGGGCCATCTCACTCCACAGCCGGCCGTCGAGGGACGCTTTTCGCTGGGAGAATCCTCTCGCCATGCCGGCCTGCCGCTGGCCGGGAAAGGTCGCCTGTCGCTCGCCTGGCCGAGGATTCACGGCGTGGATGCCGAACTTTCCGCCGGTCCGAACCGGGTCCGGGCAACAGGTGGTTTCGGCCGGGACGGGGATCGCCTGAGCCTCGACATCGATGCGCCACGGCTGGCGCCCTTCGGCATCGACGGCCAGCTGCGCGGGCGCGTCGATCTGACGGGATCGCCGCAGCGCCCGTCGCTCGCGCTCGATCTGGCAGCGCCCCGGCTCAGCCTGCCGGATCTCGGCTCTTTTTCCGGACTGCGGCTGCAAGCCGGACTGGCGCTCGAACCGGACGCGCCGCTTCGCCTGGAATTTGCGCTGGAACGCTTCTCCCGTCCCGGGGAAACCGATTCCGTCCGCGCGGTCAAGGCGCGCGCAACCGGCAGTTGTCGCTCGCATCGCGTCGAAGCCGGCGGCGTGTTCACGGTGTCCGGGCATGCGCGCCAACTGCGTCTTGCCGCCGAGGGCGGGCTGTCCGACGACCGGCGCTGGCTCGGGCAGCTGCGTGAATTGATCCTGACCGAAAACGAGGGCCCTTTCCGACTGGAACTGCGCCGCCCGGCACCGCTCTCCGTCGGCCTCTCCGGCGGGTCGATCGGGCCGCTGGCACTCGCCGGAAGCGCTCCGGACTGGACCGCCGAACTCGGCGTCGAAGCCGATGCCGAGCGGCTGCGCATGGATCTTGCGGCGGACGGAAAAGAGTTCGGGCATATCAAGGGAGGCATCGAAGCCGGCATGCGCGGCCCCTGGCAGATCGCCATGGATAGCCCCTGGCGGGGAAGCATCGAGCTCGACGCGCCCGAACTCGCCTGGCTCGGTGGCCTGTCAGGCGGGGGCTGGCGGACGGGCGGGAAGCTCGCCGGCACGCTGGAGATCGCCGGCACGCCCGCTTCTCCGCGGCCCATCGGACGCTTCGACGGCAGCGAGCTCAGCTTGGAACTCGCCGACCAGGGCTTGCGCCTTGTGGACGGGGAACTGGCCGCCGAGTTCGACGGCGGAGCGCTGCGCATCGTCCGCCTCGCTTTCGCCAGCGCGCTCACCGAGCCGCCTCGCGCCTTGCGCCTGGAACTCGGCAACGGCGCGCAGCGCTTCGCGGCGCCGGGGCGGCTCGAGGTTTCCGGGGAACTCTCCATCGGCGGCGCCGGCGCGGAAAACGCCTTTCTCGACGCCCGGCTAGACCGCGTCGGTGTCTGGCAATCGTCGGACCAATGGATCGCCGTTTCGGGTGCCGGAAGGATTGCCTGGCGGGCAAGGGCTCTGGACGTTTCCGGCGAGATCGGCGTCGACGCCGGGTACTGGCAACTCGCGCCGGCCGGCATGCCGCGCCTGTCGGACGACGTGCTGCTCAAAAATCCCGGCCGACCTGAACGCGACGGCACGCGGCTCAATCTCGATCTCGAGCTGAAAGCCAATCTGGGGCGCCACTTCCTGTTCCGCGGCGCCGGCCTGCGCACCTGGCTCGACGGCGACGTCCGCCTGAGCGCGCAAGGCCGCGATCTGCCGCGCGCCGCCGGAGCGATCCGCCTGCGCGACGGCCGTTTCGACGCCTACGGACAACAATTGGACATCGAGCGTGGTTTTCTTACCTTCCATGGGCTGCTCGACGATCCGGCGCTCGACGTGCGCGCCATGCGCAAGGGGCTCGCCGTGGAAGCCGGCGTGGAGGTCGGCGGCACGGCGCGGCGCCCCGTGGTGCGCCTCGTTTCCGATCCCGATCTGCCGGATCCCGACAAGCTTTCCTGGCTGCTGCTCGGTCACGGACCGGAATCGATGGGTGTCGGCGACGCGGCGACGCTTGTTTCGGCGGCGGGCGGACTTCTCGGGGACGACTCCGGCGGCGTGGTGCAGCAGTTGAAGGACGCCTTCGGCATCGACGAATTCGGCGTTCGCCAGGGCGAGATCGGCGGCGACGGAGGACGCGCGCCCGCCAGCCGGATCGCCCCTGCCGGCGCTGGCGCGCCCGCCGCCCCGGACAACCAGATCCTCACCGTCGGCAAGCGCCTGTCGGCCCATGCCGCGCTGACCTACGAACAATCACTGACGAACGCCGAAAGCGTGATCAAGCTGACCGTCAACCTGACCCGGCGCATCGCCGTCATCGGACGCGCCGGCAGCGACAACGCCCTGGACGTCTTCTATACGCTGACTTTCGGGCAGCCGCCGGGGCGCAGATAGGCGGGTGGACGGTTGTGTCCGCCGCGCTCGTTGTGGTTAACTCCCTCTCTTTTCCCCTTTCCCCGGTTTGCGAAGTTCCATGATCGAAATAACCAATGCCTTGCGGCGCAGCCTGTCCTCGCTGCGCCATGGCAAGGTGTGGCTGTACATCCTCGGGCCGGGACTGGCCGCCGCGCTGTTCATGGTGCTCGCGTCGGTCGCCTTTCTCCACTACCTGATTGCCAGTTTCCTCGAACAGCCACCGATGACCTGGTTCGCGGAATGGGGGATGGCTTGGCTCGCCAAGGCGCTGGCCGTGGTGGGCGCCTGGCTGTCGATCCTGTCGGCCAGCTACCTGGTGGCCTTGCTGCTCACCGCCGTGTTCGTGCTGCCGCTGCTGCTGACGTTCGTCGCGGCGCGGGACTACCCCGATCTCGCCAGGATGGGCAGGGACAGCGTCGTGGCGGCGGCGTGGAACAGCGTCTGGGCCGCCGTGCTTTTCATTGTCGGCTGGCTGGTGACATTGCCCCTGTGGTTGATTCCC
>JAITIQ010000235.1 GCA_031279425.1 Accumulibacter sp.
CTGAAAGAAATCATCGGGGCCGTGGAGGAAGTATTCGGCTCTTGGGTTCATGGGAATGACGCTTTGCGCAAACTATGCGCAATTAATTAAGGTGCTACGTATATTATCGCCGCCGGCGATAGCGATAACATACAAGGTTGGGGGGAGCGAAGCGAACCCCAACATCATCACTTTTCTCTTGCTTTCATGGACATATTCACATCCGTCGCCAATCCTCAGCGAGCCTGCTCAGCTTTGTGGCTTGAACAAGGACGAAGACCGAAGTTCAAAGCAAGCATATCCCTGGGCGTAAAACATCGCCGATTTTGAAATGGGCGATGCTTCTTTTGGCACGATCCCCGGACTGCGCTTCGCTGGTCCAGACCACGCTGGCTGGACCGGCGCCGGGAATTTCATGAACGGGGAGGGAAAGGGATTCCGCCGCTCTTCGTGAAAGGCCGGGCGATGCACGGATTCGACGCCAGGGAATTCGAGCGTCTGTGGCGCGCCGGGTAAAGTTTGTGGCGCGCCGGATAAATGGAAATAGAATGGCAGAGATGAAACCCTTCCCCGAGAGCCTTCTTGTCCCCCTGCCTGCCGCGGCGATCCTCTGCCTCCTGCCCGGTCTCGCCTGGGCGCAGGTGAGCCTGCCGAACGGGGGAGTGGGAGAAGTCGTAGTGGATCTCAAGGTACAGATGGTGAGCGGCCTGATCACCGTGGATCGGCAGTATGAAGACGATCGCTGGCAGATCCACTGGAGATGGAACCCGTTGGAACTGAAAGGAGGTGCGATCGCCGAGGCGACGGGCGGGGAAGCCTGTCCCGCGTGGCGGGAAGTGAAGATCCAGGGGCGGAGCTACGCGGGGAGTGACGGCTTGAGCTGGAAGTTGGAGAACCGGTACAGCACGCTATGAGCCACTACGATCCTTTCCGGCACGAGAGTCCATGAATCGCACCGAGCGCTTCTACAAAATCGACCAGATACTCCATGAACGGCGCGCGGTGCCCATCGAGGTGTTTCTGGAAGAGCTCGACGTGTCGCGCGCCACTTTCAAGCGCGACATGGAGTACCTGCGGGACCGGCTTCATGCCCCGATTGTCTGGGATCGCGACGCGGGCGGCTATCGATTCGAGAGCAGCGAGGCCACGGGCCCGGCTTATGAGTTGCCCGGTTTGTGGTTCTCGTCCGGTGAACTGTACGCCCTTCTGGCGGCCCACAAGCTGTTGGGTGATCTCGAGCCGGGAATTCTGGCATCCCACGTTGCCCCCTTGCAGGCGCGCTTGGCGGCCTTGCTGGAGTCCTCGGGGCATTCAGCCTCGGAAATCACCCAGCGGGTACGGTTGTTGTCAATGGCCAAGCGCGCGGTGGAGTCACGGTTTTTCACCGATGTCATGATTGCTCTGCTGGAGCGCAAGCGCATCGAGATCGATGCCTGGAACCGGGGACGGAATGAGATCAATACTCGCACGGTCTCCCCGCAACGCCTCGTTCATTATCGCGACAACTGGTATCTGGATGCCTGGTGCCATCTGCGCAACGATCTGCGTAGCTTCTCGATGGATGCCATTCAGCGGGTGAAGGTGCTACGTGAGAAGGCGCGCAATGTGGCGGCGGCCAAGCTGGATGCCCACTACTCCTCGGCCTACGGCATCTTTGCCGGCCAGCCCGGGGGTTGGGCCATACTGCGATTTTCGCCGGAGCGTGCACGCTGGGTACGGTCGGAGCGCTGGCACCAGGAACAGCAGGCTGAAGCATTGGCGGACGGCAGCTACCGCCTGCGGGTACCCTATGCCGACGAACGCGAGCTGTTGATGGACATCTTGCGTCACGGTCGCCAGGTGGAGGTCGAAACGCCGGAGTCTCTGTGCCGGGCGGTGGCCGACGAAGTGTCGGCCATGAGCGGGATGTACCACGGCTGTCATCCGATCAATTCATGAGGTGTGGTATTTGCGCCATCACCCCGATAGGGTAGTGGATCGTAATGGGAGGATGTGATCATTGTTGAATGCGTCGGATGCTGATTTTTTCGCCCTGCGGCAAATGAAGAACGACTCCCGTGCCACCTCCCTGTGGGAGGCGAGGTCGGCGTTTAGGAAGGGGATTGAAAGCGCAGATCGCCGCAAGCCGGGGCGAAGCTGAAGTGACCTTCTTCGATTGGACAGGGCATTGAAGGCCGTCCGTGGCCGCAGGTTGTCTCTGGATGCCGGGGTGAAACCATCGGGAGGTGGCGCAGTCTTTGAGCCACTCGCGCGGTAGGCTGGCTCTATTTGAACGGGGAGGCGCCATGAGCAGACGATTGTTCCTTGAGCGGGTGGCCGTGCTGGTCGGTATCGGTATTGCCACGCCAGTCGCTCGCGCAGCCGTGCCGAGGGGGGTGGAATTGCAACGATCGCCCGTGGCGGGATTTCAGTATCATCAGGGTGCGGCCATCTGGCCATGGCTGGTGGTGGGGGCTTCCCTGAGCCTCGTGCGCGAGCCCGACAATGCCTATGATCCACGAGCGGTTCGCGTCGATTGGCAGGGGCGGAAACTTGGCTACATTCCGCGCATTGATAACGCGGCGGCAAGCCATCTGCTGGATTCCGGTCACGTGCTGGAAGCACGGATCGTTGCGCTCCGGGATTCCGAAAATCCCTGGGGCCGCGTTGAATTCGCGATCTTTTTGGGCGAACCGGGAGCGGACGATGGACGATGAACCCCTCCTGCCGCGCCGCGTGACCTTGCTGGGCGAGGCTATGCGGCCGCTCTGGCGGAAGATCGAGACTCGGCTTGACGAGCATGTCGTTCCGGTTACCCCGGCGTATGGGTTGGACGAGGTCGTATCCTGCCATCTGAATGAGCTTCACACACTCGGTTACCGCCTCACCGATCGAATCAACGACCTGATGTCCGATGTGGTGGCGAACGAGCACTCGACCGACGGCGACGTCTATCGCGCTGTCGGCCGCTTCGAGGTGTTTGTGGAGGAACTGCTTGCCGGCTATCGCGATGTACGCGCCCTCGATGCTCACGGCCGCGATGCCGAGGCGCGCGATTTGTTGGCAGGCGTCTACCGACATACCTTGGTCGAGATCAGAGACTGGCTCGAAGATCTGATCGAGACCCTGGCGGATCCGATGGCCGCGGTCAGGCGGCGCGGCTTGCCGACGACCGGGTACGTCGAGCTTCCTCTCATCCTGACGCTGACGGCTGCTCCCGAGCTGGCTGACTTGTCGCGCTGGATCGAGGGTAACGCAGGCGTATTCCCTTCGGGTGCTGCCGCCCGAAGAGAATCCGGGCTCGGTTTCTGGGGTACCGTGGGAGCGGTAATTCTTGGCTGGGGGATCGGCGAGGCGCTGTTTGGAGATGACGACTGAGGAACGGGAAGCGCATGGGGATGGGTGTTGCCAAAGTGTTGCGGGCAGCCCAAAACAGCCTGGGAGACCCGTAACCAGGCGCGGGGCGTCCCGAAAAACGCAGTCGAGCGACGACATGGACACTCTGATCGTGGGAAAAGGCGCCTCGCCCTCGCTGGCCGGCGCTTCGCCGCGCTGCGCGACGAGCCAAGCCGTCTTTCCGGGATTGGCGCGGTCGTGGACAAAGCTTCTACGATATCGCCGCCGGTAAAAGAACGAACCGTGTGGCCGGAGAATCTTCGCCAACCGTCGGAAAAGGAATAGACTACTAAGTTTGGTCTGCCGGGCTGCGAACCTGGCGATGCGGTTTCAACGGGGCCACATCGAGCCGTTCATGTCTATGTCGACGAAGGCAGTTGAAAATCCGGGGGAAAGCTACATTTCGGTCAAGCTCTCGTGGGCGGAGGAACTGCGGCGCGTATCGCTGGCCGTGAGCCAGAACAGTGGCAGGTCTTCTTCTTCGAGCCGCAACCAGCTGTTCTATCTGCTGCACTGGACACCCGATACCAACCGTGCCGGGATCACGGTGCGCCATGGGCGCAGCCCGGAAGAAGCCGAAGCGTGGCAGGACATGGAACGCGCCCTGGCCAAGCCGTCTCCGTCGATGACGCAGCAGGACGTCGATATCCTGCGCCTGCTTTCCGAGGCGGGCATCGACGACGGCCTGCATGCTTTTGTCCTGCACGGCCAGAAGGCGGGCGATATTCTGCAGCGTCTGCTGCGAACCGGACGCCTGGTTCTGGCCAGCGATTTTTCTCCTTTGCTTTACAGCGAACCGAGACTGGGAAGCCTTGCCTGGAAAATCGATCCGCAAGGCTTCCAGCGGCCCTGTTTCAGGGTACTTCCGGAATCCTGCGCGGCTTTGCCGCTGCTCCCTCCGTGGTACGTCGATCTCGATCGCGGCCTGATGGGCCCGCTCGACGTGCCGGGCGATCCCGAAGTCATCGCGCGGCTGTTTTCATTGCCGCCCTTGCCCGACAGGAAAGCCGCGCGGGTCGCCCAGGCGCTGGCCGGACTGGCCCCGGATCTGCCGCCGCCGGACGCGCATGCCCAGGCCTCGCTGCGCCGCATCGTCGCCGCGTTGCGTCCCGTGCTGCGCCTCGAGACACTGAAAACCAACGGACATGCCGCCTGGCGGGACTACGCCGAGATGCATGACTCCTCCAGCCTCGACGTGGCCGTGCCGAGTTTCCGGTACGGCGAAGCCGAAGTCGGGATTTTCGACGACCACGTCTTCATCGTCCTGGAGGATGGCGAGACCGTGCGCGTCGAGCGGCAGCCCGACAGGGAAAGCCGCTTCCTGGCGGCGCTCTCCGACACCGGCCTGCAGCGCCTTCCCGCCAATGTGCCGAATTCCGCCGGCTGCCTGCCGGAAACGATGTACACTCTGGCCAGCGAAGCGTGCTGGCCGGACTTCATGCAGGATGGATGCCAGACGCTGCGCGCCGCGGGGTGGGAGATCGAATTCGATGAGGAATTCCGCCATTACGCCTTGCGGGTCGACGCCTGGGAAGCGAAGCTCGTCGCCGTCGGAAACGGCTGGTTCGATCTCTACATGGGCATCGTGGTGGAGGGCGAGCGCCTGCCGCTGGCGCCGCTTCTGGCATCCCTGTTCCAGCGCGACGCGCGCTGGCTGGAAACCGCCGGGCTATCGAAAATACCCGACGGTGAACTGATCGAACTGCGCACGCCGGCCAACCGGCGCCTGCACGTTCCGGCGGAACGGCTGAAGCCGCTGGCGGCCACGCTCATCGATCTGTTCGACGGACTCGACGGCGGCTGTCGCTTGCGCATCTCGCGTTTCGACGCGCAGCGCTTGAACGCCCTTGCCGGCACCGGACGCTGGCAATTCCACGGCCAGGAAGAGATCATGGCGCTCGCCGACCGTCTGCTCGCCGCCCAGGGTGTGCGCCTCGCCGAGGCACCAAAGGGTCTCGGGCTGGAATTGCGCGAATACCAGAAGGAGGGTGTGGCGTGGCTGCAGTTCCTGCGCGAGCACGATCTCTCCGGCATCCTGGCCGACGACATGGGGCTGGGCAAGACCGCGCAGGCGCTGGCGCATCTTCTGCTGGAAAAGGAAACGGGCCGGCTCGACCGGCCGGCGCTCGTCGTCCTGCCGACCTCGCTTGTCTTCAACTGGATGAACGAGGCGGCGCGCTTTGCCCCGGCCCTGTCCGTGCTCGCCTTGCAGGGGGTAGACAGAAAACTCCGCTTCGACGAAATCCCGCGCTGTGACGTGGTGCTTACGACGTATCCCCTGCTCTGGCGCGACGCCGCCGAGCTGACCCGTTTCGCCTATCACCTGCTGATCCTCGACGAAGCACAGACCGTCAAGAATTCGCGTAGCCAGAGCGCCGAAGTGGTCCGGCGGATCGATGCGCGACATCGGCTGTGTCTGACCGGAACGCCGCTGGAAAACCATCTCGGCGAATTGTGGAGCCAGTTCGATTTCCTGCTGCCGGGTTTCCTCGGCAGCGCCCATACGTTTGCCAAGCATTGGCGCACGCCCGTCGAGAAACAGGGCGATCTGGCGCGGCGCGATCTGTTGGCGCGGCGCATCCGTCCATTCGTCCTGCGGCGACGCAAGGAGGAGGTGGCGCCGGAATTGCCGCCGAAGACGATCATCCAGCGCAAAATCGAGTTGTCCGGCGGCCAGCGCGATCTTTACGAGACGATACGCGTCTCGATGGATGCCATGGTGCGCGAGAAAATCATCCGCATGGGCTTCGGACGCAGCCGAATTTCCATTCTCGATGCCTTGCTCAAGCTGCGCCAGGTCTGCTGCGATCCCCGTCTGGTCAAGACGCCGATCGCCCGGAAAGTCAGGGAGCGCGCCAAGCTCGACCTCCTGATGACGATGCTGCCGGAACTCGTCGACGAGGGGCGGAAAATTCTCGTCTTTTCCCAATTTACAGGCATGCTGGCCCTGATCGAGCAGGAGATGAAAGCAGCCGGAATCGACTACGCCCTGCTGACCGGAGATACCCATGAGCGCGAAGATCCGGTGCGGCGTTTCCAGTCCGGCGAGCTTCCGGTATTCCTGATCAGCCTGAAGGCGGGTGGCGTCGGACTCAACCTGACTGCCGCGGACACGGTCATTCATTACGACCCGTGGTGGAATCCGGCCGTGGAAAACCAGGCCACCGATCGCGCGCACCGCATCGGCCAGGACAAACCCGTATTCGTGTACAAGCTGATCGTCGCCGGCAGTATCGAGGAAAAAATCCTCACGCTGCAGGAGCGCAAGGCGGATCTCGCCGATGGAATCCTGTCGGCGGACGGTCGCGCGGCCCGGTTTGACGAGGAAGACATCGCCGCGCTGTTCGCTCCGCTGCCATCCTGATTCGGGAGAAGGGAAGGACATCCCACCTCCTGTTCGTTCCAGTCGGGACGCCTCCCCGTCCGAAGAGGGAAGGGAAAGCCGGACGCCTGCCGCGTCTGGAAGATCCAGAAAGGTTTTCTCCTCCACTTTGGATGGCCCCTCGGGAGGCTTCGGTTTGACCATGTGGCAGGGCCTGGAGGATAATCTTAGATCTATGTCTCTCCTGCCCATCCTGCCGGTTGCCGGCAGGTTGTTGCATGCGTCTCAAGGTTTCCCATCCGATAGGACAAAAAATGACCAAGAACCATCCATCGCTCGCCCTCGACCCCTATTACGAAGGCGTTCCGCAATACATGATCGACGTGTACGACTGGGCATACGTCGATCCGGACTGGGCGCGCGTGCTGGATCACAACTGGGTCGTCCGCGTCCTGTTGTTCTTGAACGACCGGCGGTTGATGCGCGCCTATCTCGATGAAATCGAGGAAGGCATGCGCGTCTGGCAGGTGGCCCACGTTTACGGGGATCTGGTCACGCGCGCGGCGAGAAAGGTCGGACCCAGGGGAGCCTTTCATTTGACCGACGTTACGCCCGTACAGGTGGAACACGCCGCCCGCAAGCTGGCCGGCATGTCCTGGACCCGGGTCATCCGCTCCGACGCCGCCGGGTTTGCCGTCGAGGAACAGGATTCCTATGATCTGATTTGCAGTTTCCTCCTGCTGCACGAAGTGCCCGAGGAAAAGAAACACGAAATCGTCAACCATGTGCTGACGAAATTGACCCGGGGCAGCAAGGCCGTCTTCGTCGATTATCACAACCCGTCCCGCTGGCAACCGATCCGTTATCTCCTCAAGGTGGTCAATCGCCTGCTCGAACCGTTCGCCGAAACGATGTGGGAAAACGAAATCCGCTACTATGCCCGCGACGCCGACCGGTTTTCCTGGCGCAAGGAAACCCTGTTCGGCGGCGTCTACCAATGCGTGGTCGTCGAACACAAGTCCTGACCCATGATCGTTTCCCGACCGGGTTTACCGGGCCGTGGAGCGCGTGATACACAGGTGTTAGAATCGAAGTCGATCAGCAAGCCGGCCATCGGACGGATCATTGACTGTCGCCGGGTCTCGCTGAGGCGCTGTATTCATCCACCTGCTGTCAAGACCAAGGAGGCAACATGAATATCTTCAAAAGAGATGCCACGCTGCACGAATTCCAGTGGGAAAACCTGGGCGACGTCAAGGAAGGCCGGGGCGACCTGGGCGATGAAATGCCGGTTCTCGTCTATCGGCTCATGCAGTACACCATGCTGGATGTCCTTTCCAAGGATTTCGGAGCCGACAAGGCCAATGAGTATTTCGTGCGCGCCGGTCACCTGGCCGGCACGGAATTCGCCAGGAACGTGCTGGACCTCTCGGTCGATTTCAACTTGTTCACCGCCAATCTCCAGATGGCGCTCAAGGATCTCAAGATCGGCATCCTGCGCCTGGAAGCCTTCGATCCCGACACCGGCAACATTGTTCTCACGGTAGGCCAGGATCTGGACTGCAGCGGTCTGCCGATCACCAACGAAACGGTCTGCAACTATGATGAAGGGTTCATCTCGGGTATTCTCGAAGCCTATACCGGCAAAAAATACCTCGTCAAGGAAATCGATTGCTGGGCCAACGGCGACAGGATTTGCCGGTTCAGCGGTTCCGTCGTCGCCTGATGCGCCCTCTCACGACTGAAAAAGACGGAAAGGCAGGAAAAACATTTCCAATCCGGTTGCCGACAAGCTGTTTACCTATCTGCGCGATGTTTTGTACTATCCAAATCGCGCGCGGCTTGACCCTGCGTCTCTGCCCGCGGACTTCAGGGAACTCGGGGAGGGGCTCGTTTATTTCGCGGAAATGCTGGGCGAAGTCCGGGTAATCGCCCGCTCTCTTTCCCGCGGCGATCTTTCCGGCCCGCTGCCCAAACCCGACAATGAACTGGGATCCCACCTGAAATCCCTCCACGCCACGCTCAAACACCTGACCTGGCAGGCGCGGGAAGTGGCGGCCGGAGATTACAACCAGCACGTCGATTTCATGGGAGAGTTCGCCGAAGCGTTCAATCAGATGATCGTCCAGTTGAAAGAACAGCGAGACGACCTGCTGAGCAAGATCGAGAGCAATCAACTGCAACAGCAGCGCCTGGAGCGCAGCAACGACATTTTCAAGACCATCACGCGCCAGATTTCGGAATGGATCCTGGTGATCGACCGGAAGACGGGAGAACTCCTGTTTACCAACCATCCCATCGAGTACCATCTGTCCAGCAACGTTTTCGAATCCCAGTTCTATAGCGCTCTGCTGGATCATGCAAAACAAGTCGTGGAGAGCGATGCGCCGAAGATCGAAGAATTGCCGCTGACCGGTGACGAGCCGGCCCGCTGGTTTTCGGTCATGTTCTATACCATGCGCTGGTACGAACGTGACGCCGTGCTGGCCCTGCTGATGGACATCACCGACAGCAAGGCCCAGATCAAGAAACTCGAGGACACCGCGTACCGCGACATGTTGACCGGCACGTACAACCGTCATTACGGCATGAAGCTCCTGAACGAATGGCTGGAACAGCGCATTCCTTTCGCGATCTGTTTTGTCGACATGGATCGCCTCAAATGGGTCAACGACGTTTTCGGCCACCTGGAAGGCGACCGCTACATCCTTCAGGTGACGAACCTGCTGCAGACCTTCTCGGCGAACGCCTGTGTGTGCCGGCTGGGCGGCGACGAATTCATGGTGCTGGTTCCCGGTGTATCCGGGAAGGCCGCGGAAGCCCGTCTGGGGGTCTTGCGGGATGGTCTCGTCGCCAGGGATCACAAAATGGAGGACGGCCAGACCTATCAGTGCAGCATCAGTTTCGGCATCGTCGAAGTCGCGGAAGACAACACCGTCTCGGCCGTCGATCTCCTGTCCCTGGCGGACGAAAGGATGTACGCCTACAAAAAGGCGCACAAGGCCGTCTATCGCGAGAGGCCGGCCTGAAGCGGGAATCAGGCCAGGCCGCGAATCCACACCGAATACAATTGGTCAGCCAGGCGGCGCAAGGCAGGCAGCCGATCAGGAATCCGGCGCCGTATCTCATCCGGCGTCTCCACGCTGTCCGGCAGGGAAGCGAGGCCGCGGGTCTCGTTTTCCCAGTGCTCGCACCACGTCCCGATCATGGCTTCGGTCATTTCCACGTGACATTGCATGGCCAGGTGCGGGCCCAGCGCGAACATCTGATTGGCGCAGAACCGACTCGTCAACAGACGCGTAGCGCCAGGCGGAATGCTGAAGGTCTCGCCATGCCACTGAAAGACCGGGACCGATCCCGATTCGTCGGCGACCGGGCCGAACCATCGTTTCGCCTCGTCACCGGGATCGATCCGGGCCGTTCCCCAGCCGATCTCCTGGACCGGATTGCGGATGACCTCGCCGCCCAGCGCCCTGCTCATCAACTGGCCGCCCAGGCAATGTCCGATCACCGGCACACGAGCGGCGACGGCCTGGCGGATCAGCGCCAGGATTTTCCCGATCCACGGCAAGGGATCATTGACGCTGATGGTTCCGCCCATCAGGCAGATTCCGGAAAACGGAGCGGCGGAGTCCGGCACGGTTTCTCCTTCGTCGATCCGGATCAGTTTCCAGGGAATCGAGCGCGCGTCGAGGAATGTGGCAAAATATCCCGGCTCTTCCGTCCGAGTAAAACGAAAAATGGCAACGGATTTCATGACGCGATCTCTCGACATGACACGATTTCTCAGGGTGGCGCTCGATTGTAGACGAAACCTGGCGCGTACTCTATGCCTGACCGCGGCCTGTTGGCCCCTCCTCGCCTGCGGCGCGGACGTCGGGCTGGCGGGGCTCTTTCCCGGCAAGGTCCTGCTGACCATCAACGGCGGGGCTCCGCGTACCGTCGCCGTAGGCGCGACGACCGGCGAGGGCGTCAAGGTCTTGGCCGTCGAGGGCGACACCGCGACGCTCGAAATCGACGGCAGGAGGCGCGTGCTGCGGGTCGGACAGAATGTCGCGGCGCAGCCTTCGGGCAAGGGACCGGCAAAAATCGTGCTGACCGCCGATGCGCAGGGGCATTTCTACACCACCGGAAAGATCAACGGAACGAGTGTCCGTTTCGTCGTCGACACGGGCGCCACGCTGATCGCCCTCGGCGCGAGCGATGCGCGGCGGATCGGTCTCGACCCGAACAAGGGGGCGAAGGGCTACGTCAACACCGCCAACGGCCAGGCTTTGGCCTCGAGGCTCAAGCTCGATACCGTGCGCGTGGGCGATGTCACGCTGAACAACATCGATGCCGTGGTGCTCCAGCATGAACTGTCGCCGGCGCTGCTCGGCATGAGTTTCCTGAACCGCATGGAAATGCAGCGCAGCGCGGGAACCATGACCCTGATCAAGCGTTATTAGCCGTCAACGCCGGATTCGAGGAAGAAGACTGCTCCGGAAAAATGAATCTGGATCGTCTGCGTTCGTCGTTGTCGAGGCAGCCGTCAAGCGGCGGGGCCGTCGTCGAAAGCGGAGCGCAAACGCGGGAATCCGTCGCGGCCGCCGTGCTCTTCCCCATCGTTCTGCGCGAAAACGAGCCAACCGTCCTCTTGACGCGGCGCACGGAGCACCTGCGCGACCACGCCGGGCAGATCAGTTTTCCGGGCGGTCGCGTTGAAGCCGGCGACGCCTCGCCCGTGGATACCGCCTTGCGCGAGGCGCGCGAGGAAATTGGCCTGGAGTCCCGCCATGTCGAGATTGCCGGCTTTCTGCCGGAGTACCGGACCGCGACCGGATACCGGATCACCCCCGTCGTCGGTTTCCTGACACCCCCCTTCGCAACGCGCCCCGACCCCTGCGAGGTGGCGGAAATTTTCGAGGCGCCGCTCGCCTTCCTGCTCGACCCGGCCAATCACCGGCGCTATTCGCGCGCGTACCGCGGCAGGACGCGCCATTTCTTCGCCGTGCCCTACGGACGCCATTTCATCTGGGGCGCGACGGCGGGGATCATCGTCTCGCTGACGCGGGCGATGGCTGTAAAAGACGACCCTCCCTGATTGCGGTCCTCCGAGACCGGCACACGGGATTTGGCCTGCGCATGGCCCGGTTTTATCGTCAGCCGATGGTCTCGGCTTCCTCCACGAAAACCAGCCGCACCTTGCCTTCGTCGTCCAGATCGACCGTGACGTGGCCGCCGTGGGCCAAGCGGCCGAACAATAGCTCGTCGGCGAGCGCCGCCCGGATCGTGTCCTGGATCAGCCGGGCCATCGGCCGGGCGCCCATCAGCGGATCGAAACCCTTGCTGGCCAGATGCTCCTTCAAGCACTCGGTGAAGACCGCTTCCACCTTTTTCTCGTGCAACTGTTCTTCGAGCTGCATCAGGAATTTGTCGACGACGCGCAGGATCACGTCGTGGTCGAGCGCCTGGAACGAGATGACGGCATCCAGCCGGTTGCGGAATTCTGGCGTGAATAGACGCTTGATTTCACCCATCTCGTCGCCGGCCTCGCGTCTGCCGGTAAATCCCATCGTCGCCTTCTGGATCGCTTCCTGGCCGGCGTTGGTGGTCATGATGATGACCACGTTGCGGAAATCCGCGCGGCGTCCGTTGTTGTCGGTCAGCGTCCCGTGGTCCATGACTTGCAGCAGGATGCCGTAGATGTCCGGATGCGCCTTTTCGATCTCGTCGAACAGCAGCACGCAGTAGGGTTTCTTGGTGACGGCTTCGGTCAACTGGCCGCCCTGGTCGAAGCCGACATAGCCGGGCGGCGCGCCAATGAGGCGCGAGACGGCGTGCCGTTCCAGGTATTCCGACATGTCGAAGCGCAGCAGATCGACACCCAGGCAATAGGCGAGCTGCCTCGCCACCTCGGTCTTGCCGACGCCGGTCGGTCCGGAGAACAGGAAGCAGCCGATCGGTCTGCCCGGCGCGCCGAGCCCGGAACGGGCCATCTTGATGGCGCGGGCCAGGGCGTCGATTGCCGGGTCCTGCCCGAAGACGACGGCTTTCAGGTCGCGGTCGAGGTTTCTCAGCGAATTGCGGTCGTCGTTCGACACCCGGGAAGACGGGACGCGCGCGATTTTCGCGATGACTTCCTCGATGTCCTGTTTGCCGATGATTTTCTTCTGCTTCGATTTGGGCAGGATGCGCTGGGCTGCTCCGGCTTCGTCGATGACGTCGATGGCCTTGTCCGGCAGGTGCCGGTCGGTGATGAAGCGCACCGAAAGATCGACGGCCGAGGTGATCGCCGCCGACGAATATTTGATGCCGTGGTGCGACTCGAAGCGGGATTTGAGGCCCCTCAGAATCTCGATCGTGTCGTCGGCGGACGGCTCGCCGACGTCGATCTTCTGGAAGCGGCGCGACAGCGCATGATCCTTCTCGAAGATCACCCGGTATTCGTTGTACGTGGTGGCGCCGATGCACTTCAACTGGCCGGTCGACAACGCCGGCTTCAACAGGTTGGAAGCGTCGAGCGTGCCGCCCGAAGCCGAACCCGCGCCGATCAGCGTATGGATCTCGTCGATGAACAGAATGACGTTGGGGTTATCGCTCAGCTGCTTGATGACCGCCTTCAGGCGCTGCTCGAAATCGCCGCGGTATTTCGTCCCGGCCAGCAGCGCGCCCATGTCCAGCGCGTACACCTTCGCTTCGGCCAGCACTTCCGGAACGTCCCGCTCGACGAGCCGCCGGGCCAGCCCTTCGGCGATCGCCGTCTTGCCGACCCCCGCCTCGCCGACCAGCAGGGGGTTGTTCTTGCGCCGCCGGCACAGCGTCCGAATGACGCGTTCCAGCTCGTTGGCGCGGCCGATCAGAGGATCGATCTTCCCCTGCTGCGCCAGCGCATTCAGATTGCTGGTGAAGCTTTCCAGCGAACTCGGGACCGTCTGCGGTTCGCCTTCGCTCTCCGGCTCGCCGCGCGCGGGCTGCGGTGGGACCTTGCCGATGCCATGCGAGATGAAATTGACCACGTCCAGACGCGTGATGCCCTGCTTCTGCAGATAATGGACGGCATACGAATCCTTTTCGCCGAAGATGGCGACCAGCACGTTGGCTCCGTTGACTTCCTTTCTCCCCGACGACTGGACATGCAGAATGGCGCGCTGGATGACGCGTTGGAATCCGAGCGTGGGCTGCGTCTCGATATCTTCCCTGCCCGGGATCGACGGCGAATGCTCCTGAATGAAATACCCCAGATCCTTGCGCAGTCGTTCGAGGTTTCCGCCACAGGCGCGCAAGGTCTCGGCGGCCGAGGGATTGTCGAGCAGCGCGAGCAGAAGGTGTTCGACGGTGATGAACTCGTGGCGCTTCTGCCTGGCTTCGACGAAGGCCGTGTGCAGGCTGTCTTCAAGTTCCCGCGCGATCATCCTAGTTTTCCTCCATGATACATGCCAGCGGATGCTGGTTTTCCCGCGCGAAATGCGACACCTGATCGACTTTCGTGGCGGCGATGTCGCGCGGATAGATACCACAAACGCCGCGTCCTTCCATGTGGACTTTAAGCATGATTTGCGTCGCCTGTTCACGATCCATCGAAAAAAACTTCTGCAGGACGCAGACCACGAAGTCCATCGGCGTGAAATCGTCGTTGAGCAGAACGACCGTATAAAGCGGCGGGGGCGCGAGCGTACTTTTTCGCGCTTCCAGCACCGAGCTTTCCTGTTTTGCCATGGATTCATTGTAGCCGCTCGCAGCCTCCAGTGGAAACCGGAACCGCGACATGAGCCGCATTTTGCGCGGAAACCACACCTGTTGAGCGAAAGAACTTCAAAATCGCTTGACGCAAACGACGATACAGGGGTACAAAGGCGGCATGTTTGGGTTTTGTAAGCAATCATTAACCAAGCATGCGTCGGGTTCAACCCCGGATCTCGTCTTTTTTTAAGGAAGTAGCAATATGGCAACTGGTACAGTCAAGTGGTTCAACGACGCCAAGGGTTTCGGATTCATCACTCCGGACGACGGCAGCGAGGATCTGTTCGCCCATTTTTCGGCGATAACCATGAGTGGATTCAAGACCCTCAAAGAGGGCGAAAAAGTGAGCTTCGACGTCACGCAGGGACCGAAAGGCAAGCAGGCTTCAAACATCGCGCGCGCCTGATCTTTGGGCCGTGCTTAAAAACCCGCCGCAGGGCGGGTTTTTTTGTCCCTGGATTTCCCTGAACTCCCGCCGATACAAACCGGCACGTCTTCGCTATCATGGAGGACTCGTTCGCGCCATCCGATACCCATGCGCTTGCTGATTTCCCCCAGGCGGAACTGGTTCCGCGGCGTCGTTCTGGCGCTGGCGGCCTGCGCCTCGCTGGCAGGCCGCGCCCAGATCGACGAGCTGCCCGATCTGGGCGAGTCCGCGCAAGCCGAATTGTCACCGCAACTGGAACACAGGATCGGCGAGAGCATCATGAACGAGATCCGGCTGCGCGAACCCAGCTACATCGACGACCCGGAGATCGACGATTACCTCACCCATCTGGGACGCCGCCTGGTCGAAACCAGTGCCAATCCGAGCGGTAGTTTTCATTTCTTCGCCATCCGCGACGACATGGTGAACGCGTTCGCCATGTTCGGCGGATATATCGGCGTCAATACCGGCACGCTGCTCGCGGCGCAGACCGAATCGGAACTGGCCGGAGTATTGGCCCACGAAATCGCCCATGTGACGCAGAACCACATGGCGCGGCAGATCGCCAAGGAAAAGCAGAACACCATCCCGAGCCTGATCGCCATGGCCATCGGAGTGCTCGCGGCGCGCTCGAACTCTTCCGTCGCCGCGGGGGCGGTGGCCTCCGCGCAGGCCGGCCTGATCCAGGCGCAGCTCGCCTATTCCCGCGATTTCGAGCGGGAAGCCGACCGGGTCGGCTATCAAAATCTGGAGAAGGCCGGCTTCGACGTCCGTGGCATGGGCGATTTCTTCGAGCGGCTGCGGAAAGTCGGCCATCTGTATGACAACAATGCGCCCGTCTATCTCCGTTCGCATCCTCTGACCGTCGAACGCCTGTCGGACATGCAGAACCGCGCCCAGGAGGCACCGTACCGGCAGGTCGTCAGCAGTCTCGATTTTTTTCTCGTGCGCGCGAGGCTCAAGGCGCAGTCCAAACCGCCGAGAGATGCCGCCGCCGAGTTCGAGCGCTCGTTGCGGGAAGAGAAATACGCGTCGGAAACCGCCGCGCGGTACGGCCTCGCCTACGCCCTGTTGCGCGCGCGCGATCTTCCCGGCGCCCAGCGAGCCAGCGCGCCCTTGAGTCAATCGTCGGACGCATCGCCGATGCTGGCCGGACTGATCGCGTCGATCCGCGAACAGTCCGGCGACGTCCGGGGTGCGCAGGAAATCTACCGGCAGGCGCTGTCGCGTTTTCCCCAGGCCCGATCGCTGGTGTATGGCTACGCCGATTCTCTCCATGCGGCGGGAGCGTACCGACAGGCCCTGGCGTTCCTTGAGGAGCGGCTGGTCCGCGACTCCTCCGACTTCAAGCTTCACGGCCTCAAGGCCCGGACCCATGCCGCGCTGGGCCAGCGCACCCAGCAGCGCCGCGCGCAGGCCGAGTATTACCTGCTCCAGGGGCGGCTCGGCGCGGCGATCGAGCAGCTCGAGTTCGCCCAGAATGAAAAGGATGGCGACTTCTTCGAGATGTCGGCGGTCGATGCGCGGTTGCGCGAACTGCGCAAGCTCCAAAGAGAGGAGGAACAGGATGGAAAAAAAGGAGGCTAGCGGCCATGCGGGTTGATCGCGAACTGGACGTCAAGGGCCTGGCCTGTCCCTTGCCGATCCTGCGCACCAAGAAAGCGCTGGCGGAAATGACCTCGGGGCAGATCCTGCGCGTCGTCGCGACGGACGCCCACGCGGTGAAGGATTTCCAGGCCTTCGCCCGGCAGACCGGCAACCAATTGCTATCCACCAAGGAAATCGGCGCGACCTTAGAGTTCCTTTTCAAGCGCAAACCTGATTAGCCAGAGCATTGTCCGGTCGAGAAAAATTGTCAGGCAAACCCGCGAAACTCCGACAGGCGCAGGGCTAGGCAATCTTCCTCGATTTCCCGCCGGATGGCACCAGCGACCTGCGGGACGGCGCATGGGATTCTCGCTGGTATTGAGCCTGGGCGGCTCGCCCGGCGTATGGGGGTCAGGCTGTGTGAACCAGAGGATTCCTGCAGCGGTTCATGATGGCGTTCGGGATGGGGCGGACGGGATGGCAAATGGTATCATGCGCCAACGATCCGGACGCCGGTCGAATCGACAGCGGACCGGGGGTCCATAGGGCTATTGCATGAACGACATACCGAGCCAGTTCGCCGATGCCCCGTCGAAGATCATGCGACAGGCGGAGATAAGCCGGAACACACTGGAAACCCAGGTGAGCGCGCGTCTCGACCTCGACGGCGCGGGCCGGTGCCACTTCGACACCGGGGCGCCGTTCCTCGAGCACATGCTCGAACAGGTGGCGCGGCATGGCCTGATCGATCTCGATATCACGGCGCGGGGCGACCTTGCCATCGACGCGCACCATACCGTCGAGGACATCGGCATTACGCTCGGGCAGGCATTGCGCCGGGCGCTGGGCGACAAAAAAGGAATTCGCCGCTACGGGCACGCCTACGTGCCGCTCGACGAAGCCTTGTCCAGGGTGGTCGTCGACCTTTCCGGCCGTCCGGGGTTGTCCTTCCACGTCGATTTCAGGCGGGCGACGATCGGCGCATTCGAAGTCGATCTCGTGCGCGAGTTCTTCCAGGGGCTGGTCAACCATGCCCTGATCACGCTGCACGTCGACAATCTGCGCGGCGAGAACGCGCACCACCAGGCGGAGACGGTATTCAAGGCTTTCGGGCGCGCCTTGCGCATGGCCGTCGAAGCGGACCCGCGCGCGGCCGGCGGCGTGCCCTCGACCAAGGGAGCGCTGTGATGGAAAACGGCGTCGGAACGATCGCCGTCGTCGACTACGGCATGGGCAACCTGCGTTCGGTGTGGCAGGCGCTGGCGCATGTCGCCGGCCGGCGCGAGGTCGTGGTCACCGGCGATGCGGCCGTGGTGGCGAGCGCCGAGCGGGTGGTCTTCCCCGGACAGGGGGCGATGCTGGACTGCATGCGCGAACTCGACGCGCGCGGATTGCGCTCGGCGGTGCTCGACGCGGCCAAGAACAAGCCGTTTCTCGGCATCTGCATCGGCTTGCAGATGCTGTTCGAGCACAGCGAGGAAGGCGACGTGCCCGGCCTCGGGCTTTTCCGGGGGCGCGTCCGTCGCTTCCCGACGGAACGGATGGCGACACCCGAAGGCGTGCGGCTGAAGGTGCCGCACATGGGCTGGAACGAGGTAATGCAGGAGCGGCCGCACGTCTTGTGGAAAGGCATCGATGATGGCGCGCGCTTTTACTTCGTGCACAGCTACTACGTGGCTCCCGAGGATCGGGCCTGCGTCGCCGCGACCACCCGGCACGGAATCCCCTTTACCAGCGTGGTAGCACGGGATAATATTTTCGCCATGCAATTCCATCCCGAAAAGAGTGCCGCCGCGGGGCTCGTGCTGCTGTCCAATTTCATCGGCTGGATGCCCTGAGACGCCTTCTTTCGGCTACCCTTCCCCATCATTCCCTTGCGAAAAAATGCTGATCATTCCCGCGATCGACCTGAAAGATGGGCAATGCGTCCGTCTCAAACAGGGGTTCATGGATGAGGCCACCGTATTTTCCGATTCGCCGGGTGAACAGGCGACCCATTGGCTCGAGCGGGGCGCGCGCCGCCTGCATGTCGTCGACCTGAACGGGGCGTTCGCCGGAAAGCCCAGGAACGAGAAGGCGATCCGGGAGATCATCACGGCCGTCGGCGAAGACATCCCCATCCAACTGGGCGGCGGCATCCGCGATCTCGATACGATCGAGCACTGTCTCGACAGCGGCCTGACTTACGTCATCATCGGCACGGCGGCGGTGAAGAACCCCGGCTTCCTGCACGACGCCTGCGGCGCCTTTCCGGGGCAGATCATCGTCGGACTCGACGCCAGGGACGGCAAGGTGGCGGTCGACGGCTGGTCGAAGCTGACCCGGCACGACGTGATCGATCTGGCCAGGAAATGCGAGGATTACGGAGTCGAGGCGATCATCTACACCGACATCGGACGCGACGGCATGCTCTCCGGCATCAACGTCGAAGCCACGGTCAAGCTGGCGCAGTTCCTGCGCATTCCCGTCATCGCCAGCGGCGGCCTGTCCGGCATCGATGACGTCCGCAAACTGTGCGCGGTCGAGGGGGAGGGCATCGTCGGCGTCATCGCCGGGCGCGCCATCTACGACGGGACACTCGATTTCGCCGGGGCGCAGGCCGAGGCCGACAGGTTGGTAACGAAAGCCACCCATGCATCTCGTTGAACGCATAGACAAATTGTCGCTCGACGATATCGAGCGTATCGAGAAACTTACGCTGCGTTGGATTTTTCAAGCGGCTTATGACTTTGGCGCGGAAGCGCACGAAATCTTTCGTCGTTCGCGAGACAAGGTAGAAGATGTTGCCGAAGATGTCACACGCGAATTGCTGGATCGGTTGCCTGGATACAATATTCCGCGCCGGGTATTCGGTACGGTAGACTACAAAAAATATCGCTACATCATCCTGCCGGAATTGCTCGTTCGGCAAGCCTTGTTCGTTGATTCCAAGGCTGAAAAATCTGCCGACAACGCAACCCTTCAGATGTCGCAAACCTCGTTGCGCATACGCCAGAAACGCGATAACAGAGAAGTTGACGAGCCTGGATCATTACCGTCGATCTATAACGACGAAGGTGTCAATCTGCTTACCACTACAGCTTTTATCCATTTCCACTACGAGTCTGCGCAGGGTGCTTATCGCCTCTTGTCAGCCACGTTGATTTGCCTGCCCAATGGCCGTCTGCAAGAGAAATATAACCCCGATGCGCAGCATGGGTTTTGGAAGGCGGGGCGCGACGCACCTACGCTCGGTGAGGATTTTCGTGTGCGTGTCAGTTTCAAAGCGTTGGCCGATCTAGCTCGTTGGCGCGTACAGCAACTCAATTACGATGCGACCGGCCGTTGTGCTGGAGAATGGCACGAATGAAACGCGACCCCTTGCAAGCGAACCAGATCGTGCAAGGCGATTGCCGGGAACTGATTCCGCGTATCGCGGCGGACAGCGTTGCGCTGAGTCTCTGGTCTCCGCCCTATCACGTCGGCAAGGAATACGAATCGCAGATGGACTATGGCGATTGGCGGGCGTTGCTGCGTGAAACGATACGCAGACATTTTCCGGTCATCCGGCCGGGTGGTTTTCTCGCCATCAATGTCGCCGACATTTTGTGCTTCAAGGATTCGTCGATGCCGCGCATCATGGCCGAGAACATCCGCCGGCGCAAATGCGAGGTGACGCGCGAACAGGTGCTGGCCGCGATGCGCGAATACCCGGAAATGAGTCGCCAACAAATTGCCGACCGGCTGGGTTGCAGCGAGCAGACGGTAGATCGCCGCCTCAAGGGAAACAACATCCGCGGCGGCAAGTACGAGGCGCAGACGCGTGTGAAACTGGTGGGTGGTTTCCTCGAGGAATGCGCGACGGACGCCGGCTTTTATCTCTACGACCGGCGCGTGTGGGTCAAGGACGCCGCCTGGGAAAACTCGCGGTGGCACAGTATTTCCTATCGGGCCGTCGACGAGTTCGAATACATCTATATATTCTGGAAGCCCGGTGTGACCCGCGTCGACCGTGAGCGGCTGACGAAAGAGGAATGGATCGACTGGGGATCGCGCGCGGTGTGGTCTTTTCCTTCGGTGCGAGCCAACGACGATCATGAAGCGAAGTTTCCCCTGGAACTGCCGCGTCGGTGCATCCGCCTATTCACGGATCCGGGCGACGTCGTCCTCGATTGCTTTCTCGGCAGTGGCACGACGGCTGTCGCGGCGATTGGCGAAGGGCGGCGTTACATCGGTATGGATCTCGTGCCGGAATACGTCCGTTTGGCAAAAAGAGCCTGCCTGCAGGCATCACAGGCAGCCAGCGGCCGGACTTTGAAAGAACCGCGCGGCGACCCGACGGAGGCCGGGCAACGACAATTCGATTTTTTTCGGGAGCCTGCCCGCCATGGCGCTCGCCAAACGCATCATCCCTTGCCTTGACGTCACCGCCGGCCGGGTCGTCAAGGGAACCCACTTCGTCGACCTGCGCGACGCCGGCGATCCCGTCGAGGTCGCCCGCCGCTACGATGAGCAGGGCGCTGACGAAGTGACCTTCCTGGACATCACGGCCTCCTCCGACCAGCGCGAAATCCTCCTCCATGTCGTCGAATCCTGCGCCGCGCAGGTCTTCATTCCGCTGACCGTCGGCGGCGGCGTGCGCACGGTGGCCGACGTCCGGCGTCTGTTGAACGCGGGCGCCGACAAGGTGAGCATGAACACGGCGGCGGTCAACAATCCCGAACTCATCGCCGAGGCTTCGGCCAAGGTCGGCAATCAGTGCATCGTGGTCGCCATCGACGCCAAGCAATCGGCGCCCGGACGGTGGGAAGTCTTCACCCACGGCGGGCGCACGCCGACCGGGCTCGACGCCGTCGAATGGGCACGGCGCGCGCAGCGCCTGGGCGCCGGCGAAATCCTGTTGACCAGCATGGACCGCGACGGGACGAAGAACGGCTTCGATCTCGCCCTGACGCGCGCCGTGTCGGACGCCGTCGATGTGCCGGTGATCGCCAGCGGCGGCGTCGGCAACTTGCAACACCTCGCCGACGGCGTGTCGCTGGGCGGCGCCGACGCGGTGCTCGCCGCCAGCATTTTCCACTTCGGCGAATACACGGTACGTGAGGCCAAGGAGTATCTGCGCGGGCAGGGAATCGAGGTGCGGCTGTGAGCGATCTCGACGAGCGCCGGTTCTGGCTCGATGCCCTGAAGTGGGATGAAAACGGCCTGATTCCGGCCATCGCGCAGGATGTCGCGACGGGCCGCGTGCTGACGCTGGCCTGGATGAGCCGGGAATCCCTGCTCGAGACCGTGGCGCGCGGCCATGCCGTGTACTGGTCGCGCTCGCGGCGACGCCTGTGGGAAAAGGGCGAGGAATCGGGTCACTTCCAGATACTGAAATCGATCCGCACCGACTGCGACGGCGACGCCTTGCTGCTCTCGGTCGAGCAGCTGGGCGGAATCGCCTGCCACACCGGACGGGAGCGTTGCTTTTTCCGGTAGTTGCGGGGTGAGCGTTGGACCAGTACCGATCCGGTCCTGAAAAGTCCGGAAGAAATTTACGGAAATCACCGATAGGGAATGAGCATGCATTGGCATACGGTGGCAAGTTGCCTGGCGGATTTGCGGGACGGAAGAACCAGGTCCCAGGCGCTGGTCGACGAGGCGCTGGCGAGAAGCCGCGATCCGGACGGCGAGGGCGCGCGGGTTTTCATGAACATTCACGAGACCGCCGCCAGGGAGTCCGCCAGGGCTTACGATGCCTTGCGTGGGGCAGGCATCGAGCGATCGGCGATCGACGGGATCCCGATTACGATCAAGGATCTTTTCGACCTCAAGGGGGAAACGACGTGCGCGGGTTCGCCGGCCCTGAAGGATCAGCCCCGCGCGCCGGAGAATTCCGTCGTCGTCCGGCGTTTGCTGGCCGCCGGCGCGGTGATCGTCGGACGCACCACCATGACCGAGTTCGCCTATTCCGGTCTGGGGATCAATCCCTTCTACGGGACGCCGCGCAACGTCTGGGATCGGAAGACCGGCAGGATCCCGGGAGGTTCGTCATCCGGCGCGGCCGTTTCCGTGGCCGACGGCATGGCGGTCGCCGCCATCGGCACCGACACCGGCGGGTCCATCCGCATTCCCGCCGCCCTGAACGGACTGGTTGGCTTCAAGCCGACGGCGAGAAGAATACCGGCGCAGGGCGTCCTGCCGTTGTCGCCCAGTTTCGACACGGTCGGGCCGATCGCCCGCTCGGTCGCCTGTTGCGCCGTGCTGGACGCGGTTCTGTCGGGAGACGGCGAGTCCGGCGTGGCGCCGATGCCACTCAGGGGATTGCGTTTCGTATTGCCCGATACCGTGGTTCTCGACGGAATGGACGCTCAGGTATCGAGCGTCTTCTGGAAATCGATCTCCAGACTCTCCGAGGCGGGAGTCTGGATCGACGAGCAGCCGATGGAACCTTTCGCCAGACTGGGCGAGATCAATCCCAAGGGCCGCCTGCAGGCGGCGGAAGCCTGGGCGTGGACCCGGAAATACATTCAGGGCCGCGTCGAGGAGTGCGATCCCAGGGTGGTTTCCCGCATCCGGCGGGGCGAAGACGTCAGCGCGGCGGAGTACATCGAGTTGCAAGGAGCGCGAGCCGGGTGGATCGGTGAAGTCGAGCGGATCATTCATCCGTACGACGCGATGATCATGCCGACTGTGCCGATGGTCGCGCCGGCTATCGAGGAACTGGTCGCGTCGGATGAAGCCTATTTCAAGACCAACGCGGCGATGCTGAGGAATCCGTCGTTCATCAATTTCCTGGACGGCTGCGCGCTGAGCATTCCGTGCCATCGGGCGGGAGAGGCGCCCGTCGGCCTGACGCTCGCCGGCCGGTCGATGGATGACCGGCGGATACTGTCGATGGGCCTTGCCGTGGAAGAATTGCTGGCCCCGCGAGAGAACTGTTGATGTCATGATCTGTGATTCACGGACAAAAGCAGTGACTCCTCGATGTTCTCGGGCCTTGGGCTTCGCCCGGCCAGGGCCGGAGCTTGAACGATAAACGGAGCACAGCTTTACCGAAGTCGGCTCGGAAAACGGATTGCAAAGTACGTCAAGGACAAGGAGCCAATTCACGATGAATGCCCATGCACGATTACAGGATCTGTTGACGGCGCATGCGGAGCGATCCGCTCCGTTCCCGCCGCTCGACGGTGACGGACACAGCGCGCTTCTCCTGGATCGGGAAAGCGTCATCCACCTGTACGCCGACCCGGAGGACCCGGAAGCCGCCTCCTTCGTGCTGTACATGCCCCTGCTTTCCCTGCGGGGGACGGACGATGCGGCGCAAACGCGCATGCTCTGGCGAGTGGCCGAGGCCAACGCGGCAGGCGCCCTGCCGCCGGCCTACGCCCTGTTCGGCGACGCCGACGCGCTGGCCATCTACCTGGGCGGACAATTTTCTTCGGAACGCCTGGAGATCGGCGCCCTGGAGACCTTGACCGACGAGTTCTTCCGCCTGGGCCAGGTCTTGCGCGACCGGCTGGTGCGCGCCCTGGAGGAGGAGGTCGCGCCGGCCAGTTCTCCCGCGCCCATGCCCGCGCCGGAGGAATTTCCCGCGCGCCTGCTGGGCGCCGGCATGTTGCGCGCCTGATCACGGTCAGGAGGGGGAACCCGCGTAGCCTGGAACCGCTTCGCGCAGTCCAGGGGTTCAACCTGTCCGGCGCTTCGCGCCGCAAACTCACGCTCGCTGGACTTGCGGCCCCGCGTCCGTCCTTGTCCCGGCTACAAACTGCGCGACCGGCTGGCGCGTGCCCCGGATTGCGTTGCGCATCGTTTCACGTCACCGTCGCCGTCGTCGGTGGCGCTGACCAGGATCGTATGGGTTCCGGCCTGTAAATACCCCGGCGTGCAGGTGATTTCGAGCGTTTCGGGATCGAATTCGGCGCTTCCGGGCAGGCCGTTCTCGACCACCTCCCCGGGCGGGGGGAGGGGCGCCTCTGGTCGAGAATGTTCCCAGGGCCTATTTGAGCTGCTGGAGGGCCACGCTGGCGTCCGTGAGGTAGTACTTTGACACCATCACATTTTAGTGACGCTCTCCAGATTCGGGATTCGTCTGCCCAGGCATTGCTTTGTCATTGCGGACAGCTCAATTTCCGCGACATTCAACCAACTGCCGTGTTTCGGCGTGTAGTGAATTGCAAGCCTTTGCGCGAACGAACGCGCAACGGGATACACCACCGCTTTTTTAGGCGGGGCTTGAGTTTCGTTTTTTAAAACCCGGCGGACGGTTTCCCGGCTGATGCCGGGAACAATGTCAAGCTCTATCTGGTTCGTCAGGCTTCTTACTGTCCAGCGCCCAAACCCCTCTGGCGGCGCGCCGCGGGCAATGGCCATGATGCGCGCTTCGATTTCACCGGTAACCATCGGTTTCCTGTTGGGCTCCATGGGCGTCTTGAAGTGCGGAATCGCTTCCAGTCCTTCCTCGCTGAACGCCTTGATGGTATTGAAAATGGTCGGCGCGCTCACCCCCACGCGCCGTGCAATTTCCGCCTGGGTAGCGGGTTCCCCCGCATTGGTATCCAGCGCAAGGATAATCTGGGCGCGTTTCTTGAAGGTGGGCGCGCTGGTCTTGTCATTGACCACATTTTGCGCGTATCGGGTAGCCGGATGTCGCGCTGCCGTACCAAAAAGCCGTAGACACCAAGCGGGAGTCGGAAAGGTGGAGATGAACTCGATCTTGCCGCTGGGCGTACTCATCATCTTGGCGCGCTCGGTCCCTTTCGGGGAGTTCTTGTGGTCGGCCACGCCGCGTTTCCGATTCTCTCGCATGCGGTATTTTTAGAATTGGTGGTGTTGTTTTTAGATGTTTTTCAATTCGTCGGCATCCAGGGTTTCAGGCAGCAGGGTAAGGAATTTGGGAATCCAAAATATTTCCCATATTATCTAAATCAAGCCTGCTTTTATGAGGAGTGAACGCCATGTAATATCCGAAAAATAACTGAAAAGGAAAGGGATATGAATCATGACTGATTATGGGAAATTATTTAGCCTCGAAAACAAGTGCGCCGTCGTGATCGGCGGGGGAGGAGGCATCGGCGGCGCCATTGCCGAAGGGCTCGCCGCAGTCGGCGCGAATGTCGCGATTGTCGGGCGAAGCCTGGAAAAGCTCCGGGCGCAGGCGGCCAGGATCAGGGAGAACATCGGGGCGCAGGTGAAATGCTTCGCGGCTGATTGCAGTGACGATGATTCTGTCGCCAGGCTGTACGCCAAGGTTTTGGCCGAGTTGCGGGGGGCGGATATTCTGGTCAATTCCCAGGGCGTGAACAAGAAAATTTCCGCCCTGGAGCATCCTGTCGCCGAATGGGACGAGATGTTCGCGGCCAATGTCAAAAGCGTCATGCTCACCTGCAAATACTTTGGCAGGCATATGAAGGAGCAGCGTTACGGGCGAATCGTCAACCTCAGTTCGATCAACTCCATACGCGCCAAGAAGAACGATATCTCCGTGTGCTATGGCGCCACCAAGGGCGCAATCAACGCCTATTCGCTGAATCTGGCGGCAGGCTGGGCGGAGTTTGGCATCACCGTCAATTGCATCGGGCCCATCATCGTCGAAACGGAAATGATGAGACCCATCCTTGAGAAAAATCCCGAGATGCGCGCCTCCACCATCGCCGGAGTTCCCATGGGTCGCCTTTGCAAAACGGAGGATTGCGTGGGAATTGCCATATTCTTTGCGTCGGATGCGGCGAATTTTCTCACTGGTCAGGTCCTCTACCCCGACGGCGGCGTTTCCATTGTGCAGTGATCGCGGTCACCGGCGATCATGCCGTCGTCAATTTTTCGCATCATAATTTAATGAGAGGAAGGAATGCGCAATGCCTAAAGCGAAGTACGGTTACATCAGGATGCCCACTCTGGAGGATCTTCAGGAAAAGTACAGGGATTTCTTCTTTTTCAAGTTCAAGGATGGCATCCTTGAGTTGAAGATGCATTCCGACGGCGGTCCCGTCCTGTGGAGTTATCAGATGCACCACGCCCTGGCGGAGGTTTATACCGATATCGGTCACGCCAAGTGGGTCGAGTGCCTGATTATCACATCCACCCCGCCCTACTGGATTCACGGCAGCGACAACGCGTCTTTCCAGGAAGTCGAGCAGTCCCCGGACGATGATCAGCGTTTCAATGTGCAGATCTACGATACCCTCAAAGTGGTCGAGAACTTCCTCAACGACATCGAGGTTCCCACGATCGCCGCCATCAATGGTCGCGGCTTCCACTGGGAGATGTGCCTGCTCAGCGACATCACCCTGTGCAGTCCCGATTTCGTCCTGCAGGACGACCATTTCGGCATGAAGGGCGGACACGTCCCCGGCGACGGCATGACCATGATCCTGCAAGAGATCTGCGGCCTCAAGCGCGGCGCGTATATGTCATATATGTGCCAGGGCATAGACGCCGAGGAATGTCTGCGCATTGGCGCGGTCAACGAGATCGTCGATGCCGACAAGATTCTCGACAGGGCCTGGGAAATCGCCGAAAAGCACATCATGACAAGGACACGTTCCTGCCGCCGCATGACCCATTACAACCTTGTGCGACCCTGGAAGGCCATCTTCGAGCGCGACCTCCGCATCAATGTCTACTCCGAGATGTATTCCTTCAACCTCTCCGGCAGCGCGCATGATTTCGAGTACATAAAGTACGAGGGCGAGGAATCGAAGTAGCGGCGGACAAGGCGCTGACCAGAGACAGGGGTTTACAGGATTTGACACGGGATTTTCCTCTCCCGCAAGGCGCGAATCCGCAGGCGTGCCGGCGGTACGGTGACGGTTTGCAACACGGCGGGAGGGGAAAAGACAATCGGATGTGAAGTTCATTTCCGGGCGGCGCCCAGGGCGCGCGTGAGGCGGATGAGCGGGGACGCGGACGAGTTGGGTCCGGATGTCCCGATGATGAGAAAGGCATGTGTCTGATATGAAAGAGGTTGCGATTGTCGCCGCGGTTCGCCTGCCTGTGGGCAGGGCGGGAGGCGCGTTGGCGGGTTTTCGGCCCGAGAGGCTGGGCGCGATGGCCGTGAAGGAGGCCGTGCGCCGGGCGGGTATTGCCCCGGAAAGCATCGACGAGGTCATCTATTGCTCCTGCGATAACGAGGACCTGAAGATCGCGGCCAGGGTGGTTGCGCTGGAGGCGGGGTTGCCGTATTCCATTCCCGCCTATCAGATACAGAGAGGCTGTGCGTCTTCCCTGACCGCATTGTGGGACGGCGCCATGATGATACAGACGGGCTTCGCGGATACCGTGCTTTGCGGCGGCTGCGAGAGCACCACGATGGCGCCCTATCTCATGAACAAGCCCACCAGGGCCTATGCCGCGGCGCCCATGCCGTGGTGCGAGCCGGTGTTCTCCCCCAAGACGCCTTACGGCAACCTCCCGAACGGCGCCACGGCCGACGAGATTGCAAGGCGGTATGGCATAAGCCGTGAGGAATGCGACGAATTTTCCGTGAATAGCCACCGGAAGGGCGCCATAGCCTATGAAAACGGCTATTTTGAAAGCCAGTTGTTGCCCGTCGAGGTTCCCCTGAAGGGTGGAAAGACCGCTCTTTTCAACCGCGACGAACCATTGCGCGACGACTGCTCAATGGCGGATCTGGCAAGGCTCAGGCCCAGTTTTTCCAAGGACGGCGTCTCCACCGCCGGCAACAGTTCACCCCTGACAGACGGAGCTTCGTGCGTCATCCTCATGGAGCGCGGCAAGGCCGAGACGCTCGGCTTGGACGTCATCGCGCTTCTGACGGGTTTCGCCGATGCCGGCTGCGAGCCGATGGTAATGGGCGAAGGCCCCATTTACGCCACCAGAAAGTTGCTCGCCAAGACCGGTCTCGCGCTGGACGATTTCGACCTCATCGAGATGAACGAGGCTTTCGCCACGCAGTCGATTCGTTGCGCCAGGGAACTGGGCATGGACCCCGACAGGCTGAACGTCAACGGCGGCGCCATTGCTCTGGGCCATCCCTTTGCGGCCACGGGCACGATACTCGTCACAAAGCTCGTGCATGAGATGCGCCGGCGCGATGTCAAGCGCGGATTGGTGACTTTCTGCGTCGGCGGCGGCCTGGGCGTTTCCGCCATGTTCGAGAAACCCTGATCAATTTACATGATGATGACATCGAGAAAGGAATGCCTTGTGAAAACGATCATCACAGCGGCCCTGACAGGCGCCATTACACCAAAAGCGAAGGTGCCGTCGCTCCCATGCACGCCGAAGGAAATTGCCGAAGACGCCATAAAATGCTGGAAAAACGGCGCGGCGATCGTGCATCTGCACATGCGCGACGAAGAGATGCGCGGCACCATGGACAAGGCGCGCTTCAAGGAAACGGTGCAAAGGATTCGCGGTGAAAGCGATGTCATCATAAATCTCACTTCCTCCGGAGAGATCAATGTGCCTTTTGAGCGCCGCATGGAGCATATCGCCGAGCTGGTGCCCGAGTTGGCCACTTTCGACGCGGGTTCGATCAATGTGCTGCCGGACGGGATATTCGACAACACCGTGAAGTTTCTGTCGACTCTGGGCGGCATATTGAATGAAAACAACATCAAACCCGAAGTCGAGATCATGGACATGGGCATGATCTCCGCCGCGGAATACTATCTCTCAAAAGGAGTCCTGCGGGCGCCGGTTCATTTTCAATTCGTGCTTGGCTTTTTCAGCGGCGCGCCCGCGACGCCCGAAAACCTGGTGTTCTTGAAAGGCAAACTGCCGGAGGATTCGACCTGGTCGGCGTTCGGCATCGGCAATGCCCACATGCCTATCCTCTACACTGCGGTCGCCCTGGGCGGCCATGTCCGTGTGGGTCTGGAGGATTGCATTTACTACAGCCGCGATGTGCCGGCCACGAATGTGGATCTTGTCATGCGCGCCGGGCGCGTGATTCGTGAGTTCGGCAACGAAGTCGCCACCTGCGCCGATGCCCGCCAGATTCTTGGCTTGTCCGGAAAGTGAGAGACAACGCCATGTCGAACAATCGAAAAGTGGCGTTCGTCGGGGCCGGACTCATAGGCACCGGACTGGCGCTGAACTGCATGACCCATGGCGTGCCTGTCGCGTTGCAGACGCGCAGCCGCGTCGAGCTTTGCAAGTCCAGGATAAGTGCGGGCCTGGATTTTTTTGCGGAACATGGAATCATTGACGCGGCCCAAAAGCCCGGGATTTACGGGTTGGCGGCGTTTACCACGTCGGTCGCGGAAGCGGTGAGCGGCGCGAGCTTCATCCAGGAGTCAGGACCGGACAAGCTGGAGCACAAGCATGTCCTGATCGCGGAGATAGAGGCCCACGCGCCGGCAGACGCCGTCATTGCGACCAGTACATCCAGCCAATCGATCACGAGTGTCTTCGCGAAAGCGGCGCGTCCCGGGCGCTGCATGGGCGGACACCCATATCTGCCGGCGCACCTGATTCCGTTGATCGAGATCACCAAGGGAGAAAAAACGGAAGATATTTTTGTCGAACAGGCTCGGGAGTTTTATGCATCGATAGGCAAGGAGCCTGTTGTGCTCAACCTGGAGGTCATCGGCTTCATCGCCAACCGTTTCCAGAGCGCCATCCACAGAGAGGTCGTGGATTTGGTGGACAGAGGCGTTTGTTCCGTGGAGGACGCCGACAAGGCGTTGGTATACAGCGTCGGTATGCGCTGGGGCATATTGGGGCAATATCTTGCCATGCACCTCAGCGCCTCCCCGGAAGGCATCGGTGAATTCAATAAAAAATACAATATTGACGTCAAAAAGCCGGACGCTCGCCTGAGCGCGCTGGCATCCTGGAATGTCTTTCCCGAGGATTGGTGTGAAAAGGCGAAATCCGGAATCGAAGAAGAGATCGCGCGCCGCAGGCCCGAGACGGGCAATGACATCGCATCCATCGAGAAGTGGCGGGACAAAATGCTGGTCGAATTGTTGCGTCTCCACGAAAAACTATGACAGCGTGAAGCAATCGAGCCGGTTTGCGTCTTTTGCGGAAAGGAACGGTCTGACAGATCATGAAAATTCTTGTTCTGAACCTTGGGTCCACCTCGACCAAATTAGCCGTCTACAATGACGAAAAGGAAGAAAGAAAGGTTTCACTGTCGCACACAAAAGAGGAATATTCGCGATTCTGGCTGGATCAGCTGGATTGCAGGCTCGGTTGTGTCATGAAGTTTCTTGAAGAGACGGGATATGCGCCAGCGGATTTCGATTGCGTGATCTCCCGCGGCGGATCGCCGCCCAATATCCGTTCCGGCGCCACCGCCATAAATGACACACTCATAGAAGTGCTGCGCGAACGCCCAATGGAACCGCAGCCGGCCAATCTGAGCCCGATCGTCGCGCGCAGGATCGCCGATGCCGCCGGCATCCCGGCGTATGTCTACGACCCCATCACAGCGGATGAGCTCGGTCCGCTCGCCAGGGTATTCGGCGTGAAGGAAGTCAAGCGGGACAGCATGTGCCACATCCTGAACGGCCGCGCCATGGGCATTTCGGTCGCCAAGGAAATGGGTCGCCCGTTTGACACTCTGACGCTCATTGTCGCGCATATCGGAGGCGGGAACTCCATCGGGCTTTGGTCCATGGGACGGCCGATCGAAACCGTTCCGGGCGATGCCTGCGCTTTTTCCGCCGAACGTTGCGGGTTCATAAGAAGCGAGAAACTTTTGCAACTGACGAAGGAATATGACTTTGACACCATAGAGGGCTGGTTGCATGGCAAAGGCGGGTTTGTGTCGCTCCTGGGGACCAATGACCTTCGGGAAGTGGAAAAAAGGATAGTGGACGGTGACGCCGAGGCCTTGCTGTGCGAGCAGGCGATGGCTTACCAGCTTTCGAGATTCATCGCTTCGCTTTTGCCCGTAACCGATGGCCGGGCGGACGGTATCGTTCTGACGGGCGGCGGCGCTCATTGGGACAGGCTGATGAATGACATCAGGAAAAGGATAGCTTTTTTCAATATCCCGGTTTATGTGCGGCCCGGCGAAAACGAAATGCAGTCGCTGGCGGAAGGCGCCTGCCGCATCATGAGGGGAGAGGAACAGGTACATACGTATCAGGAATAGGAGGCGCGTATGGCATTGCGTAATTTTGACGAATTACTCGGCTTGATGCCCGGCGGCGGCGAAAAGACCGCGATGGCCGTGGCCGGAGCGGGAAAGGACTCGGTGATCGACGCTGTCTTGGAGGCTGTGGATAATGGTCTGGCCGAGGCCATATTGGTCGGCGAGCCGGACGATATTCGGGAACTGCTCAGGAAGCGCGATAGAAATGCCGCGGATTTCAACATCGTGAAGACGGCAGTCGGGCAGACCCCGGCGGAAACCGCGGTTGAGATCATCAAAGCCGGCGACGCGCACTTTCTGATGAAGGGCATGGTCGAGACCACCGACCTGTTGCGGCCGGTAGTCAAAAAGGAAAACGGCCTCAGAACAGGGCGGACCATTTCGCATATAGCCTTTTATCAGCTCCCTTTTTATCACAAGTTGATCATTTCCACCGACGGGGGCATTTGCGCTTATCCCGATCTGGGGAAAAAGCGCGATATCATCATCAACGCGGTGAGCGCCCTGCATCTGCTGGGTTATGACGAGCCTAAAGTGGCGGTTCTTTGTTGCAAGGAAACGGTGGATCCCAATATGCCTGAAACCTTGGACGCCGGCGAGTTGAAAAAAATGTGTGAAAGAGGGGAATTGGGAAGGTGTGTCGTCGAGGGGCCGATTTCCTACGATCTCGCTCTGAGCAGCGAGCGAGCGCGCCTGAAGCGTTATGACTGCCCTTGCTCCGGAGACTTCGACATTCTGGTCTCGCCGAACATACACACCGGCAATGTGTTGGGGAAATGCTGGGAATTGCTTCCGGACGCGTCCATGGCGAGTTATGTCTCGGGGGCGCGCATACCCATTGTGCTCACTTCCAGAGCGGCGCCCGCGGCGGAACGCCTGACCTGTGTGGCGCTGGCAAGCATCATAGCGTCCAAGAGAGATTTGCAAGCCTGAATTTCTGTCCGGCGATCTTCGGTGCAGCGCGGAAACCATGGACGCGTCAAGGCTTGCTCCGGAACCCTGCGGCATGCTCGAAGACCGCCTGAAAAGCACCGCCATTTATATCTCTATGATAAACAAGTTCATGGCAATGCGACAGACTTGTTCAGGGTCTCCTCTGGTTGAGAAGGAGTGAACAAAGTGGAACCGATCACTTGGGGAATGGTCGGTTTTGCTCTCATGATCGCGATGATCGTGATGGGCATTCATATCGGAATCGCCATGGCCCTCGTTGGATTTCTCGGCATGGCGGCGATTACTGGCGTGGAGGCGGCATGGGGACTGATCCGGACCTCGCCCTATTAGATTCTGTTGCCCGATAGAAATGAGCAACAAGCAGAGAAACAACACAGGCGGCGGGAGTAGCGCAGTCGATAATTTTCAGAAGGGGTGTTTTCATGAGCATTGCGACATATACCAACTGCACGGTCGGAGGCCCTGTGCGCGTGACCGTGGAGGACGGCAGGATCCGAAGCGTTCGCCCCCTGGTTCTCGCTGACGGCGACGCTGCGGCCTGGACGATCGAGGCGCGGGGCGAGAGATTTTCGCCGCCGCGCAAGTCGACGGTCGGCCCTTTTGTCTTCACCGAAAAGCAAAGGGTGTACCAGAACAGAATCATGTATCCGCGCATTCGCGAGGACTTCGACCCTGACGGGGAACGCAACCCTCAAAACCGAGGAAAGTCCGGCTACCGCCGCGCCACCTGGGAGGAAGCGCTCGACCTGGTCGCGAACGAGATAAAAAGGGTGCAGAGCGCCTACGGCAGGGAGTCCGTCACCGCCGTGACAGGCTCGCATCACAACTGGGGCAACCTGGGTTACAAGATGAGCGCTTTCGGCCGCTTCTTCAACATGATCGGCTATACGCAGATTCTCGACAACCCCGACTCCTGGGAGGGCTTCCTCTGGGGCGCGCCGCACGTCTACGGCTATTCCTGGAGACTGGGCTGTCCGGAGCCTTACGACATGCTCGAGGATTGCCTGAAAAACACCGACATGATCGTGCATTGGGCCAACGACCCGGACACCATCCGCGGCGGATACAACGGTCAGGAAACTGCTGTCTGGCGAGAATGGCAGCGCAAGCTGGGCATCGAGATGGTCTACATCGATCCCTTCTGCAACTTCACCGCCGTGAAGGACGCCACCAAATGGATTTGCCCGCGACCAGGGACGGACGCCGCGCTGGCGGAGGCGATTGCCCATGTGTGGCTGACCGAAGGCACCTACGAAAAGGAGTTCATCGACAGAAAGGCGCACGGCTTCGACGAATGGGTGGCGCACATCCTCGGCCGGACCGACGGAGTGCCCAAAACGCCGGCCTGGGCGGCGCAGGAATGCGGTCTCAAGGAGGCGGTCATCACGGCGCTGGCGCGGCAATGGGCCAGGAAGAACACCATCCTGGCCTGCGGTGCGCGCGGCGGCTGGGGCGGCGCCCACCGGACGGCCTTCGGCCACGAATGGGCGAGGCTGATGGTCTATCTGGCTGCCATGCAGGGTCTGGGCAAGCCGGGCAACAACCTGTGGGGCGCGCAGATGGGCTCGCCGGTGGACAGCACCTTCTTTTTCCCCGCCTATGCCGATGCCACAGCCAATATCGCCAGGGCGCCGATCTGCGACAAAGAATGGAAAAACCCGGTAACGCAGAAGCTTTTCCGGACGATGGTGCCCGACGCCATTCTGCAAGGCCGCATCCAGTGGATGGGTGACGGTTTCTGCCGGGAGCTTTCGCAACAGTTCAACTGGCATGAGTATCCCAAGGAAGGATGCAGCCCCGTCCATCTCCTGTGGCGCTACGGCGGTTCGTTCATGGGCACGATGAGCGAAACCAACGACTGGGTGCGCATGTACAAGAGCGCGGGCCTGGAGTGCGTCGTCAGCCAGTGCGTCTGGTGGGACCCGGAGACACCCTTTGCCGACGTCATCCTGCCCGCCTGCACCAACTTCGAGCGGGACGACATCGCCGAAGTTTCGCACCCCGGCGGATACTCGAATCACGGCTTCAGCGGCAGCAACTACCGGATCATTGTCTTTCAGCACCAATGCATCGACCCGGTGGGTGAATCCAAATCCGATTACGAGATCTTCACCGAAATCGCCAAACGCCTGGGACGCGAGACGGATTACACCGAGAACCGGTCCATCGACGGCTGGCTGAAGCGCATGTATGACGCTTCGGACATGACGAAAGTCATGCCTTATGAGGAGTTCAAGAAAGCCGGCTATTACGTCGTGCCCGTCCAGGAACCCCGGCATCCCACCCCGGCCTTCCGCTGGTTCTGGGAAGACCGGCCGTGCGACACGCCGGATGCCTACAGCACCGTCCGTGGTACGGACAAGGGTCATTTGCTCGCCACCCCGACGGGCAGGATCGAATTTTCCGCCGAGAGCCTGAAGGCCAATACGCCGGAGGACGACGAGCGAGGCCCGTACGCCAGATATCAGCCAAGCTGGGAAGGGCACCGCAGCGAGCTTTATGAAAAATATCCGCTGCATCTCATCTCCCCGCATCCGAGGTTCGGCTACCATACCCATTACGACGCGCACAGCAACTGGCTGGCCGAGATTCCGGAACACCGGGTGAAGGGAGAAGACGGCAATTATTATCTCGTCGCGAGAATCCATCCGGAGACCGCGGCGAAGCGGGGAATTCAGGAGGGCGATGTCATCGATCTGTTCAATGACAGGGGGGATGTGCTCTGCATTGCCCGCATCACGGAGAGAGTCCGGCCGCACACCGTGCATGCCTACTGCTCCTCCGGGCGTTACGTGCCGCTCGTCAGGGGCGAGCCGTCGCCGGACAAGGGCGGGTGCGTCAATATCCTGAGCAGCAAACGCACGCAATCGAAACTGGTGGCCGGCTTCGCGCCCAATTCAACGCTCATTGACATAAAAAAATGGGAGGGAGTGCTGTGAAGAATTACGCCCTGATCGTTGACGTCGAAAAGTGCACCCAGTGCTACAACTGTGTGCTGTCATGCAAGGATGAGCATTTCGGATTCGATTTCCTGCCGATTGCCGCGGGCTGCCAGGAGCTTGAGCAGCATTGGGTGGATGTCCGGATCACCGAGCGCGGCAAGGGGGACAAGGTATTCGTCACCTGCCGGCCGGAGTTTTGCCTTCATTGCGGCGACCCCGCCTGCATGAGGTTTGGTGACGCCGTGTATCGGCGGGAAGATGGCATAGTCATCATTGACCCGGTGAAGGCCAGGGGAAGGAAGGAACTGCTGGACAGTTGCCCGCATGGGGCCATATCCTGGAATGCGGAAAAGAACCTGCCACAAAAATGCACCCTGTGCGCGCATCTGCTCGACGCCGGAGAAAAGGAACCGCGTTGCGTCGAAGCCTGTCCGACCTCCTGTCTCAACTTCGGCGACCTGAACGACCCGGAAAGCAGGGTCGCCGGGCTTGTCTCGGAACATGAGGCGCTCCGGCGGCAGGATGGTGTGGTGAGATACTTCGGCGAACCCGGACGCGTGATTACCGGCTCGGTTTATCTCGACGAAAAAGAAGTTTGCGAGGGCGCGCAAGTCGAGCTGATCCACGGAGATGAATGCGTCGCGCGGACACGGACCAACGGCTTCGGAGATTTCAAATTCAGGAACGCTCCCGAGGGGGAATTGACGGTGAGTATCGAGTATCAGGGGAAAGCTCCGGTCCACTATGTCTGCGAGGACATGGACAGCGACAGGGAGATCGTTCTGGCGTAGAAGACGGAAGACTTGTCTCCTCTCGCAAGGAATTATCACCAGGAAGTCGTATGAAATATGGTTGAATCTTGTTTTCCATTGGAGGATAAAATGAAAAATCCTTGTGTAAGGATGATTTTTGCCGGCATGTTGCTGATATTTGTGTCAATGGGGGCGATGGCGGATATTTTCTCACGAACCTTCAACCCCGATTATCCCGTGCATGGGTTCGGTCTGATCGGGTTTGATAAATCCCCAACCGCCAATTCCTTGACTCAAACGGAAAATTTTGCCACAGGAGGAGATATTGTCGTCCTGCTCCACAAAGCGAAGGTGGATCATGAGAATGGTAAATTCAAGATGGAATTGGTGCTCAGAAGGGGGCTTGCGAAGGTAGCCGTACTGGAACTGGTACTCCAGAGCGATACCGTTACAAAGCGTAATTACATTACCCGCTTGGATTTTTACGATTTCAGTACGACGCTCCGAAGGAGCGTGGAAATGGACTGGAATGGCAGAGAGGCGCGGCTTGACGATATCATCAGGCAATTTGGACAGATTTTAAGCCGTTTCTACAATCCGAATGCGCTCGGGCTTAACAGGCGACCTGCCTGAATGGGGCATCAAGGTCAGGGTCATTTCATTTTTCCTTAATTGTCTGGGGAAATTCCTGTAATTCCAGTCTCCGTGGCAATCGTCTCTCGTTCAAACAGGAGTTACGATGAGAACCCAGTATCCGCAGCTTGTCGCGCCGCCCGCGCCAGTCGGGACGCAAATCCCAGGTTTCTACCGAATGGCCATTGGCGATTTCGAACTTACCGTGCTGCTCGACGGCCACGATTCATTGGCGCCGGAACTCCTGCACGGCATGAGCGGCAGCGATATGCAGCGGCAGTTGCATCAGGCCTTCCTGCCAGCCAAGGGCCCCATCCACACTGCCGTCAATGCTTTTCTCGTGCACACCGGTCAACGCCTGATGCTGATCGATGCCGGCGCTGCCACCTGCTTCGGGCCTGCGCTCGGCAACGTGCGGAACAACCTGCATTCTGCCGGTTATCGTCCGGAAGACATCGACACCATCCTCCTTACCCACATGCACGGCGATCATGTCTGCGGCCTGGCGGACAAAGGCGAAGCTGTTTTCCCTGGGGCGACGGTATGGGTGGCGAAAGATGAAGCGGATTACTGGCTGGACGAAAAAAATGCCGCACAGGCGCCGGAAGGTCTGCGCATCTTCTACAAGTTGGCGCGTGACAGCTTGGCTCCTTACATGGCGAGCGGCAGATTCAAGACCTACTCCGCGGGCGAAATCCTGTCGTCCGGCGTTACTCCCATGCCCAATCCCGGGCATACGCCCGGACACCACGGCTATCTGTTGACATCGCAAGGGCAAAGTCTGTTTGTCTGGGGCGACATTGTGCACAGTCACGCCGTGCAATTCGAGCATCCGGAAGTCTCGATCGAGTTTGACAGTGACAGGAAACAAGCCATTGCCACACGCGAGAAGGTATTCGCCGACGTCGCAAAAACCCGTGTGCTCGTCGCCGGAATGCACCTGCCTTTCCCTGGTCTTGGTCACGTCGCCAGAGAGAGGCTGGGCTATCGCTGGGTACCGGTGGAATTTGGGCAGCGTTTCGTTGAAACGGAATAGACGGGTCGCGATGAGCAATCATTCCCCGGCAGACCAGGTTTCGCAATAAAAATACAGGAATTTCAGGAGCTTCGACGGTTTTTCCCCGTTTCGACCTTTTTCGCCATGCCGACGAGGCCAGCGATCGTCAGGTGGTTCGGATGTCTTTCCCGCCCGCGTCGAAACGCGCGTCGGGACGGCGCTCGAATTCAGAGGACGCAAAGACGCGGGGCGCAACGAATCTTGACTCGAACCGCGTTTTCTCAGAGTACTCGATGCCCGAGCGCCGGCAGGCTCTCGCGCACTTCGGCGAGGCGCGCGTGGTCGAGTTCGCCGATGACGACGCCCGCGCCCTTGTCGCGCCGGGCGATCACCTCGCCCCATGGATCGATCAGCATGCTGTCGCCGTGCGTCTCGCGCCGGTTCTCATGAACGCCGCCCTGCGCGCTGGCCAGCACGTAGCATTGATTCTCGATGGCGCGGGCGCGCAGCAGGATTTCCCAGTGCGCGCGTCCCGTCACCTCGGTGAAGGCCGCCGGCAGCACCAACAGATCGATCGCTCCGAGCGCGCGGAAAAGCTCCGGGAAACGCAGGTCGTAACAGATCGACAGTCCCACCCGTCCGAACGGCGCGGCGAAGCTCACCGGCCGGCGGCCCGGCTCGATCGTCGCGCCCTCGTCATAGCATTCCTCGCCCTTGTGGAAACGGAACAGGTGGATTTTGTCGTAGCGCGCCACGCGTTCGCCCCGTGGATCGAACACCAGGCACGTGTTCAGCACCTTGCCGGGAACGCCGGCAGTCATCGGCAGCGAGCCGCCGACCAGCCAGACGCCGTGTTTCCCGGCCGCATCGGCAAGAAATTCCTGGATCGGACCGGCGCCGTCGCGTTCGCTCGTCGCGAACTTGTCGGCGTCTCCCCGCCCCATGATCGAGAAATATTCGGGCAGCGCGATGAGATCGGCGCCCCGTCCGGCGGCCTCGGCGATCAGCGCGCCGGCGGCGGCGAGATTTTCCGCCACGCGCGGTGTCGAAATCATCTGGATGGCCGCGATGCGGGCATTTTTCGGATTCATTCCGGGAACCTCGATTCAGGCTGTGATGGAGGGTACAGGCACGGTCTGCCTGCGCCGGACATTGTATCCCTGCTTCTTCCGCGGACGCCGCGGGCGGGCGCCGCTTTCACCTCATCCGAACGACGAGTATGGAGACCGCGCTCTCCGCGGGGTGGCGATTTCCTTCGTCCATCTGTCCGGTAAAGGCGCCACGCTGGTCCGCCCCTCCCGGAGCTTGCCGAAAACCGCGGTCATGTGGCTTTTCGGTAAACCGACGGCTGGAAAAGCCGTTGCATCTCTTTGGATACCTTCCCCGCAGCTTGTGGCGCGTCAACCACATACAATCTTGAGCCGAATACCGCCCTTGAGGCGTTCATTACCTTTTTGCCCGGGAGATGAATCAGTGCCCGAGAATCCCTGGTTTCCCGCCTTCCGCCGCCGCATCGTCCTGCTGTCGATGCTGGTTTCGCGAGTCGTTTTCTCCGCGTCGGCGACCATCGTCCTGGAGGGGCCGGACCATCTTGCGCAGTGGATGACTCCCTATCTGCCCGAAGAATCCGTCGCCATGGGACGCCTCGAGACCATGCTGAGGGAAATGCTGGCCACCGAAGGCTATTTCTCGCCCTCCTTCACCATGACCGAAACGGAGGAGGGCTTGCGCGTGCGCTTCGACCCCGGACCGCGCGTCTTCGTCGCCGGCGTGGATCTCGCCATCGACGGCCCGGTCGCCGAGGAGACGAAAAAGTCGTTGATCACGGCCTGGCGTCTGCCGGCCGGCCAGGCGTTCCGCCAGCAGGACTGGAGCGAGGCCAAGCAGCAGGTGCTTGCCGGCTTGCTGGCCGTCGCTCATGCCGACGCGCGTCTCCTCGACAGCGCGGCCGAAATCGACGCGGAAAAACGGCAGGCGCATCTGAAGGCTCATTACGACTCCGGTCCGCCGTACCGTTTCGGCGCCCTGCGCGTCCACGGGCTGTACCGCCATTCCGCTTCGCTCATCGAGCGCTACAACCGCGCCGTCAGGGCCGGCGCGCCCTATCGGGAGGAAGATCTGGCGGCGCTGCGTAGCGCGCTGGCCGCCACGCCTTATTTTGCTTCCGCCCGCGTCATGCTCGATCGCGACAACGCGGTGGCCAGCGCGGACGGAACGCGCATCGCTCCGGTCGACGTGAGCATCCGGGAACGCCCGGCGCATCGCCTGGGTTTCGGCGCCGGCGCCAGTTCGAACACCGGCGCGCGCGTCGAGGCCACCTATCACACGCCCAATCTGTTCAATCAGTCCTGGGTGCTGGACAGCGGCCTGCGCGTCGAGCAGAAGCAGCGGATTGCCTATGCCGACGTCACTCTGCCTCCGGACGAGAGAAATCGCCGCCACGCTTTCGGGGTGATGATCGAGACGACCGACATCGAAAGGCTGCGCACCGATCGCCAGGCCCTCGGCCTGCGGACGATTCAGCCGCGCGGGAGCGTCGAGCAGCGCCTGTCGCTCAACTGGGAGCGCGAGCGGCGGCGCCCGGAGGGGAGGAAGGCCGATATTACCCGGACGCTGGCGCCGGACGTCCAGTGGACCTGGCGGCAGGTCGACGATCCGCTCGATCCGCGCCGCGGCACCGTATTGCAAGTGCGCGTCGGCGGCGGCGCGAAAGCGCTGCTCTCGGACCAGAATTTCCTGCGGCTGCATGGCCGCTGGCTGCAATATATCCCGCTCGGCGAGCGCGATTCGCTGGCCGTGCGCGTGGAAGTCGGCACGACGCTTGCTCCGTCGCGGGATGGCATTCCGCAGACCTATCTGTTCCGCGCCGGAGGCACCGGGTCGGTGCGCGGATATGCGTACCAGAGCCTCGGCGTCAAGGAAGGTGCGGCGACGGTCGGCGGGCGCTATCTCGCCGTGGCGAGCGTCGAGGCGACGCACTGGATCACGCCGGCCTGGGGCGTCGCCGCTTTCGTCGATGCCGGCGACGCGGCGGACCGCCGCGGCGATCTGAACCTGGCCGTCGGCTATGGCCTGGGCGCGCGCTGGAAAAGCCCCGCCGGACCGATCGGCGCCGATCTCGCTTACGGCCAGCGGACCCGCGAACTGCACATACACTTCGCCCTGGGCATCCCGTTCTGACGGGGGCGGCCCGGATTTCGCTCGGAAAAAAGCCCGGAAACCGCTTTGTTACTGGACTTTCCGGGCTGCATCGAACTGCGTTGGAGGGGGCTTTCCCCCGCAGCCGCCTGCTTTCCCCTCCCCCGCCTGTGGTGTAAGCCTGGCGGGGGAGGGTGCCCCGGCAGGGGCGGGAGAGGGCGCTGTTCCCTCCGGAACAACCGCAAAAATGTCGTTTCTGATGCAATTTGGGATTACTTGGTGCCCGGGACGGGAATCGAACCCGTACGCCTTGCGGCTGCGGATTTTAAGTCCGCTATGTCTACCGATTTCATCACCCGGGCGATGGCGGCGATTATAAGGGCCGGAGAGGGAGTGGGAAAACAGGAATCGCGCTGGTTCTCGCCGGCTTGCGTTTTCAGCGAACGGAAGCTCTCAGCGCACGCTGATCTCCACCCGGTCGTAGCGCCCGCTTCCGTCCAGCACGGTGATCGTGTGGCGGCCCGGTTCGGCGAAAATGTGCGTGAGCGGGCGATCGGGCGGCGAGCGGCCGATCTGGCGGCCGTCGATCAGCCAGATGTTTTCCTCCCTTCCTCCGCGCGCCTCCAGGCGTAGCGCCGGCGGGGCGTCCCGGCCCGCGCGGCCGACGGTTTCCCCATCGGCGATGCCGACGATCTTCAATCCTGCCTCGGGCGCCTGCGAAAAAGCGCAGACCGGCGCCCAATCCGGCGGCAGGGCGCGCCGCCGCGTCGCGGGGTCCAGCCACGGCTCCAGCGCCGCCGGCCAGCGCGCCATCTCCACGGCGCGCGTGGCGCCCGGCGCGCAGGCCGCGCGCACGCGCTGGCCGGTTTCCGCGTCGCGCAGGTCCGTATAGCGCGCCGCGCCCTCGCGCAAGCGGTCGGCGAAGGTCGGCGGCGCGGCGCCGTCGAGCAGCCAGGCGCTGCGTTCCTGGTGGCACAGCGCTGGGGGCAGTCCGTCGGCGCGCGTGCCGAGCGGCCAGCAGATGCGGGCCTGGGTGACGCTCGAAGGCGGTGCACGCCGCGTCGCGCGCGTCTCGTCGACCGCCGCGAAGATATCGATGAGCAGCGGCGCCGCGACATTGGCGCCGAAGAACCCCGGATTCGGCGTGCCGTCAGGCCGTCCGACCCACACACCGGCCGTATGGCGGTCGGAAACGCCGATCGCCCAGGCGTCGCGGAAGCCAAAACTGGTGCCGGTCTTCCAGGCGATGCCGCGCCGGGCGCCGACGCCGCCGGCGACCTGGCGGCTCACCGGGCCGCCCGCTTCGAGCACGTCGCGCACGATGAACGCCGCGCCTTCGCTCATCATGCGTCTTTCCTCGCGCGGATCGTCGGCGGTATGACGCGGCCTGCCGGCCAGACCGCTGCGGGAGAGCGCCGTATAGGCGCCGACCAGTCCTTCGAGGTTCACCGACACGCCGCCGAGGATGACCGACAGATTGGGCACCGCGCCGCGCGGCAGCGCGAGCTTCAGTCCGCCCCGGCGCAGCAGCGCCACGAAGCGTTCCGGGCCGAGCCGGTCGAGCACTTCCACGGCCGGCACGTTGAGTGACTTGCGCAGGGCTTCGCTGACGCTCACCGGGCCGGAAAAATCGGCCTGGAAGTTGCCCGGCTGGTAACCGGAGAAGGATTGCGGCACGTCGCAGAGCAGCGATTCCGAATGGATCAACCCGTCGTCGAGCGCGAAGCCGTAAAGAAAGGGCTTGAGCGTCGACCCCGGTGAGCGGGCGCCCTGCACCATGTCGACGTGGGCGAAACGCGCCTCATCGGCAAAGTCCGCCGATCCAGCGTAGGCCATGACTTCCAGCGTCGCGTTGTCGACGACGAGCGCCGCCATCGACACACGCGGCGGCAACAGCGCGAGGCGCGCGGCGATCAGTTGTTCGACGGCTGCCTGCATGCCGGCGTCGAGCGTTGTGTCGATGCGCGCCCGGTCGGGAAAGCGCCGCCGCATACGCTCGGCGAACAACGGCGCCAACAGGGGCTCGCGCACCGCCTGGGCGATTACCGGCTCCTGCCGCGCGTCGGCCAGCGCGACCTTGCCCCACACCGGCGCCAGGCGCTCCAGCACCTTGTCGCGCGCGGCCAGGGCGCGCTCGGGGAAGCGGTCGGGGCGCAGCCGCGATGGTGCCTGCGGCAACGCCGCCAGGAGCGCCGCTTCGGCATGCGAGAGCGAGCGCGACGGCTTGCCGAAGTAAGCCCGGCTGGCCGCTTCGACGCCTTCGAGCACGCCGCCCATCGGCGCGTGGGTGAGATAGATCTCCAGGATTTGCTGTTTGGACAGTCGCCGTTCGAGCTGTACGGCGCGCGCGATCTGTTTGAGCTTGCCGGCCAGGGTACGCGGTATCGGTTCGAGCAAGCGCGCCGCCTGCATGGTCAGCGTCGAACCGCCCGAGACGATCCGCCCGTGCCGCGCCCATTGCCACGCCGCGCGCAGGAGCGATAGGGGATTGACGCCGAAATGCCGGTAAAAGCCGCGGTCCTCGTAACGGATCAGGGCTTCCAGATAGCGGGGCGAAACCTCGTCGAGCGTGACCGGGTGACGCCAGATGTGCTCCCGGTCGGGAAAGGCGCGCAAGGGCGTGCCGTCGCGCGCCAGCACCAGTTGCGCCCCGGGCGAATCCCGCTCCGGCAAGGGGGGCGGAAAGGAACGATCCAGCGCGAACAGGATCGCCAGGGCCAGGACCAGGGCGGCGAGGGCGCGCCGGGGAAGCCGCCGGAAAAGATTCATGCGCATCGGAAGGAATCGGGAATGATTTTTCGCCGCGTGAAAGGGAT
>JAITIQ010000026.1 GCA_031279425.1 Accumulibacter sp.
GCCAGTCCTTCCAACATCTCTTCGAGCGTTCGCGCTTCCACCGCATTCTCCGCGAAAACTTCAGAACGCCGCACGAAGCCGCTGCCATCAAGCACCAGGCCCAGAGTCACCAAAGAACAGTCCCTGCGCTTCTCCTTCGAGCGCCCCCGCCTCGCCTTCCCGTTCCCGCGCGCACAAAATTTATATATAAATCAATGAGTTACGCGTAAAAGTTGTCCCGAAAAACTAATTCCAGCCTCTTCGTGGTTAAAGTTGGGCTAAGGTTTGAATGAATCCTTAGATTCAGGGAAACACGGATCAAGTCGACTGTCATTGCGAGCGACTTGATCCGTGTTTTGCACCCTCCGCGCTCGTGTTTTCTTTGGAATTGTTCGCTTCAGGCAACCCTGACGACTGGACAGGCATCGTGCCATCGAGCTGGACGGATACGAAGTCCGCCGCGCCCGTCGGATGATGATCGCGGCTCATCCTGAAGAACCGCGATTGAAGCCGCCTTTCGCGGAGAATGCGGAGCAAGGGAGCGCACGGAGGAAAACGCGATCTACCTGTCCTACCGGTTTCCTCCATGGTTCCCGCGCCTTTCGGTCAAGCGTTTTTTACGCGATCACCTCAGCGCCTGGCCTTCCTTGGAGCCCAGCTTGTAGTGCAACTGCGAGGGCACGAGAACGCCCTTGCCGTCGTCGCGGCCTTGCAGCAGGAATTTGGCGCCCGGCTTGCCATAGCTCTCGACGGCGAGCTTGGAGAACTTGCCGATGTCCGTCTTCGGGCTGCGCAGGCGGTTGATGATCAGCACGATCTTCGTGTCGGCGAAGTCGCCCATCATGTTCTGGTCGCCTTCGCTGTCGCCGGCGATCAGCAGCGGTCCGTAGCCGTACTTGGAAACGAGGAAGCGCTCGATCGTTTTCGTCTTGCCCTTGCCTTGCGTCTGATCGTAGCCTTTGCGGAATTCGGTCATGAGCCGGCCGTTGGCGTCGCGTTCAAGCTCCATGGCGTAGGCCATGTTCTCGGGATTATTGTATTTGTATTCGGGATTGGAGGAGATTTCCTTGATGACGTCGATGAAGGAGGCGGAGCAGACATAGACGTCGAATCCCGATTTACGCAATACATCGTACAACTCCTGCATTTCGGGAAGCAGCCGCAGGCCGTTCTTCCAGCTGATGCTGACCACGCCGGCCTCGCCCGGCTGGCTGGCGGGGCTCGTCCACTTGACCGACTCGACCGGCTGCTTCAGTTGCCAGGCGACGGTATCGCGCGTCAGTTTGCGTACTTCCGCCTCGGTCATGCCGGTGAATAGATAGGTCACCCAGGGGTAGGAAACCGCGTGATCGAAGGTATCGCCGATCGCTTCGTACAGATAGCGAACCTTGGTGATGAAGTTTGCGTAATGCGGATTTTTTTTCACTTCTTCGAGCGAATTCTTGCCTTTCAGGCCCTGGTAGTTGTTGTACAGCCAAGTGTAGCTCTCGACGATGTCCGGCGCGATCTTGTCGATGTTCACCGCTTGTCCGGCCGCATTGTTGAAGTCCTTGGAGAAGTTCTTGTTGGAGATGTTCATGCGGATGGCCTTCTCCAGCTGCGCGGGCGTCGCGCCGAAGACGAGGTTTTCCAGCTGATAGATCAGCGCGGCTTCCTCGATGTCGAGAAACACGCTGGTGTTGTCCCAGTCGAACACGACGTAGGGACGCTTGTCGGGGTTGTAGCTCGCGCTGGCGTTGCCGTAAGTGGCAATGAAATTGTCGAGCTGTGCGCGGTTGAAGCTGTCCCAATTGTATGGCGTCAGCTTGAGAGCCTGCTTGCTTGCCGTGGCCTGGGTGCCGGACGTTCCGGTGCCGGCGCATCCTGCCAACCCCATGCTCATGCTCAGCGCGACGGCCGCCGCGATCAGCAATTTTTTGGTGTAGTGCAGTTTCATCGTTTTCTCCTTGCGGGTGGGTTGAAAATCAAAGTAAGGCTTCGACTACTTGCTTGTGCGGACGTGGAATGACGACGCACTGGACCAGAAAACCTTTTGCCGAGGCGACGGCCGCCCCGGCCTCGACCGCAGCATTGACGTCGGCGACGTCGCCGGTCAGCACGACGTAGCTCTTGCCGCCGATGCCGAAGGCAAGATGCATGCGGATCGGCTCGACCTGCGCGGCCTTGACGGCGGCATCGCAGGCCTCGATCGTCGTCGCCACGCTGTAGGTCTCGATCACGCCGATGGCCGCGACCTTATCCACGGCGTTGCCGCCGCTGATCGCCGGCAGGACGGACGGGTGAACGTTGGGGATGACGAAGTGGTCGACGACCGTCTCCGGCAAGACCTCCAATCCCGCGCCGATGGCTTGGCGCACCGCCGCCACGTCGCCGCCGATGAGCGCGATGAATTTGCCGGGACAAATCGTCTTCGCGGTCAGGATTTCCACCATCGCCGTCTTGGCCATCGCGTCGGCGACTTCCACGCCAACGGCGATGCTGTTCAATTCGATCATCCCTATCGCGTGCATGGACAACTCCCGCTTTCGTTTCTCCGCATGGCTACTTCCCTGCTTCGTTCTTGCCGCGCTCGCCGGAATTCTGGTCGGGTTCGCGCGAAGCCAAGAGATGAATCGCCTCGGCGTCAACCGAATCGACGACTCCGTCGATGCTGGCATGGATACGCGCTCCGAGCGCTCCTTCGGCGATCTCGGCCACCAGTTGCCCCAGCCGGACACGTTCCCCTGCCGCGACGACGGCCTTGGCCGGCGCGCCAAGATGCTGGCGCAATTTCAACGCCACCCGGCCCGGGCGGCAGGGCGTCTCGTCCAGCGGCGCTTTCCGGTCGTAGTCGCCAAGCCCCAGGCGCGGAATCAGGCGCGAAACCGGCACCAGCCGATGCGCGGCTATCGGGTCGGCGGAACGCAGCGTTCCCGCGTATTTCCCGCCGCTCGCCCGGAATTGCGTCTTCAGCGAGCGATTGATGCGCATCGGCGAGATGCCGACGGGACAGGACCAGGCTTCGCACAAGGCGCATTCGGAGCAGGTCAGCGCCGAGAGCAGCACGCTCGGCTGGCCGACGCTGTTGTAGTTGACCGCGCGCACGATGAGATGCGGCGGCAGCTCGTGGCCGATGATGTGGCGCGGGCACAATTCGGTACACAGGCGGCACTGCTCGCAGGTGGTGCGCGCGATGGAGAGTTCGGCCCGCATGGAACGGCGGCGGCGCTGGATCAACAGATGTTTTTCAGGCAGCGCGATGATGCCGCCGGTCGTTTTGGTGACCGGCTCGTCGAGGCTGTCGAGCAGGCGCCCCATCATCGGTCCGCCGTTGATGTAGGCCGCAGGTGCGACCGTGGGGCCGCCGGCGAGCGAGACGACTTCGCGCAGCGCTGTCCCCACCGGCACGGTGACGGTGAGCGGCGCGGCGACCGCGCCGCTCACCGTCAGCGTCCGATGCGTGACCGGCGCGCCCGAATCGACGGCTCGCGCGACGTTGATCAGGGTCTGCACGTTGCTGACGACGACGCCGATGTCGAGCGGAATGCCGCCGGGCGGAACGCGCCGGCCGGTGGCCATCCAGATGGAAACGACTTCATCACCCGCCGGATAGACGTCCTTGAGGATGTGGAGGCGGACATTGTCCGGCAAGAGCGGCGTCAGGGCCTCGATCGCCGGAGCGTACTTGGCCTTGAGCGCGACGATGCCTTCGCGCGCGCCCGTGGATTCCATCGCCAGGGCGAGGCCGCGCGCGAGATCCGCCGCGTACTTCGCGGCAAGCTGCTGATCGACCTTGAGCAGCGGCTCGCATTCGGCGCCGTTGACCAGATAGATTTCGGCCCGGGCCGAGAGCTTGACGTGGGTCGGGAAGCCCGCGCCCCCGGCGCCAACGACACCGGCGGCTCGCACGCGGTCGGAGATGCCGGCGGCGTTCATTTCGTCCTCTTCCTCCTCGCTGCGGAAGATGCCGGTTCATCGCCCGGAGCGGCCCTGTAGCGCCCGCCCGCCTTGCCCAGCCGTCCGTCCTTGACCGCCTGATCCAGTTCGCCGCGGATCGCGGGCGGCAGATTCGGGAAGCGTTCGCCGAGTTCCCGCCAAGTGAAGCCGCGGGAGGCACGGGTCAGGAAATCGACAAGATCCGCGAGCGAAGCCGCCGCGCTTTCCAGCGGTGGAGGCGCCTTCTCCGGCGCTGGCGCCGGCGCTTGCATCAAGGGTTGCGCCCGCGCTGCGACGGCAACATGCGTGGCGGATTTTTCCACCGGCGGCGGCGTTCTTTCCACGCCGCCCGGCACGGTAAAAGGCTTGGCGCTGCGGTCGGCCCGTTTCAGGACGAAGTCGTCGGTGTCCGCGTCCGGCGCCCCGATGACCCGCTGGCTGATGATTTCGCCGATGCGGCTGGCGGCGGCGACTCCCGCATCGACCGAGGCGCGGCAGGCCGCCAGATCCCCCTCGACCACCAGGGTGATCAGCCCGGGATTGACTTGGTGCTGGCGCAGCAGCCTGACCCGCGCGGATTTGAGCATGGCATCGGCCGCCTCGATGCCGGCCACTAGGCCGCGCACTTCGAGCAGTCCCAGAGAATTGATCGTCCCCATAAGCGATGCCTTTCCTTCCGTCATGGATGCCGGCATGGGCTCATGAACACTTGATCGGACAGCGGTTGATCTCGACGATGGAATCCCGGAAGGCATTGCACGCCGCCTGGCAGGCCGCCTGGCTGCCGGAGAGGAAGGCGCCGGCATAGTTGGTTTCGGACGGCGGCGCGATCCAAGTCGCCAGTTCGACTTCGGCGGCCTTGACCGCCTGGTCGACGCCGTAGAAGGCTTCCAGCGGCGGCGCGATCAGGTAGGAGATGGGATCGCCCTGGCGGATTCCGGCCAGTTTCGACAGGTAGGAGCCGGTGCGCGAGACGAGGTGCGCGAGAAACGCCGTCGTCTCTTCGTCGTTGGCCCATTGAAACGCCGGACCTTCCTCGATTGTGGCGATCATCGCGTCCAGGCCGGCGCGCACTTCCGCCGGGGTCGGTCCGCCCAGCACGATGATCACTTCACCCGCCGTCAGCGATGACGAATGCGCGGCGCCCGC
>JAITIQ010000030.1 GCA_031279425.1 Accumulibacter sp.
GCCAGTCCTTCCAACATCTCTTCGAGCGTTCGCGCTTCCACCGCATTCTCCGCGAAAACTTCAGAACGCCGCACGAAGCCGCTGCCATCAAGCACCAGGCCCAGAGTCACCAAAGAACAATCACTGCGCTTCTCCTTCGAGCGCCCCCGCCTCGCCTTCCCGTTCCCGCGCGCACCCCCTTCAAAATATGTGTTCGTCAGGTCATACAGGGTAATGCACGTCTCCCATCCAATTCCCAACTCGATGATTCCGACCCCGGACAAGCCATCCGCGCGATCACACTCCCGATCGCCATCGCCCGATCAACGCCATTGAATCCCAACTCCTCCAGCAAATCCTCAAAACCCAGACTTCGCATCGCCCACAGACCCGCCTGTTCCACACCAACCGAACGAGGATGCAAAACCTCCAGCAAATCAGCATCTACTTCGACGAAACGATCCGAATCAGACCCGGACTCCGGCCTGAAATCAGACCTGGAATCCAACTCGGACTCGGCACAAGACTCGCCTCGAACCACCAACTGTCCCGCAATCCGTTGCGCCGCTTCCTCCAACTCCCCCGAAAGACCCATCAGGGAAGCCTGCCCACAAACGATCTCTTCGATACGACGACACGGTTCTGCCCAACTCTCCACGGCAAAGCCAAACTGGCTCCCCAGATTGAGCAGCGTCACCTGCTTCACCTTTCCTCCGATGCGCTCACTGCGCACCAGACGACAAGGTGAAGTACGATCCCCCCGTGTCCCGGCTTCGGGTCAGCGTTCGTCGGATATACATGCCTCAAGCGTAAGCCGTTTGCAAGAGAAAACAATAACCTTGCAAAAATATTATGGCACTACATTTGAGGCTGAAAATACTGATTATATAAATCAATGAGTTACGCGTAAAAGTTGTCCCGAAAAACTAATTCCGGCCTCTTCGTGGTTAAAGTTGGGTTAGGCGCCGCCGGTGATGCGATAGCACGGCGTGTATTCCCGGCACGGCAGCTTCATGCGCTTTTGCTCCACGAAGGATGCCAGCAGCGCATCCATCGGCCGCATGATTGCCGCATCGCCGCGGATTTCGAACGGGCCGCGCCGCTCGATCTCCAGGATGCCGTCGGCCTTCACGTTGCCGGCCACGATTCCCGAAAACGCGCGGCGCAGGTTGGCGGCCAGGATGTGCTCCGGCTGTCCCGCGCGCAGATCGAGCGCGGCCATGTTCTCATGCGTCGGGATGAAAGGCCGCTGGAATTCGTGGTCGATACTCAGCAGCCAGTTGAAATGGAAGGCGTCGCGCCGGCTTTCCCTGAACTCGCGCACGCGCTCGAGGCCGGAGATCATTTCCCGCGCCACGCGCTCCGGATCGTCGATGATGATCGAATAGCGGCTGCGCGCCCTGGCGCCCAGCGTCTGGCCGATGAACGCATCGATGCGCCGGAAATAGTCCTCCGCGCTCTTCGGGCCGCTCAGGATCACGGGAAACGGCAGCCTTGCATTCTGCGGATGCAGCAGGATGCCCAGCAGATAGAGAATCTCTTCCGCGGTGCCGGCGCCGCCGGGGAAGATCACGATGCCATGCCCGACGCGCACGAACGCCTCCAGGCGTTTTTCGATGTCCGGGAAAATGACCAGTGCATTGACGATCGGATTGGGCGATTCGGCGGCGATGATGCCTGGTTCGGAAAAACCCAGATACCGGCCTTCGATGCGCTGCTTGGCGTGCCCGACGGCGGCGCCCTTCATCGGCCCCTTCATGGCGCCGGAGCCGCAGCCGGTGCAGATGTCCAGGCCGCGCAGGCCGAGCTGGTAGCCGACCCGCTTGGTGTGCTCGTACTCCTCCCGCGAAATCGCGTGGCCGCCCCAACATACCGCCAGCCTGACGCCGTCCGCCGCTCTGAGGACGCCGGCATTGCGCAGGATGCGAAAGACGATGTCGGTGAGCCCCGCGGACGTCGACGGGTCGAATTTCCCGTTGCTGCGGATCTCGTCGCCGACATAGACCACGTCGCGCAGCACGGAAAACAGATGCTCGCGGATACCGGCGATCATTTCCCCGTCGACGAAAGCGGAGGCCGGAGCGCCCGTGATCGCAAGCTCGATGCCGCGTTCGCGGCTGACCGGCAGAATGTCGAAGGACGGATAACGCCTCAGCAACTCCTTGCCGTCGTCGGATTCGTTGCCGCAATTCAACACCGCCAACGCGCAGTCGCGGAAAGTCCGGTATAGGCCCTCGTCATGGCCGAGGTCGAGCAGGCGGGCCACTTCGGCGCGGGAAAGAACTTCCAGCGCGCCCATGGGCGACACCCGGGTATTGATGATGTCATGAGGCATTCGTCGTTTCACTCTGGGAAAAACGGCCATCGGCGGCCGCGAGAGGACAAGCGCCCGCCCCGCTGGCGGTGCGCGTGCCAAAATATCGCTTCGGAATCAAAACGAGCCTTGTCTTCACCTCTGCCCTGGCCCGCGCATCAGCGCCCGCGCGCGGCACAAATCCTCCCAGGCCTTGGCCTTGTCGGGCAGGTTGCGCAAAAGATAGGCCGGGTGGTAGGTCGCCAGCACCGGTATCTCCCGGTCCCCGCAGTGGTAGGCGAGCGTTCTGCCGCGCATGCTGGCCAGCGACCTTTCCTCGCCCAGCACCGCATTGACCGCCGCCCGGCCGAGCAGGACGATGAGGCGTGGCCGGAGCAGAGCGATCTGCCGCTCAAGATACGGAAGACAGGCGGCCATTTCCGCGTTTTCCGGCGTGCGGTTTCCGGGCGGCCGGCATTTCACGGCATTGGCGATGTACACGTCCTCGCCGCGCTTCAGGCCGATCGCCGCGAGCATGGCATCGAGCAGACGGCCGGCCTGTCCGACGAAGGGCTCGCCGCGCGCGTCCTCCTCGGCGCCCGGCCCTTCGCCGATGAACAGCCACGCCGCGTTTTCGTCGCCGACGCCGGGAACAGCCTGCCTACGTCGGGCGCACAGGCCGCAGGCGCGGCAAGCGAGAATGGCCTGGCGCAGTTCTTCCCAGCCCATCCCGGCGATACCGGACGGACGCGCGCTCCCCGGCATTTCGGCCGGCGCGGGCGCCACGGCCGGATGGTCTTCCGGCGCGGCAACGGCGCTCGCGGGCAAGCCGGTCTTCGCGGTCTTGCCGGAGCCGGGCGCGACGGGTGGCGCATCGCGTCGGACCCATACCGGAGACAGGCCCATTTCCGCAAGGATGGTCAGGCGCGAGGGATTCATGCGCGAATCTCTTCGAGCGCGCGCGTCAGCACCAGGGCGTCCTCGCGCCCCTCTGGCGCAGGGTAGTAGCCGCGGCGGACACCGATCCGGCGAAAACCGAACTGGCGATAGAGGGCCAGCGCCCGCTCGTTGGAAGGACGGACTTCAAGCAGCAGCGTCCCGACGCCGCATCGCCGCGCGACGTCCATCGCGTGATGCAGCAGGCGGGCGCCGTAGCCCAGGCCCTGGCGCTTTTCGGCGACGCTGATGTTGAGCAGATGCGCTTCGTCGACAGCCAGCATGAGCACGAAATAACCGACCAGTTCGCCGCCGACGCGGCAGATCCAGACACTGTGGCCGCCAGCGATCGAATCGGAGAAATTCCCGCGGCTCCAGGGATGCGAATAGACGCGGTATTCGATGCGCAGAATCTCGTCGAGATCACGCAGGCTCATTGGCAGCATTTCGACCGCCAGTTCGAGCACGGCGCTCATCAGGCGCGCCCTCCCTCGGCCAGACGCTCGGCGACGGTCCTCGCCACCTTGTCGCGCGCGTAGAACGGCGCGGCCTCCGCCGGATCGACGCATTCGCCCCGTTCCAGGAGCGGCGCGGCCAGGCGCGCGACGAACCCGGCGTGCGGCAGAAGTCCGGGGTTCCATCGCGCCGCCACCCCGGCCAGGCGTTCGCGCAGGGACGGATAGGCGGACAAGCCGCTGCCGCAGACCAGCCAGCCGCCCGATCCGGGAACGGGGACTTCTTCCGGCGGACAGACTCCGATCTCCCCCTGCCGGAGTCCATCGACGAAGCGCCCGTGATAGACCTCGCCCATGCGCGCGTCGAGCGCCACGATCACCCGCTCGCCGCCGGCGGCGAGCGCCATGGCCTCGAGCGTGCCGACTCCGAGCAGCGGTTTGCCCAGCGCGACGGCGAGACCCTGCGCCACGCCACAGGACACCCGCAGCCCGGTAAACGATCCCGGCCCCATGCCGAAGGCGATCCCGTCGAGGTCGGAAAAATCCAACCCTTCGCCCTCCAGCGCCGCCCGGGCCGCCGGCAGCAGGGCCGCGGAATTGGATAGATCAGGCGGACAATCGCGCACGATGACCCGACCGTCCAGCCACAAGGCAACGGAACCCGGATCGGCCGCGGTTTCAAGAGCGAGGATTCTCATGGGCGATATTCTACCCGGCCCGGTCGTGGCGCGGGCGGCATGGAATGCGGCCCGCGCCGGGCGCGGCCTGTCTCATAATCTGGGCGAAGAAGAATTCAGAAATCGCATGCAAAACCTCGTAGACAAGCTCGTCACCATGAATAAAACCGTATTCATCGTGGCCGAAACCCCCCATTCTTCCCTTCCATATCAGGCACTTTTTCCCATCCTCCCAGCCGTGCCATATTCGGGATGCCATCCGTATACGCTGGATGCGTTCTGCCCGGAGGAAATCTGCCTGCTGGTAGACGAAAACGGTATGCCGCTTTACAACGACGACCACCTCAGCATTTGGCTGGGCGGCAGATTCCTGATCGAGCATGTCCTGGCCCCGTACCTGACGCCGTAAGCGCAGCCTGTCTGCGCATCGCATCCTCTCGCGCATCCTTCCGCTTTTCCGGGATCAGGATTACAGTTTTTTGAGTATCAACAATTCCTCCGATTGCGCCATGTAGAAAACATGGACAGCACCATGCGCCGGAAGGCATTCTGAGAACAACAAGATGAATTTCAGGGAAACCGCATCATCTCGAGAATGCCGGACATGGCGACGGAGGAAACCGAACCCGCGCGGCTGCCGGAAGTGTTGGGGTGAAAGGGCGGATAAAAGGAGAGAAATGAAACTGCTAAACCACAAGCCAGAATTTCCGCGTATAGTCCTCGGCTTACGAAAGCAAGATCATGAGCAGCGCCTTTTTCGAAAAACCCATCCTGAATTCGCCCTACGAGTATCCCCATCGCCACTGGCAGCTCGAAAACGGGCAACCGACGGGCGTCGTTGT
>JAITIQ010000038.1 GCA_031279425.1 Accumulibacter sp.
GGTATCGTTCCCTCCGGCACAGCCGCAAGAATCACCCCGCGGCGCAAAGCTTCGGAAAATCAATCTCGCGGCGCTTTGCGCCGAAAGGCACGACGCCCTCTCCCGGCCCTGCCGGGCCACCCTCCCCCGCCAAGCGGGGGAGGGGAAGGCAATACGCCGAGCAAGGTCACGGCGACGACAGGCCACCCTCCCCCACCAGGCGGGGGAAGGGAAGGCAATGCGCCGAGCAAGGTCACGGCGACGACAGGCCACCCTCCCCCGCCAGGCGGGGGAAGGGAAGGCATATTTCAGCGCAAGGGACGGCGCGCGCCCGGCTCGGCGCCATGTTTTGTCATCAATGCGTCCCGGATCACCGGGCGCGGGGAGAAACCTCATGACCCTGTTCGTATTTCTCGGAGCGCTCGCCTTCGGCATGTTCATCGGCATGCCGATCGCCTTCGCCATCCTGCTGGCCGCCGTGGCGCTGATGTTCCAGCTCGACATCGTCGACTCCCAGATCATCGCGCAGAACCTGATCAACGGCACGACGTCCTTCACGCTGATGGCGGTGCCTTTCTTCCTCCTCGCCGGCGAGGTCATGAACACCGGCGGTCTTTCCAAGCGCATCGTGCGCGTGGCCATGGCGCTGGTCGGGCACCTGCGCGGCGGCCTGGGCTACGTCACCATCATCGCCGCGTGCCTCTTGGCCAGCCTGTCCGGCTCGGCGGTGGCCGACGCCGCGGCGCTGTCGGCGCTGCTCGTGCCGATGATGGTGGCGGCCGGGCACAAACGCGGCCAGTCCTGCGGACTGGTGGCGGCCGGCGGCATCATCGGGCCGATCATTCCGCCGAGCATTCCGTTCATCCTGTTCGGCATTTCCGGCGGCCTGTCCATTTCCAAGCTGTTCCTGGCCGGCATCGTTCCCGGCCTGTACATGGGGGTGGGGCTCGCGTTCACCTGGTGGATCGTGAGCCGCGGCGACGATACGGCCGTGCAGGAGAAGCGCAGCGCGGGCGACCTGGCGGCCGCCCTGAGAGAAGGCATCTGGGCCCTGTTCCTGCCGGGCATCATCATCGTCGGGCTGCGCTTCGGCATCTTCACGCCGACCGAGGCGGCCGTGGTGGCGGCGGTCTACTCGCTGTTCGTGGCGATCGTCATCTATCGGGAACTTGCGCCGTCGCAGATTTTCGAGGTGCTGGTCGCCGCCACGCGCAGCACCGGCGTGGTGATGTTCCTCGTCGCCGCCGCGCTGGTGGCCGCCTGGCTGATCGCGCTGGCCGACCTGCCGGGCGAGGTGATCCGGCTGCTCCAGCCGCTGATGGGTTCGCAGACGCTGCTGGTGCTGGCGATCATGCTCATCCTGTTCGCCGTCGGCTGCGTCATGGATCTCACGCCGACCGTCCTCATCCTCACGCCGGTGCTGCTGCCGGTGGTGCGGCAGGCGGGAATCAACGAAATCTACTTCGGCGTGATCTTCGTCGTCTGCGGATCGATCGGCCTGATCACGCCGCCGGTGGGCACGGTGCTCAACGTCGTCGCCGGCGCCACGCGCAGCGCCATGGCGAAGGTCGTGGTCGGCGTGGCGCCGTTCCTGCTCTCGCACATCGTCATCCTGCTGCTCATCATCATCTTCCCGCAACTCGTCACCGTGCCCGGCAGGTGGTTCGGAGCGTTTTGACGAAGATCGCTCCGTCCTGCCCGCGCAGGCGGCGCCCGGCTCGTCCGAAGGCGTCGGCTTCCATGGAACGCCGGCATCCCGCCGGCTTCGTTCCGTTCCATCCATGCAGCGGCTGGCTCCGGATTCTCCAAGGCGATCGCCCTGTGAGCCGACGCGCATCCTCCCGCGCTGCCGGAGAAACACGTTAGAATCTCAAGCTTTCCGTTCGTTCTCGGACACGGCGCGCCCGATGCTCGTTTTTCGCGGTTTTTCCCGTTCGGCCCCACGGGCCACGGCGCTTTCCATCGGCAATTTCGATGGCGTCCATCTCGGCCATCGCGCCCTGCTGGAACGCTTGCGCGCGGCGGCCAAAAGCGAGGGACTGCTGCCCGCGGTGCTGACTTTCGAACCGCATCCGCGCGAGTTTTTCGCGCCGGGCACCGCGCCGGCGCGTCTTTCCACGCTGCGGGAAAAACTCGAGAGGCTGGCCGAGGAAGGCGTCGCGCTGGCCTGCGTCCAGCGTTTCCATGCCGGTTTCGCGGCGCTGACGGCCAGGGAGTTCATCGAACGAGTCCTCGCCGGCGCTCTGAAAACCGCCCTGCTGATCATCGGCGACGATTTTCGCTACGGCGCCGGGCGTACAGGCGACTTCGCCATGCTGGAGGAAGCCGGCGGGCGGCACGGATTCCGCGTCGAACGCATGGGTGGGGTGGTGGTCGACGGCGAGCGCGTCTCCAGTTCGGCGGCGCGCGCGGCGCTGGCCGCGGGCGAGATGGAGCGCGCCGCCCGCCTGCTGGGCCAGCCCTACGCGCTCGACGGCCGCGTGGCGCATGGCGACGGACTCGGCCGCCGCCTGGGATTCGCCACGGCCAACCTGCGGATCAAGCACGATCCGCCGCCGCTTTCCGGCGTGTTCGCCGTCGAGGTGTTCGGGCTGCCGGGCGGCCCGCGGCGAGGGGTGGCCAATGTCGGCGTGCGTCCGAGCGCCCACGCGCTGCCGCGTCCGCTGCTGGAAGTGCATCTCTTCGATTTCTGCGCCGACCTCTACGGCGCGCACCTTTCCGTCCGCTTCATGCACCGGCTGAGAAGCGAGATCCATTTTTCAGACCTCGCGGCGCTGCAGGCGCAGATCGCCCGGGACGCCGAATCCGCGAGGCATTATTTCCAGCACTGAGCAATCATCATGGCCGATTACAAAAACACGCTGAACCTCACCGATACGCCTTTTCCGATGCGCGGCGATCTCGCCCGGCGCGAGCCGCAATGGGTCAAAGACTGGCAGGACAAGAAGCTCTACCAGAGGATTCGCGCGGCGTCGATCGGCCGTCCGCGCTTCGTCCTGCACGACGGCCCGCCCTATGCCAACGGCGACATCCACATCGGCCATGCGATCAACAAGATCCTCAAGGACATCATCATCCGCTCGAAGACGCTGGCCGGCTTCGACGCGCCCTACGTGCCGGGCTGGGACTGCCACGGCCTGCCGATCGAGCATCAGATCGAAAAGCTGCACGGCAAGCACATCCCCGGCGACCAGGTGCGCGCGCTGTGCCGCGCGTTTGCCGGCGAGCAGGTCGAGCGCCAGAAAAAGGATTTCATCCGCCTGGGCGTGCTGGGCGAATGGGACAGGCCGTATCTCACGCTGGCCTTCCAGACCGAGGCCGACGAAATCCGCGCGCTCGGCAGGATTCTCGAAAAGGCTTACCTCTATCGGGGCCTGAAGCCGGTCAACTGGTGCCTGGACTGCGGCTCGGCGCTGGCCGAGGCCGAGGTCGACTACGAGGACGAGACTTCGCAGGCCATCGACGTCGCTTTCGAAGTGCATCCCGGCCATGCCGGAATAGTCGCCCGGGCGTTCGGGCTGGCGCATCCGCCTTCGCCCATCTTCGTCGTGATCTGGACGACCACGCCCTGGACGCTGCCCGCCAACGAGGCGGTCTGCGCGCATCCGCACTTCACCTACGATCTCGTCGAGACTTCGGCGGGGGCGCTGATCCTGGCGCGCGAACTGGTCGAGGATTGCCTCCAACGCTACGCTCTCCGGGGCAGGGTCATCGGTTCGGCCAGAGGCGGCGCGCTCGAAGGCGTGCGGCTCAGGCACCCGTTCCAGGAGCGCGACGTGCCGATGATCCTCGGTCCCCACGTCACGCTCGATACCGGCACCGGCCTCGTGCACACGGCGCCGGCGCACGGCGTCGACGACTATCTGATCGGCCTGCGCTACAAGCTGCCGGTCAACAACCCGGTCGGCGACGACGGCCGCTTCCTGCCCGGCACTCCGGCGATGTCCGTCTCGCCGCTCGCGGGCAGGACCGTGTGGGAAGCCAATCCCCTGGTGCTCGGGGAGCTCGAGGCCCGCGGACGGCTGCTCAAGACCGAGAAGATCACGCACAGCTACCCGCATTGCTGGCGGCACAAGACGCCGATCATCTTCCGCGCCACGACGCAATGGTTCATCGGCATGGACCGCCGCGCGCGCGGCGAGCCGGAGACTCTGCGCGAGATCACCGAGCGCGCGGTCGGCGAGACGCGATTCTTCCCGGATTGGGGCCGCGCGCGGCTCGAGGCGATGATCAAGACGCGGCCCGACTGGTGCGTCTCGCGCCAGCGCAACTGGGGCGTGCCGATTCCTTTCTTCCTGCACAGGGAAACCGGCGAATTGCACCCGCGCACCCTGGCCCTGATCGAAGAGGTGGCGTTGCGCGTCGAAAAGGCCGGCATCGAAGCCTGGTTCTCGCTCGATCCGCAGGAACTGCTCGGCGACGAAGCGGGAGAGTACGTCCAGATGAAGGACACGCTCGACGTCTGGTTCGATTCCGGCGTCACGCATCTCTCGGTGATGCGCGGCTCGCACGCGGCGCAATGCGCCTTCCCCGCCGACCTGTATCTCGAAGGCTCCGACCAGCACCGCGGCTGGTTCCAGAGTTCGCTCCTGACCAGTTGCGCCATCGACGGGCGCGCGCCGTACCAGGCGCTCCTGACGCATGGTTTCGTGGTCGACGGACACGGCCGGAAAATGTCCAAGTCCGACGGCAACGTGATCGCCCCGCAGAAAGTTTCCGACACCCTCGGCGCCGAAATCCTGCGCCTGTGGACGGCGGCCACCGACTACTCGGGCGAACTGTCGATCTCGGACGAAATCCTGAAGCGCGTCGTCGAATCCTACCGCCGCATCCGCAATACGCTGCGCTTTCTGCTGGCCAATACTTCGGATTTCGACGCGGCAAAACACGGCCTGCCGCCGGAGGAGTGGCTGGAAATCGACCGCTACGCGCTGGCCATGACGCGCCGCCTGCAGGCGCAGTGCGAGGAAGACTACGGCAAGTATGAATTCCATCGCGTCGCGCAGGCCCTGCAGACCTTCTGTTCGGAGGATCTCGGCGGCTTCTATCTGGACATCCTCAAGGACCGCCTGTACACCGCGGCGGCGGAGTCGAAGGCCCGTCGTTCGGCGCAAGGCGCGCTGTGGCACATCGCGCGGGCTTTCACCAAACTGATGGCGCCGATCCTCTCATTCACCGCCGAGGAAGCCTGGCAAGTGATCAGCGGCAATCCCGACGACTCGGTCATGCTGCACACCTGGCAGCCGCTGCCCGCGCTCGCCGACGAGGCCGCGCTGCTCGACAAGTGGGACAGGCTGCGCGTCCATCGCGCGGAAGTAACCCGCGCCCTGGAAGGACTGCGCATCGCGGGCCGGATCGGCTCGTCGCTGCAGGCGGAAGTGACGATGTACGCGGACGGCGAGAAATACGATCTTCTGACTTCGCTCGCCGACGACCTGCGCTTCGTCCTCCTCTGCTCGAAAACACGAGTGATCCGAAGCGCCGAGGAAAGGATCGAATGCGCGCCGCTGCCGTATGCCAAATGCGAACGCTGCTGGCACGTGCGCGAAGACGTCGGCGCCAATCCGGAACATCCGCAAATCTGCGGACGCTGCCTTGCCAACCTGTACGGCGAGGGTGAGCCGCGTGCCTGCGCGTGACATCAGACCCTGGCTGTGGTTCGCGGGAATCATCATCCTGCTCGACCAGATCAGCAAATGGATCGTCCTCGGCATCCTGCGTCCGGGCGAGACGCGCTACGTCGCGCCGTTCTGGAACTGGGTGCTGGCCTTCAACCCCGGCGCCGCCTTCAGCTTCCTGTCCGACGCCGGCGGCTGGCAGCGCTGGTTCCTCATCCTCCTCCCGCTCGCCATCTCGGTCTGGATTCTCGCCCTGCTGCGCCGGCACAGCGGTGAATTCCGAATGTCTCTGGCATTGACCCTGGTGCTCGGCGGCGCGCTCGGCAACGTCATCGACCGCCTCCGCTTCGGCGTCGTCGTCGATTTCATCCAGTGGCACGTCGCCGGCCATTACTGGCCGGCGTTCAACCTGGCCGATTCGGCGATCACGCTCGGCGCCGTCGTGCTGGTGTGGGATCAACTGCGCGCGAAGAAGGATTGACGCCGATTTCTTTTCCCGATCAGCAACGAAATTCTGCCAGGAGGGCGTATTCATGACGATCCTGGAAAAGCGAAAAGATCCGCTGCGAGGCGCGCGGGCCGGCCCGCCTTCTCCCCCGGCTGCTCCGGCAGCCTCCGCAAAAAGCTCGAAGAGGGGCCTTGGCAGGCCTCTTCGAGTTGACCCTGTTTTGTCTTGCGGCTTCGCCTACGGGAATGGCGCCCTCTCTCCCGCCGGGCGGGGAGGAGAAGACTTGAGGCTTCCAGTCGATAACAGCTTGCCTTCGCACGGACGTTTGCTTTCCTTCCCCCGCTGAGCTTGCCTTCGCGCGGACGTTTGCTTTCCCCTCCCCCGCCCGGCGGGGGAGGGTGCCCCGGCAGGGGCGGGAGAGGGCGTCGTTCCTCGCGGCGAAGCCGCAAACTTCACTCCGGACCTGGTTCATGCGCCTTCCACCATGCCTCCATCGCCTCCGGCACATCCTGCGTGCGCGCCAGACCAAGCGGCGATCTGCTCCCGCCGGTTGTGCCGGGAACGCTTCCCGTCAAAGCCCGGCTTCGGCGCGCAGGAGGTCCGCCTTGTCGATGGCTTCCCAGGAAAATTCCGGCTCGTTGCGCCCGAAGTGGCCATAGGCCGCGGTCTTGGCGTAGATCGGGCGCAACAGGTCGAGCGTCTGGATGATGCCCTTCGGGCGCAGGTCGAAATGCTTCAGCACCAAGGCGGCGATCCGCTCGTCGGGAATCACCCCGGTGCCTTCGGTGTAAACCGTGACGTTCATCGGATTGGCCACGCCGATTGCGTAGGCGACCTGGATCTGGCATTGCCGCGCGAGGCCGGCGGCGACGACGTTCTTGGCCGCGTAGCGCGCCGCGTAGGCCGCCGAGCGGTCCACCTTGGACGGGTCCTTGCCGGAGAACGCGCCGCCGCCATGCGGGCAGGCGCCGCCATAGGTGTCGACGATGATCTTGCGCCCGGTCAGGCCGCAGTCGCCCTGCGGACCGCCGATGACGAAACGGCCGGTGGGATTGATGAGGTATCTGGTGTCTTTCGTGAGCCACTCCTTGGGCAGCACGGGCTTGATGATCTCCTCGCGGATGGCTTCGTAGAAGCTGTCCTTCAGTCTGGTCGCGCTCTCGTTCTGGTCGGGACTGTGCTGGGTCGAAAGCACGACGGTGTCGATCGAGTGCGGTTTGCCGTCGACGTAGCGCATGGTGACCTGGCTCTTGGCGTCGGGACGCAGGAAAGGCAGGCGGCCGTCGCGGCGCAGTTCGGCCTGGCGCTCGACCAGGCGGTGCGCGTAATAGATCGGCGCCGGCATCAGCTCGGGGGTTTCATCGCAGGCGTAGCCGAACATCAGGCCCTGGTCGCCGGCGCCGGAATTGAGGTAGTCGTCGCTGGCGTGATCGACGCCCTGCGCGATGTCGTTCGACTGCTTGTCGTAACAGACCATCACCGCGCAGCCCCTGTAGTCGATGCCGTACTCGGTGTTGTCGTAACCGATGCGGCGGATGGTGTCGCGCGCGACCTGGATGTAATCGACGTTGGCGTTGGTGGTGATTTCGCCCGCCAGGACGATGAGACCGGTGTTGCACAGCGTTTCGGCCGCGACCCGGCTCTTGGGGTCCTGCGCGAAGACCGCGTCGAGAACGGCGTCCGAAATCTGGTCGGCAACCTTGTCGGGATGGCCTTCGCTGACCGATTCCGAGGTGAACAGATAATCATTTGACATGGAACTGCTCCAAACAAAAACCCCGATTCGGCGGCGTGGCCGGCTCCGGGGTTTCGAGCAGACGACGCTTTAGCAGTATTTCGACGCCTGTCACGGCATCTTTCGCCCTGCAAGTTGTCCTGATTAACTCGGCGAATGGAGCAATTATAATCATTCCTCCGGCGCGGGTCAAATCCGGCGTCGGACCCGAATCCGGAAAACGCGCGCCGCAACGAGAGGAGGAAAATGATCGTGACGAACGGACCAGGCAAATCTTTCGTCATACCCGGCTTCACGCTGCCGAAGGTAGTCGCCCGCGTCGGCGCCAGACTGCCGCAATGGCCGTGCGCCGTGGCGTTGACGGTGGCGTTCAACGGCGCGATCCGGTGGGGATTGCTGCCCAGGGAAAACCTGGCCCCCCTGGAGAATCACCGCTTCCTGATCGACGTGCTCGACACCGGCAGCCGCGCCGCGTTCTGCTTTCGCGACGGCTGTTTCTGCCCCCTGTTTTCCGTTCCCGAGGCGCCCGACCTCACCTTTCGCGCCAATCTCTCGGCTTTCCTGCAACTCGCCGCGCGCCAGGAGGACCCCGACACGCTGTTCTTCCATCGCGCGCTGGTCGTCGAAGGCGATACCGAACTCGGACTGATCGTCAAGAACATGCTCGACGCGGTGGAGTGGCCGGAATGGTCAAAATGGCTGGGGCGTTTTCCCGGCGTTGCGATATCGGAGCCGCCATGTACCCGTCGATAATCACCGAAATCGACGACGGGGTCGGCATCCTGACCCTGAATCGCGACGACCGCCACAACGTGCTGGATCGGACCATGGCGATCGAGATGACGTCCGGCCTGAAGACGCTGAAAGAGGACCCGGCAGTCCGCGTAATCATCGTCTCATCGACCGGCAGGAGCTTCTGCGCCGGGATCGATCCCGCCTGGGTGCGCGAGACGATCCACGGAACCGCCGAGAGCAATCTGCAGGACAACCGCGCCCTGGCGCGCCTGCTGGCGACGCTCTCCGATACCGACAAGCCGACGATCGCCCGCGTACAGGGGCCCGCTTCCGGGATCGGAGTCGGACTCATCGCCGCCTGCGACATCGCCTTCGCCACCTACGACGCGTCGTTCGCCTTGAACGAGGCCAGACACGGACTGCTGTCCGTCGCCGGCCCCTACCTGGCGGCGGCGATGGGAGCGCGGCTCTGCCGGTACTACATGCTGACGACAGAGCGTTTTTCCGGCGTCGACGCCTATCGCATCGGACTCATCCACGAGATGGTTCCCGGCGAAGACCAGCTCGATGAAGCGATCGGGGAAACGGTCGAGGCGCTGCTGAAAAACGGCGCCGGCGCCATGGGCGCATGCAAGAGACTGCTGCGCGCCATCGGCAGCCGGCCCATCGATGAGGCGCTGATGGAGCAGGCGGCACGCCACGCGACGGAAGCCCAGACGGGCGAGGAGGGGCGCCAGGGTATGCTCGCGCTCGTCGAGAAACGCAGGCCGGAGTGGAACCGGACTTGAGCGCCGGAGCCCCGCTCAGCGCATTCGAATCGAAAACGCGCTAGTCGCTTTCGTCTTCCGCAAAACCGATCGTTGGGTCGATGTCGGTGATCGACAGGCCCAGCGCCGTCTTCACGTCGAGGGACAGCCGGGCGTCGATTCTACGCAGCAGAGGCTGGGCCGCCGTGCCCAGAGCGCTCTTCTGCTCCGCTTCCAGCATCTCGCCCAGCAGGCGGAACAGGCTCACCAGCGCCTCATCCCGCTGATGCAGCGAACAATCGGGGCGAAGCTCGGTACACACGGAATTGCCTCCGCAGATCACCGCCTGCTTCAGGCGCTTCTGCGCCAGGACGAGCAGTTCTTCCGGAGAATCCACGCGATCTTCGGACGTCGCGGCCACCCCGACGCTGACCGTCAGCCGGATCTTCCGCCCGTGGACGGCAATCTGTCCCGTGGCCATGCTTTTACAGACGCGCCTGCCGAAACCCACCCCCGAACGCAGGTCGACGCCATGGGATACGATGGCGACGCAGTCTTTTCCACACTGCCCGAGCACGTCGCGCGGATCGATCTTCGCGGCCAGCAGCCTGGCGATCTTCCCGGTCAACAGATCCGGAACGTCCGAGCCGAAGCGACTGGTCAATTCGTCCAGGCGGTCGATCCCGAAGACCAGCACGCACAGGGATTCGTCCGAACTCACCTCGTGCGGGAGCGTGGCCACCGCCGCGCGAAAATCGCTCACCCCCAGGAGAGGAACCAGCGAGATCGTCCGACTCGCCCGCGTTTGCTCCGGCACTTTCTCCGGCACTTTCTCCGGCTCTTTCTCTGGCTCTTTTTCCGGCGCTTCCTCCTGCGCTTCTCCTTCGTGCGGCGCTTCTTCCCGCGCTTCCTTTTCGCCCTGCGCCTCATGCGATCCGTGCGGGATCTTGCCGCCCTCCTCTTCGCGGGACTCTTTCGCGCCGGACAGCACTCTTTCCAGGCATTCCGTCATGGCCTCCCGGCTCATCGATTTGGTCATGAAGCCGTCCGCTTCAGGACTCTGCCGCTCATCGCCATCCGGATGGTCATCGGACACGAGCAATATCAGAGGCGTCTTGCGCAAGCGGCGCAGCGCGGTGGACCGCATGCGGCCCAACAGGTCTTCCGCCGCCAGCCGCGGAGGATTGGGGCTCGAAATCACCGCGACGATGCTGCCATCGAGCATCAGACGCTGCCAAGCCGATTCGCCGTTATCCTCCTCGACGACGTTGAAACCGCTCTCCAGCCTCTTGGCCAGCGTCGTGCGCACCACGCGCGAACCATCCACCACCAATACCCGACGTTTACCAGCAACCATTTTTTCCGCCGAATCCGGGAATGCCCCCGTGTCCATAGTCGATGACGGCCGTCCATTTTCGAGCATGCGCGATCGAAAAAACGCATGCCTGTCGACCCGACCCTTGATTCTACTGGATTTTGGCTGTCGTCGGAACGGTGATTTTCACACCCTGCCGGCACGCCGGACGAAGCGCCGTCGCGGCCGCCTCGCCCATCCTTGCCCATGACCGCCCCCTTCGCTATGCTCGGAGATATGCGCATCGTCCTCCTCAGCGGCCTGTCGGGATCCGGCAAATCGATCGCCCTCAACATCCTCGAGGACGCCTCGTACTATTGTGTCGACAATCTGCCCTCGCAAATGCTGCAGCAACTGGTGGACCATCTCGGCCGGCGCGGGTACGACAAGGTGGGCGCGGCCATCGATATCCGGGGCGGCGACAGCATCGCCATGCTGCCGCAGCAGATCGCGGAACTGCGCGCGCGCGGCTTCGCTGTCGAATTCCTGTTCCTCGACGCCAAGACCGACACTCTGCTCCAGCGTTATCAGGAGACGCGGCGGCGGCACCCTCTCGCCGACGAGCGGCACACGCTGACCGAATCGATCGCCGAGGAACGCCGGCGGCTGGAACGATTGGCGGAACTCGGACAGCACATCGACACCAGCGATCTGAAACCGAACGTCCTGCGCGACTGGATCCGCCAGTTCATCGTTCCGGACGAGAGCGGCGGCCTGACGCTGCTGTTCGAATCCTTCGGTTTCAAGCATGGCATTCCGCTCGATGCCGAACTCGTCTTCGACGCGCGCTGCCTGCCCAATCCGTATTACGAAGCGTCTCTGCGCGCGCTGACCGGACGCGATCAGGCGGTGATCGATTATCTGGAAGCGGAAGCGGACGTGCTGCGCATGCGCGGCGACATCGCCCGTTTCATCGGCGACTGGCTGCCGCGCTATTTTGCCGACAATCGCGGCTATCTGACCGTCGGCATCGGTTGCACGGGCGGCCAGCATCGCTCCGTGTATCTGGCCGAATGGCTGGGCCGGCACTTCCGCGACCGGGTGCGGGTGCTGGTGCGCCACCGCGAACTGCCGCCGGTGCCCGGCGGCCGGGTCTGATGTCCTGGCGGTCGCTGTTGCGCCCCGGCGACTGGGGGGTCGTCGTCCTCGGGGCGATTCTGTGTGCCGCGTCCTTTCCCCTGATCTGGCGATCGGGCCGGGCCGACCAGGTGATCATCCGGAGCGGTGGGGAGGTTTTCGCCGAACTCGATCTCGCGCGCGACCGGCGGATCGAAGTCCCCGGCCCGCTGGGCACGACGACCGTCGCCGTGGAACGCGGACGCGCGCGGGTAGTCTCCGATCCCGGCCCGCGCCAATATTGCGTGCGCCAGGGCTGGCTTTCTCGCGCGGGAGAAATCGCCCTCTGCGCGCCCAACCAGGTCAGCGTCGAGATCGCCGGCAGAACCCGCGCCTATGACTCGCTCGGTTATTAGGCTCACCGCCACGCCCGAGGATCATCGCATCGCGCGCCTGGCCGCCGCGGCCATCGGGCTGTCCCTGATCGACGCGGCGATTCCCCTGCCCCTGCCGGGCATCAAGCCGGGACTGTCGAACATCGTGACGCTGATCGTACTCTCGCGCCACGGCTGGCGCGTGGCGGCCTGGGTGAGCGGCCTGCGCGTCGTCGCCAGCGCGCTCCTGCTCGGCCAGTTGCTCGCGCCCGGCTTCTTCATGAGTCTTGCCGGCGCGCTGTCCAGCCTGCTGCTGCTGGCCGGAGCCGTCCGCCTGCCGCGGCGCTGGTTCGGGCCGGTCAGCTGGAGCGTCCTCGCCGCCTTCGCCCACATCGGCGGGCAACTGCTGCTGGCGCGGCTCTGGCTGATCCCGCACGACGGCGTCTTTCTGCTGGCGCCGATTTTCGCCGTCGCCGCGCTCACTTTCGGTATCATCAACGGACTGATCGCCGCCCGTCTGCTCGCCGTTTTCGCACTCCGCGACCCCCATGCCTAAAACCATCTGTCTCGCCCTGACCGGCGCCTCGGGCATGCCCTACGGCATGCGCCTGCTGGAATGTCTCCTCGCGGCCGGCTGCCGCGTGCAACTCATCTATTCCCCGGCGGCGCGGATCGTCGCCCGCGAGGAGTCGACGCTGGAACTGCCCGAACGGGCCGCCGACGCCGAAACCCTGTTCAAGGCCCGTTTCGCAAATCAGCCCGGCGCGCTGGAAGTCTTCGGCCACGAAGACTGGTGCGCGCCGGTGGCCAGCGGCTCCAGTCCGCCGGAGGCCATGATCGTCTGTCCCTGCACCATGGGCACGCTGGCGGCCATCGCCCAGGGCCTCGCCGACAACCTGATCGAGCGGGCCGCCGACGTGGCGCTGAAGGAAGGCCGTAAATTGATCCTGGTCCCGCGCGAAACGCCGTTTTCCGCGATCCACCTGGAAAACATGCTGCGCGCCTCGCGCGCCGGCGCGCTCATCCTGCCGCCCAATCCCGGCTTTTACCACCATCCGCGAAGCGTCGGCGATCTCGTCGATTTCGTCGTCGCGCGCCTGCTCGATCAGGTCGGGGTTGCCCATGCGCTGACGAAGCGCTGGGGCGGGGAAAGTACTTGAGGACGAATGACATGGAAACCATCACCCTCCGCTTCGCCCGCGCCGAGGACGCGCGCGCCCTGCTCGCCATTTACGCGCCCTACGTCGAAAACACGCCGGTTTCCTTCGAATACGAGGTTCCGTCTCCCCAGGCTTTCGCGCAGAGGATCGCGCAGACGTCGACGATCCACCCTTATCTCGTCTGCGAAGTGAACGGAATTCCCGCCGCCTACGCCTACGCGTCGCGGCACATGGAACGGGCCGCCTACCGTTTCGACGTGCAGACTTCGATCTACGCCGCCCCGGAACACCATGGCCGGCGCATCGGCACCGCCCTTTACGGATGCCTGTTCGAACTGCTGGCGAAACTCGGCTACTACAACGCCTATGCGGTCATCGCCGTGCCCAACGAGAAAAGCCTGCGCCTGCATGAATCCATGGGATTCGTTCCGCTGTGCGTCTGCCCCGGGACCGGCTACAAGTTCAGCGCCTGGCACGACGTGGCCTGGCTGGGCAAAACCCTCATCGGCCGCGAGCTCGCGCCGCCGGAACGTCCGGCGACGCCGGACCGGCTCGACCCCGGCTTCTGCGCCGCGCTCTTCGCCCGCCAGGCCGCTCTGGTCAGAACGTATCCCAGGCGAACTTGACGATCAGCACGCCAACGACACAGAGGAACATCCGGCGTACGAAACCGCTGCCGTGGCGCAGAGCCATGGCCGTCCCGATCGACGAACCGGTGATGTTGCCCACCGCCATGACGACGGCGGCGAGCGGGAGGAAATGACCGTGGGGCACGAAATACGCGATCGCCGCGAGGTTGGCCATGGCGTTGATCAGCTTCGCGGTGGCCGAGGCGTGCAGGAAATCCAAGCCAAACACGCGGATGAAGAGAAAGATCAGGAAGCTGCCGGAACCGGGACCAAAGAAGCCTTCATAAAAACCCAGCGCCCCGCCCACGGTCGCGGCGGATAACCATTCCCTGGTTCCCGAAAGGCGAGGCTGGTGGACTGTGCCGAATTCCTTGTGCCGGAACGTATACACGGCGGCGACGATGAGCAGGACCAGGATCATCGGCCGCAGCAGTTCGCGCGGCAGCCAAGCTACCGCCATCGCGCCGAGGTAGGCAAAGGGGAAGGTCGCCAGCGCCGCCGGCACGATGATCCGCCACGGCATGGATACCCGGCGCGCATAGCGCCAGGCGGCATAGGATGTACCGGAAAGGCCGGCGATCTTGGCGGCACAGAACAGCGCCGCCGGGGTCTCGCGCGGCAGAATGGAAAACACGGCGGGAATCTGCACGAGCCCGCCGCCGCCGACGACCGAATCGATAAAACCCGCGCAAAGCGCGGCCAAGCCAAGCACGATCAACGGGGATACGTCGATGGACAAGATTCGCTCCGGCGTGAAAAGAAGCGATTTACCACGGTTGACGCCGTGGATACAATGAATTTTTGCTTCGCGGACGGGATATCGACCCCGCCCCTGACCCAGGGCCAGGTTCCTTCGCCCCTCTGAAACCCCGGAAATCAGTCCCCGCGCCAAGAGCGCGGGGAATGGACTTCGATGAACGAACCCGAATCCCGGCCCTCGCCGGCGAGCGCCGGCATGACGGAGTCCTGGATTTCCGGAGGCGATCGCCCTGGGCGAACTCCCGCGCGGACGCCGACGAGCGCCGCCGGCTATACAATATCGCCTGCATGGGCATCAAGAATAACTCGCCTTCATTTCAGGAGATCACGAACATGAGTCAGACTTTCACCCAGACCTTTCTCGTCGTCCCGGACCGGCCCGGCGTCGGTCTCACCTCGGTCGCGCTGGGGTTGGTGCGCGCCTTGCAGCGCAACGGCGCCGACGTGCGTTTCGCCAAGCCGGTCGCGCAGGAGGCCGGCGATACCTCGGTGTCCTTCGCGCGCGAGATTTTCCATGCCGCGGTGCCCGAGGCCATCCCGCTGCAGAATGCGGCGGAGCGGATCGCGTCCAACCAGACCAACGAACTGATGGAGGAAATCGTCACGCTGTGCATGAACGCCGGCAACGGCGCCGGCGTGCTGGTCGTCGAAGGCCTGCACATCGACCCGGCCCATCCGTTCACTTCGCAGCTCAACATCGACCTGGCGCGCAGCCTTAAGGCCGCGGTGGTGGCCGTCGCCGATGCCCGCGCTCCCGGCGTGGCGGCCAATCTGCGCGTGACCGTCCGCCAGTACGCCAACGAAGGCTGCCGAGTGGCCGGCGCCATCGTCAATCTGGCGCCCGAAAACCATGCCTCCGATAAAATCAGGGCTGGTCTCGGCGACGTCCCGCTATGGGGCGTCGTCCGGGAAACGCCGCTGCTCCAGGCTCCTCGCGTCAGCGACGTGGCCCGCCATCTGGACGCCGAGATCGTCGCCGCCGGCGAAATCGCCACCCGGCGCGTCACCGAGGCCATCATCGCCGCGCGCAGCGCGGTCAACGTCATCTCGCGCCTGCGTCCGGGAACGCTGGTCATCGCTTCGGGAGACCGCGACGACGTCGTGATGGCGGTGGCGCTGGCCGCCAGCCGCGGCATTCCGCTGGCCGGCCTGCTGCTCACCCATGACAGTGGGATCGCGCCGGAACTGATGGATCTGGCCAGACCCGCCCTGGCTACCGGACTACCGATCCTGCGCACGAAGAGCAACAGTTTTGCCACCGCCCGGCGGATCGGCACGATTCCGAGCGACGTGCCGAATGACGACGTGGAGCGCATGAACACCGTGCTCGATACCGTCGCCGAGCACCTCGACATCGGCGCGATCACCGCTTCCTTCCGCATTCCGGAGTCGATCAAGCTGTCGCCGCCGGCGTTCCGCTACCAGCTCATCCAGAAGGCGCGCGCCGCGGGCAAGCGCATCGTGCTGCCGGAGGGCGACGAGCCGCGCACCGTACGCGCCGCGGCGATCTGCGCGGAAAAGGGCATCGCCCGCTGCGTGCTGCTCGGCAAGCGCGAGGCCATCGAGGCCGTGGCCGCCGCGCAGGGCGTGACGCTGCCCGCGAAGAACCTGGAAATCGTGGATCCGGACGGCGTGCGCGAAAAATATGTCGCGCCGATGGTCGAATTGCGCAAATCCAAGGGTCTGACGCCGGACATGGCGGCGGCGCAGCTCGAAGACACGGTGGTGATCGGCACCATGATGCTCGCGACAGGCGACGTCGACGGCCTGGTCTCCGGCGCCGTGCACACCACCGCCAACACCGTGCGTCCGGCCCTGCAGCTCATCAAGACGGCGCCGGGTTCGTCGATCGTCTCGTCGGTCTTCTTCATGCTCATGCCCGACCAGGTGCTGTGCTACGCCGATTGCGCGATCAATCCCAATCCGACGGCCGAGGAACTGGCGCAGATCGCCAAGCAGACTGCCGACAGCGTCGCCGCTTTCGGCATTGCTCCCAAGGTGGCGATGATCAGTTACAGCACCGGCAGTTCGGGTTCGGGCGAGGACGTCGAAAAAGTGCGCGAGGCCACCGAGATCGCCCGGAAGCAATTTCCCGAACTGGTTCTCGACGGCCCGATGCAATACGACGCCGCCTCGGTCTTCGAGGTCGGCAGACAGAAAGCGCCGGACAGCCCGGTCGCCGGCCAGGCCACGGTATTCGTCTTCCCCGATCTCAATACCGGCAACACCACCTACAAGGCTGTTCAGCGCAGCGCCAAGGTGCTGTCCGTCGGCCCGATGCTGCAAGGGTTGCGCAAGCCGGTCAACGACCTCTCGCGCGGCGCGCTGGTCGACGACATCGTGTTCACCATCGCGCTGACCGCCATTCAGGCCGCCTCGACGCCGCAAGGCTGACGGCCTTCGGCGGGCAGAGGACAGAGGACAGAAAAGTCAGCGGCGCTGCGCGCCGGAGGGAAGGACGCCCTCTCCCGCCCCTGCGGGGCGCCCTCCGCCGCCAAGCGGGGGAGGGGACGGCAAGCGGCTGTGGTAACGATCCGGATTGCCCCGGGCCTCTCGCCTTCACCATGACGAAACATTCCGTTCCCCTCACCCCCCGCAGGGGGGAGAGGGTGGCCGAAGACCGGGAGAGGGGGGGGGGGAAGCCAAGCCTCCGGCGCGAGAGCGCCGCTGACTTTTCTGTCCTCTGACTCACCGCGTCGTCGGATAGGCGGAAGCGTTCGCCAGACAGAGCGCCACGGTCGAGGAGTTGTGCAGCAATGACGACGTTCCGGGCGGGAGCAAGCCGAGGACGCCGCCGATCATGATGGCGCTGTTGAAACCGATGCCGTTGCGCGAGGTGTGTTCCAGGCGCCGTTGCAGTTCGCGGGAGAGGGAACGCAGTTCGAGCAGCGCGGAAAGATCGTCGCCGGCGCAGGTGATGTCGGCGACCTCGCGGGCAATCGCGGTTCCCTGGCCCAGGGCGATGCCAACGTCGGCGCGGGCCAGGGCGGGAGAATCGTTGACGCCGTCGCCGACCATGATCACCGTGGCGCCTTCTTCCTTGAGTCTTTCTATGATGCGGTGCTTGTCTTCGGGCAGGAGATCGGCGTGATACTCGCCGATTCCCGCGCTTTCGGCGATGCGCGCGGCAGAGCGCGCGTTGTCGCCGGTGAGCATGACGATGCGCGCAAAACCCGCTTCGCGCAGACGTTCGACGGTCTCCCGCACGTCCTCTTTCAAGGGATCGTCGATGCCCAGCACGCCGACCAGCCTGCCATTGATGGCCAGGTACAGCGGCGTGAGACTCTCGGTGGCCGCGGCGATCCGCCGCGCAAGCGCGGGCGCGACCGGCACCTTCTCGTCCTGGACGACGAAATGCTCGGAGCCGATGACCACGCGCTTGCCGTCGAGCGTCGAGACGATGCCGTGCGCCATGATGTATTCCACGGCGGCATGCTGCTCGCGGTGGTCGATGCCGCGCTCGCTGGCGGCGCGCACGACCGCGCGCGCCAGCGGATGCGGGAAATGTTCCTCGAGACAGGCGGCCAGGCGCAGGATTTCCTTCTCGCCGTAAGCCCTGCCGCGGCCGCCCACGGGGAGAATCAGGCGCAGTTCGGGCTTGGCCTGGGTCAGCGTGCCGGTCTTGTCGAAGATGAGGGTGTCGGCCCGGGCCAGGGCTTCGAAGAATCTGGCGCCCTTGACGGTGAAGCCGGCCTTGGCGGCGTCTCGCATGGCGCCGAGCACGGCGATCGAGCCGCCCATCTTCAGCACGCAGGAATAATCCACCATCAGCGCCGCCGAGGCGCGCGAAAAATCCCGCGTCATGAAGCCCGTGAGCGCGGCCAGCAGGAAGTTATAGGGGACGATGCGCTCGGCGGCCTTTTCCATGCGCAACTGCAGGCCGGCCTTCATGGCTTCGGAGCGCTGCACCAGCGCGGTGACTCCGCGGATGCGCGTGTCGGCGTCCGAAACGCGGACGCGCAGGTAGAGTTCTCCTTCCTCGACGACCGTGCCGGCGAAGACCGAATCGCCCGCCGTTCGCTCGATGGCGAAGGGTTCTCCGGTCAGTGAAGCCTGGTTGACCAGGGCGAAGCCGCGCTCGACCTCGCCATCCACGTTGATCGGCAGGCCGGTGCGCACGACGACGAGATCGCCCAGCACGACTTCGCCGGCCTTGGCTTCGATTTCCTCGCCGCGCTCGACGCGAACGACGCGCGGGTCCAGATCGAGCAGGGTTTGGATCAGTTCGTTCCTGGAGCGCCGGCGGGTGTGCTCTTCGAGCCTCTCTCCCAGGCCCAGCAGCAGCATCGTCTGCCCGGCCGTGGTGAAATCGCCCTGCAGCAGCGAGGAAGCGATCGAGGCGGCGTCCAGCGCGGGAACGTCCAGGCGCGCCCTGCCGAGTGATTTTGCCGCCGCCAGGGCAAAGGGAGCGAAGTTTGCCAAGGCCCAAAGCACGCGCAACGGCATGGGCAAGGTCCAGCGCCTGAGAAAGTATCCCGCGAGGCGCCAGAACACGCCGAAATCGGGCGCTTCGGCATCGTTCCGCGCGAATTCCAATGCCCTGGCGCTGCTCCGGAACGACTTCAGCAACCCGGCGTCGAGCGCGTCGAGCAGGGCGAGAATCCGGCCACGCGCGTCGTCCGCGCTCCCGGTCGAATACCACAGGGTCACGCTGCCCGCGCGCGGCTGAATGCGCGCGCGCTCGACGCACTCATGCGCGCACAGTGCGGCCTGAAGCGGCGCGACGTCACCCGCCGGAACGCTTCCGCCAAGCCGGACGCGCATCCGACCGGGGATGTCCGAGATCAGGGAATAGCGCACTGGCTACTTGCCGGACTTCCTGGGTTTCGCCTTGTCTGCCACGGTTTTTGCCGCAGTTTCGTCCTCGGAATTTCTGAGGTATTCGGCCTCGGCGACGATGTCGCCGAACTGCGCCCGGGCTTCCTCGAGAACGCCCTCGCAGCCGGATTTCATCTTGAGCCCCTGCGCCACCGCGCCCACGGCAAGTTTCTTGGCCGTCTGGCTTTTGAGCGCTTTCACGCCCAGCGTTCCCAGAAAAAAGCCTCCCAGCGCGAACAATACGTCGTTTTTTCCAACCTTCATCGCCATTTCCTTTCCGCAATACTGATTTGACATTTCACCGGAGCACCGGATGCGCGGCCAGTCCGCACTTTGCCGATGCGTCCCGCGCCGAAGAGCAACGCTGTGCGGCAGGCCACGAACGACGCCGGATACGCCAAACCGGACGGTGGATACTACCATGATCGGCAACGCATTGCGGGCGAGACGCCCGCGCTCCGATGTCCTTTCACGCTGAAGCCGGCGCCTTCGCGCGGGGGCGCGCCGCGGCAATCCATGCGGCCGGGAACGCCGGCATCCTGCCGGCAAAACGAGACACAAATTCCCCCTTGAAGGGAAAAAGCAAGCATCATGCCCTCGGGTGACGCCTTCGCTGTCAATATTGAAGGTCGAATACGCTCTAATGTTTTAATTTACTCATCAGTCATAAATATAGGAGACATCTGGATGCTGGAAGAATGAGCGGACGAGTTTTGGATTGCGTTGAATTTGTGCGAGCTGCTCGTGAATTTTTGGTTCGAGTTTTTCTCCCTTTTGCAAGGGACCCCTGGCCACTCCAGTACGTTTGACATGACTCCAACCCAGTTCGTCCGGGTTCAGTTCAGGCGCGTAGCCGGGCAGGTAATGCAGCGTGAGCAGGCCGTTCGTGCCCGATACGTAGTCC
>JAITIQ010000092.1 GCA_031279425.1 Accumulibacter sp.
CATTGCTTTCCTGGCCGAGCGCAACCAAAACCCCAGGCGCTACACCTGGAAGGCTAAGGGCGAGGACATCTTGCGCAAAATCGAGCGGGCGCGACAGACACTGGCACAACAGACCGCAATCACCTAATGTAAATATATTTGTGAGACACTACACTAGCGTGGCGCGCTGAATCCTGTGCTGGGTCGTCTGAGGGAAAACCACATAGCGAGCGCGAAAGAGCTATCTTCTTTTACTACCGGCTGCGTGACTTCGAGAAATCCTCGCGCTCGATCTTTCCGGCTTCGAAGACAACCGCCTGATAGACCTGTCCGACCGCGCCTGCGCCGACGTGCTGCGCGACATCGCCGCGCACCTCACGCCGGAGATGAAAGCCCGTTATCCGCTGTCGGCGATCCAGCTTGCCTTCGAATTCTTCGGGCAGGGCTGCGTGGAGGAATTTGCCGCGCTGTGCGCCGAAATGGCGGAAATCGCGGGGCGGGAGGGGGAGGCTGAAGGCCGGCACAAGCGTCTGCTCGGCGAACTCCTGCTGATGGGGCTTTCATCCACTACAACAGCATTGTCGGAATGGGCACGCGTATGCAGCGCGCCGCGCAGCTCATCGGCGGCCCCACCTCACTGATCTCGCCGCACAACTCCTGGACTTTCGGCAACGCCTCGGTTCTCCTCATGTACCACCGCGACGTTGGACGGCTCGACGCCGAGCTGGCTGACGTGGAGTACTACACCTCGCACTATGCCCGCATGGCTCGCGGCCACGGATGCGGCGGGCCGGCGCTGATGCGCGGCGAGGTGCTGCTGTACCGGGGCGAGGAGGCCGAGGCCGAAATCCGCGCTCACCAGTCCCGCGACGAAGCCGGCCTCACCGGACAGGCCAGCGTGCTGATCGGCGCCGAACTGCTGCTGGGCCGGCTGGCGCTGCTGCGCGGAGACGCCGAAGCCTTCACTGCCGCGCTGAACGGCATGGACGCCCTGGCGCGGGAGCATCCGCAGAAATCCAACCGCATGGAAGCCGACATGGCCCGCGCCCATCTCATGGGCCTGCTCGGAAATCAGCAGGAGATCGCCGAACGGCTCGCCATCGCCATGCATACGGTCAAGGCGCACTTGAAATCCGTGTTCAGGAAAACCGGCGTGAAAAAACGCGCCGGCCTGCCCAAGGCGCTTGGCCGCGACATTCAGATGCCGTCATCGTAGAGCGGATCAATGAATTGCTCGATCAGCAACGAAATTCTGCCAAGAGGTCGTATTCATGACTGGAGGATTCCCGTCGATAAGCAGCTTGCTTCCGCGCGGATATTTGCCTTCCCCTCCCCCGCCGAGCGGGGGAGGGGAAGGCAGGCGGCGACGCGAAAGGAAGCCTGGTCTTCGAAGAAAAGGCGGCAAACCGTTGGTCAGACAAAAAAATCATCCCATTCAAGGGGGGAACCAGGCCTCCGGCGCGAAGCGCCGCTGATTCATTCTTTAACGTGCTCCAATCGGGAAGGGTGATGGTTCAATGGCAAATACATGGAAACGATGGGCAGTCTTGCTGCCGGCGACGGTCTTCTCCCTGACGGCCGCGGCCCAGGCGATCCTTGACAGCGGCGCGGATCTCAGCCGCACGCGCGAGGCGCTGGGGCGCGGCCAGCTCAAGGAGGAGCTGCGCGAGGAAAACAGACGCATCGACGAGGAGGAGGCGCGCAAGGAAAGGGAAGCAAGCCCCGCGGCGAAGCTGCCCGACGTCCCGCAGCTCAGCCTGTTCCTGAAAAAAGTCGAATTCACGCCGCCGTCGCGGGTGCTGCCGGAAAGCGATCTGCGGGCGCTGACCGGCAAGTACGAGCAGCGGGAAGTCAGCATCCGCGACCTCAACTGGTCGAGGAAATCAACCAACTGTACAAGGCGCACGGCTACGTCACCGCGATGGCCCTCCTGACCCAGCAGGAAATCCGCGACGGCACGGTCAGGATTCTGCTGATCGAAGGCAGGGTCGGGCAGGTGAGGCTGGAGAACAACCGCTCGACCCACGACGATTACCTCCTCGAGCGCATCGATCTGCCCGCAGGCCAGGTGCCCAATCTGAACGAGCTGGACAGACAATTGCAATGGTTCAACGGCACCAACGACGCCAAACTGGCGATTCAACTGGAAGCGGGCAAGGAACCGGGCACGACCGACTTTTCCATCATCGCCAACGAGCCGGACCAGCATCAATTCACGCTGATGAGCGACAGCGCGGGCCGCCGGGACATCGGCAATATCCGCGCCGGCGTGGGCTACACCAACGCAAGCCTCACCGGACGGCGCGATTCGCTGGGCATCGTCACCCTGTTTTCGAGAAGCTCGCAGATCGCGCTCCTCCAATACAGCCTGCCGGTCAACCGGCGGGGCACCCGCCTGGCCGCGTATTACAACGGCAACAGGATGAAGGTGACCGACGGCGACCTGGAACATTTCAAGGTCAAGGGCAGGGCCGATTACTTCGGCCTGACGCTGAGCCATCCGATATTCGTCGAGATGCGCTTCAAACAGGACCTCACGCTGGACGTCCAGCGGCAGGACTCCAGCACGGAGGTGCTTGGCGTCGAGTTCGTCGACGACCGGGAATACCGCCTTTCGCTGGGCACCGGGCTGACCTGGCACGGCGTTGGCGAGGTCTATTACTTCAAACCGACGTACATCCACGGCTGGTACAGGGGATTGGCCGAAAAGAAAGACGTCGGCAGGCTCAAGGCCGACTTCATCTGGCAGAAGCAGGACAGCCGCGAGAATCTCTACAGCGTCACCGTCGCCGCGCAAAAGGCGCTGAGCCACTATCTTCCGTCATCCGACCAGTTCTATCTCGGCGGGATGTACAGCGTCCGCGGCTACCGGGAAAGCGTGTTGAGCGCCGACAGCGGCCTTGCCGCGAACTTCGAGTTCCGCTTTCCGGTGAAGAGCCTGAATTCGTCCGTGCTGTTCTTCTACGACGCCGGCAGGCTCTTCGGCAAGAACACGCTGTCGACGCGCACGCTGACCTCCGTCGGCTTTGGCATCCACAGCACGTTTTTCAAGGGCAGCGAACTGACGTTGACAGTCGGCTTCCCGAAGAAGGATAAAATCCTCGATGAACGCGTGAATGACTGGCGCGTCCATTTCGGATTGAATATCCGCCTGTAATCAAGCCGCAAGCTGTCCTGGATGGCGCGGTTCCCGGAGAAAGGATGAGCAATGAGCCCGAAGGCCGAAAAATTTTCCGCCTTGCTGAAAGAAAACAACATCAAGGTCTTTGAAGTCACGGAGGCGCAGGACGAACTCCAGACCACCGTGTTCCGCTCGGCCCTGGAGGCGGGCGGACAACGCCTGCCCGTCGTGGTGATCATCGACCGGAGTCTCTTCGTGATCATCCGGACGGTGATCGCCGCCAACTGCCTGAACGACGAGGGCGCGCGCGTGCGCGTCGGAAAACGCATCAACGACTTGAACGGCGCGTACAAGATCTTCAAATACTACGTGCGGGACGGCAGCCTGATCCTGGACATATGCCTGCCCGCGTCCGACAACGGCTTCGAGCCGGACATCGTGCGCGTGGCGCTCGACCTCGCCGTCAGACACCTGGCCGAAACCTTCCCTTCCCTGATGGAAGCCGTCTGGGGCAAGGAGCCAGCGGACGGAGGGCAGAAGACGGAGGACAGGGGACAGAAGACAGAAAACAAAGGATAGAAAAGTTTGCGGCCGCGCCGGGAGGGTGAGCGAAGCACTGTGGGTTGGACCAGGCCGTAGGCCGCGGCCCAAGGGTCGCGAATTCGCGGGCGAAGCGCCGGATGCGTTGAACCCCGTGCTGCGCGAAGCGGTTCCGGGCGGCGCGGTCTGTTCATGATCCGGGACGTGGACCTCCCGTTCAGGACTATAATCGCGGATTCCGTCGCCGTGGCCGCCTCCCGCGTTTTCCTGTCCATTTCATGATCGAACTGAAAAACGTCTCCAAGACCTTTCGCGGCGCGGCGCGTGACGTACATGCCGTGCGCGAGGTCAGCCTGCACATCGAGGCGGGTGAGATTTTCGGCATCATCGGGCGCAGCGGCGCGGGCAAGAGCACGCTGGTGCGCCTGATCAACCTGTTGACCAGACCCGATTCCGGCGAGGTGATCGTCGACGGGCGCGATCTGACCCGGCTCGACGCGCCGGCCTTGCGCGCCGCGCGCCGCGAGATCGGCATGATCTTCCAGCATTTCAACCTAATGTCCTCGCGCACGGTGTTCGGCAACGTCGCCCTGCCGCTCGAACTCATCGATCGTCCGAAGGAAGAGATCCGCGCGCGGGTGGAAAAGCTGCTGGCCATCGTCGGGCTGTCGGCGGAAGCCGACCGCTACCCGCGGCAGCTCTCCGGCGGGCAGAAGCAGCGCGTCGGCATCGCCCGCGCGCTGGCCAGCCAGCCGAAAGTGCTGCTCTCGGACGAGGCCACTTCGGCGCTCGACCCGGAAACCACCCGCTCCATCCTCGATCTGCTGAAACGCATCAACAAGGAACTGGGCCTTACCATCGTGCTGATCACGCACCAGATGCGGGTGGTCAAGCAGATCTGCGGCCGCATCGCGGTGATGGACGACGGCCGCGTGGTGGAGAGCGGCGAGGTGCTTTCCGTGTTCCGCGCGCCGCGCTCGGAGGTGACGCGCACGCTGATCGGCGACGTGATTTCCCTGGAGCTGCCCGAAACCGTCCTCCAGCGCGTGCGGCGGCGCATCGAGGGCCGCAACGGCGACGGCCATCCCGATCATCTGCTGCGCCTCCTGTTCGTCGGCGACGACGTCGACCGCCCGCTGCTCTCCGAAGCCGTCAAGCGCTTCCGCATCGACTTCAACATCCTGCACGGGCAGATCGACGAAGTGCAGGATCAGGGCTTCGCCTCGCTCACCCTGCTCGCCAACGGCAGCCAGGAATCGCTCGACGGAGCGATCGCCCTGCTCAGGGAGCACGACGTCACCGTGGAGGAGATGGACCATGTCCTCTGAAATGCTCGTCCTGTTCCTCGGCTCCTTCGTCGAGACGCTGATCATGGTCGGCCTGTCGGGGCTGATCGGCGCGCTGCTGGGCATTCCGCTCGGCGTGGCGCTGAACGTCACCGAGGCGCACGGCATCCTGCCGCATCCGAAGTTCAACCACGTCGCCGGACTCGTGGTCAACGCCGTGCGCTCGACGCCGTTCATCATCCTGATGGTCGCGGTCATTCCCTTCACGCGGCTGGTCACCGGCTCGTCGATCGGCACGGCGGCCGCCGTCGTGCCCCTGACCATCGCCGCCACGCCCTTCGTGGCGCGCCTCGTCGAATCCGCGCTGCGCGAGGTCGACTCGGGCCTGATCGAAGCGGCGCAGGCGATGGGCGCCACCGACGCCCAGATCGTCCGCAAGGTGCTGCTGCCCGAGGCCTTTCCCGGCATCGTCGCCGGGCTGACCATCACCCTCGTCAGCCTGGTCGGCTACTCGGCCATGGCCGGCGCCGTCGGCGGCGGCGGGCTGGGTGACCTGGGCATCCGCTACGGCTACCAGCGTTTCCTGCCGGACGTCATGGCCGCCGTCGTCGTCGTCCTGATCGCCTTCGTGCAGCTCGTGCAAAGCCTGGGCGATCGCCTCGTGCTCCGTGTTTCCCATCGCGGGCAATCCGCGCAAACCCCTCCCTGAAACCCTTCGAAGGATCTCGCCATGAATCGCATCTTCCGTCTTCTGCCCGCCGCCTTCCTGACGGTTCTTTTCTCCCTTCCCGCCTCGGCGCAGGACAGGCCGCTCAAGGTCGGCGTCACTCCGGGGCCGCACGCCCAGATTTTCGAAGTCGTCAAGAAGGTCGCCGAACGCGGCGGCCAGAAAATCGAGATCATCGAATTCTCGGACTACATACAGCCCAACGCGGCGCTGGCCGCCGGCGACCTCGACGTCAACAGTTACCAGCATCTGCCCTTTCTGGAAGCCCAGATCAAGGACCGCGGCTACAAATTGGTATCCGCCGCGCCGACCGTCAATTTCCCGATCGGCATCTATTCCAAGAAGATCAAGAGCCTGGACGAACTCAAGGAGGGCGCCCGCTTCGGCATCCCGAACGACCCCAGCAACTGTGGCCGCGTGTTGATCATCCTGCAGGAACTCGGCCTCATCCGCGTGAAACCCGAGGCCGGCCTGAAGGCCACGCCGCTCGACATCGTCGACAACCCCAGGAAAATCAAATTCTTCGAACTCGAAGCCGCGCAACTGCCGCGCTCGCTCGAAGACATGGACGCCTCGGCCATCAACACCAATTTCGCCATGTCGGCGGGCCTCGACCCGAAAAAGGACGCCGTCGCGCAGGAACGCGCCGACGGCCCCTACGTCAACATCCTCGCCGTGCGCGCGGAAGACAAGGACAAGCCCTGGGTCGCCGCGCTGATCAAGGCGTACCACTCGGACGAGGTGAAGAAATTCATCACGGATACCTTCAAGGATTCGATGATCCCCGCCTGGTAGCCGATCCGCGCGCAGCGCCCAGGGCTTTTCCCCGCGGGATTTCGGCCCCGGCCCCGGTTCGGATCGACCATTGTCTCTATAATTGCCGGCCATGAATCCCCCTCGTTTCTTCTGCCCTTTCCCGCTCGCGGCGGGCGCGCGCCACGAGCTCACGGCAAGCGCCGCCCGGCACGCCGCCAGGGTTCTGCGCCTGAAGCCGGGCGATGCGCTGACCCTGTTCGACGGCAAGGGCGGGGAATACGCCGGGCGCATCCAGTCTCACGAGCGCGAGGCGGGCCGCGACCGGGTGGTCGCCGAACTATCCGCATGGCGCGGCGTGGAACGGGAATCCCCGCTCGGCCTGACCCTGGTGCAGGCCCTGCAATCGGGTGAAAAGATGGACATCACCGTGCAGAAGGCGGTGGAACTCGGCGCCGGGCGCATCGTGCCGGTGCTCGCGCGGCGCAGCGTCGTCCGCCTGCAAGGCGAGCGCGCGGAAAAGCGGGGGACGCACTGGCGCGCCGTGGCGGCGTCGGCCTGCGAGCAGTGCGGCCGCAACCGGGTGCCGGAGGTCGCCGATCTTTGCGACCTGGCGCATTGGCTGGAACTGCCGCCGGAGAACGCCGGAACCTTGCGCCTGATGCTCGAGGCCGAAGCCGGCGTTCGTCTGGATGCGCTGCAAAAACCTGGGACGGGCGCCGTCGAACTGCTGGTCGGCGCCGAAGGGGGACTTGCGCCGGAAGAGCGGGAGCTCGCGGGAAAGGCCGGCTTCATCGCCGTCCGGCTCGGGCCGCGCGTGTTGCGCACCGAGACCGCGGGTCTCGCGGCGCTGGCGGCGATCCAGTGCCTGTGGGGGGATTTTTGCGGGGACTCGTCCGCGAATGTCCGGGGGCGCTCGCCTTCCTCGAAACCAAGCAGACCGGATAGACCATGTACGATGCCTTGAGCGCCGCCCAGTTCGCCTCGCTATTCCGGTCGGTGGCTCCCTACATCAACCTTTTCCGCGGCAGGACCTTCGTCCTCGCCTTTGGCGGCAAGGCCATCTCCGGGCCTTTCGCGCACACGCTGGCCTACGACGCCAACCTGCTCGCCGCGCTCGGCGTGCGGCTGGTGCTGGTGCACGGCGCGCGCCCCCAGATCGAGGAGGAACTGCGCGAAAAAGGCCTGGAATCGAGAATCCACGCCGGCTACCGCGTCACCGACGCGGCTACGCTCGATTGCGCGATCGACGCCGTAGGCAGCGTGTATCTCGAAATCGAGGCGCTGCTCTCGCAAGGGCTGCCGGATACGCCGATGGCCAACAGCAAGATCCGCGTGGTCACCGGCAACTTCATCACCGCCAAGCCGGTCGGCGTGATCGACGGTGTCGACATGCAGTACGCCGGGACGGTGCGCAAGATCGACGTGGAAGGCATCCGCGCGCAGCTTGGCATCGGCAACATCGTCGTCCTGTCCTGCATGGGATCGAGTCCGACCGGTGAAACCTTCAACCTGGCGATGGAGGAAGTCGCCGAGGCGACGGCCATCGCCATCGGCGCCGACAAGCTGATTTTCCTGACCGACAGCCAGGGCGTGACCGACCGCGACGGCAATCTGCTCGACGAATTGACCGCGGCCACGGTGGAACGCCTGCTGCGCGAGGCCGATTGGCTCTCGCCCGATCTCAAGCGCTACCTGCCATGCGCCGTGCGCGCCAGCCATGCGGGCGTCGGGCGGGTGCATCTGATCAGCTTCAACGAGGACGGGACGCTGCTGCTCGAACTCTTTTCGCGCGACGGCGCCGGAACGATCATCACGCGCGAATCGCTGGAAATTCTGCGCGACGCGCGCGCCGACGATATCAGCGGCCTGGTGGCGCTGATCCAGCCGCTGGAAGAGAGCGGCGCGCTGGTGCGCCGCTCGCGCGAATTGCTCGAACGCGAAATCACGCGCTTTTCGGTGGTCGAGCACGACGGCATGATCGTCGGCTGCGCGGCCCTCTACCCCTACGACCATGATCAGGCGGAACTGGCCTGCGTGGCGGTGCATCCGCAGTACCGGCGCCTGGGCTACGGCGAGCAGTTGATGAGGCGGATCGAGACGCGCGCCCGCGCGGTCGGCATCCGGCAGTTGTTCGTCCTCACCACCCTGACCGCGCACTGGTTCCGCGAACGCGGTTTCGTCGAAAAGGCGCCGGCGGACCTGCCCGAGGAAAAGCGCTTGGTCTATAACCTGCAACGCCGCTCCAAGATCTTCGCCAAGACGCTGTAGAGTGGGCGAAGCGTTATTCCGTTTTCTTTATTTCACTGGAGTCGATTTCATGACAAGAATGGTCCAATGCGTCAAGCTCGGGCGCGAAGCGGAAGGTCTGGATTTCCCGCCGTATCCAGGCGAACTGGGCCAGCGGATTTTCGCGAACGTCTCGCAGGAAGCATGGCAGCAGTGGGTACGCCTGCAAACGATGATCATCAACGAGAACCGCCTGAATCTCGCCGACGCCGAGCATCGCAAATATCTTGCCGGGCAGATCGAGGAGTATTTCTTCGGCGAGGGCGCCGACCCGGTACAGGGGTACGTGCCGCCGCGAGCGTCGCCGACCCGATACAGGTCTTGAGACGAAATTCGTCTTTGACGATATGCTGGAGAGACAAGCGCACGGCGGCCAGCGGTGTGATTTTCTCTCCGGCCTGGACCGGCCGGACGTCGGCGTGCCGCGTGTTGCCGAAGCCAAAAGTCGGCACATCGCAACGGCCTGCCGGAATGGAAAGCGCCGACGGAAGTGGCCGAACTCTTTGCCCCCGCCCCGCCGGAGCTTGTCGCCTTTCGTCCACGCCTTGCCTGTCACCTGATCGACGAAGCGCGCCTGAAGCTGCATCCGGC
>JAITIQ010000101.1 GCA_031279425.1 Accumulibacter sp.
CGGCGCTTCGCGCCGGGCAGAGCGAACCGGATTGCCACGGCGCATGGCCCGGCAATGACGAGTTCCCCCGATGGATTCCCCTCGCCCCCCGCGGGGGAGAGAGGCATCCACCAAGGCCACGCCGGCGGCACGATCCTTCCCCTCGCCCCCCACAGGGGGGAGAGGGCCAGGGAGAGGGGGTCGAGCATGCGCGGCGCGGCGACGCGGTTTTCCCGGCGGGGAAGCGTGGATGAGCGTTCGTTCATTCCTCCCCTTTTTAGTCAGCGGCGCTCTCGCGCCGGAGTGAAAGACGCCCTCTCCCGGCCCTGCGGGCCACCCTCCCCCGCCGAGCGGGGGAGGAATCCGGCGCGCCGCCGTTTCGGAGTGTGTAGATACCTATGCGGCGGGGGCGAGGGGAACCGGAGGTTTCGTCATGGCGGGGATCAGTTCCGGGATTGGTCGACCAGCTTGTTCTTCTTGATCCAGGGCATCATGTCGCGCAGCTGGCTGCCGACCTTTTCCACCGGATGCTCGGCCATCAAACGGCGGCTGGCGGTCATCGACGGATAATTGATGCCTCCTTCCTGGATGAAGGCTTTGGCGTATTCGCCGTTCTGGATGCGCTTCAAGGCTTTTTTCATCGCTTCGCGCGAGGAGGCGTTGATGATCTCCGGCCCGGTCAGGTATTCGCCGAATTCCGCGTTGTTGGAAATGGAATAGTTCATGTTGGCGATGCCGCCTTCGTAGATCAGGTCTACGATCAGCTTGACTTCGTGCAGGCATTCGAAGTAGGCCATTTCCGGCGCGTAGCCGGCTGCGACCAGCGTTTCGAAGCCGGTCTTGATGAGTTCGACCAGGCCGCCGCACAGCACGCATTGTTCGCCGAAGAGGTCGGTCTCGGTTTCCTCGCGGAAGGTGGTCTCGATCACCCCGCCCTTGGTGCCGCCGTTGGCCGCCGCGTAGGACAGGGCGATGTCGCGCGCCTTCTTCGAATTGTCCTGGTAGACCGCGATCAGCGAGGGAACACCGCCGCCCTTCAGGTATTCCGAACGCACCGTGTGCCCCGGACCCTTGGGCGCGATCATGATCACGTCGAGGTCGGCGCGCGGTCTTACCTGGTTGTAGTGGATGTTGAAGCCGTGCGCGAAAGCGAGCGCCGCGCCCTTCTTGATGTTCGGCTCGACGTCGTGGTAATAGACGGCCGGGATGTTCTCGTCCGGCAGCAGCAACATGACGACGTCGGCGCCCTGGACCGCCTTGGCGATTTCCTCGACCGCGAGTCCGGCCTTCTCGGCCTTGCTCCACGAGGCGCCGTCCCTGCGCACGCCGACCGTCACCCTGACGCCCGAGTCGTTGAGGTTCTGCGCGTGCGCGTGACCCTGCGAGCCGTAACCGATGATCGCGACTTTCCTGCCCTTGATCAGGGAGAGGTCGGCGTCCTTGTCGTAATAGACCTTCATGTCATTCCTTTCGTGATGAAAAAACCGGATTTTCAGAAAAATGCAGACTCCCAGAGGCAAAACGCATTATTTTCTCACACCTCTTTCGCCCGATGTATTCGCCGATTCATCGAAAGAACTCCTCCACCCGCTCGAACACCTCGTGGCCGCCGTGGCGGCGCACGCTGAGGACGTCCTCGAGCTTTCCGATCTGGCGGATCATCTGTTCGAGACGCGCCTCCCCGGCGACCATCAGCCAGACGCGGCTCGACCGCCCATCGCCAACCGGCATGCACAGGATGCCTTCGACGTTGTACGCGCGCCGAGAGAACAGGCCGACGACGTGCGACATCACGCCGGCATGGTTGTTGACTTCCAGTTCCAGAACGCTTTTGACGATTGAATTCATGTTCAGTCTCCGATCATGTCCTTGTTGGCACCACCGGGAGCCACCATCGGCAACACCTGCGCGTCACGGTCGATGCGGACCTGGATGAACACCGGTCCGCGCGCCGAAAAGGCCTCGTCCAGCGCGGCCCCGGGATCGCTCGCGGCGTCCAGGTCCAGCGTCCGCCAGCCAAAGCCCTCGGCGATGCGGAGAAAATCCGGCCCCCGGCCGAATCTCGAGGCAAACACCCGTCCGCCGTAGAACAGCGTCTGTTGCTGGACGACGAGGCCCAGCGAAGCGTTGTTCATCAGCACGAGCTTGACGTTTACGTTTTCCTCGGCCGCCGTGGCCAATTCCTGGATGTTCATCAGCAGGCTGCCGTCGCCCGAGAAACAGACCACCGTCCGTTCCGGCCGGGCCAAAGCCGCGCCGATCGCCGCCGGCAGGCCGAAACCCATGGTGCCGAGGCCGCCCGAAGTCAGCCATTGGCGCGGACGGCGCAAGGGATACGCCTGCGCCACCCACATCTGATGCTGGCCGACGTCGGTGGCGACGATCGCTGCGTCGCCGAGGCGTCCGGCCACTGCCCGGATCAACCCGTGCGGCGTGCGCGGATCGTCACTGCCCGGCATGCGCGGCGGAAAGTCCGCCTTCAGTTCGCTGATGCGCGAGAGCCAGTCTTCGCGCGCATTGGTTTCGATTCCCGGCAACAAGCGTTCGAGTACCTCTCGAGCATCGCCCCGGATGGCGACGCGGGCCGTCTTGATCTTATCGAGCTCGGAATCGTCGATGTCGATGTGGACGATCTTCGCTTCCGGGCAAAAGGACGATACCTGGCCGGTGGCCCGATCGTCGAAGCGCGCGCCGACGCCGATCAGCAGATCACATTCTTCCAGCGCCAGGTTGGTGGCGCGCGCGGCGTGCATGCCCAACATGCCCAGAGACAGCGGATGATCGACAGGCATCGCGCCCAGGGCCGTCAGCGTCATCACCGTCGGCAGACCGGCCTTTTCCGCCAGTTCGACGGCCCGCGCCGAGCCGCCCGAATGGATGACGCCGCCGCCAAGATAGAGAATCGGCCGCCGCGCCGCGCCGATCAGCGCGACCGCCGCGCCGATCGCGCCCGCGTCGGCGGCCGGCGGCGGATCGCGCCGGCCCGGTTCGGGCCATTCGCCGACCTCGATCCGCTCGTTCTGCACGTCCTTGGGAATATCCACCAACACCGGCCCCGGCCGGCCCGAGGCCGCCAGACGGAAAGCCTGCGGGATGACCTGCAACAGTTCGCCCGCCGAGCCGACCAGAAAATTGTGCTTGGTGATCGGCACGGTCAGCCCGTAGGTATCGACTTCCTGGAACGCATCGGTGCCGATCATCGAGGTCGCCACCTGGCCGGTGATCGCCACCAGCGGGATCGAATCGAGCCGGGCGTCGGCGATCGCCGTCAGCAGATTGGTCGCGCCGGGACCGGAAGTCGCCACGCAGGCCGCCGTCTCTCCGGTCGCCCGCGCCGCGCCCTGCGCCATGAAACCCGCGCCCTGCTCATGACGGGCCAGCACGTGCCGGATCGACTTCGATCGTGACAACGCGTCGTAGAACGGCAGGATGGCACCGCCCGGAATGCCGGGAATCCAGCGGATGCCCTGCCTCTCCAGCAGGCGTACGGCGATCTGCGACCCGGTCAGTTTCTGTGTCGCGTCCTTGCTCATCGACTTCTCCTTTCAGCGATGGGTGCCGGCCAGTTCCCGAGCGGAGAGTCAACGAAGAAGCAAGAAAACCCCCGCCCGGTCTGCGCCGGCGGGGGTTGTGGAAATCAGCGGGATGTCTCTTTCTACTCCTTGCCTGCTTTCCCGGCCCCCGTCGGCGCATACGGTACGATGACGCCGACTACGCGTACCACTACCGCGGCAGGGCGCGGAGAAGCGGCAAAGGCGGTCGGACCGGACAGGGACATTGGCGTGAATCGTGCAAACAAGAAGTATGGACCGGATTAGAAACCAGCTCGTGGAAAAATACAAGGCTTTCGAGGAGCCTCTCCGGCAGCCGCGGGAAGGTGGCGCGCAGTCCGGCCCGGCGCCGGTGCCAGCGCCGGCGAAATGAGCCTTGCATTCGCGCGGCTCACCTGTTCCCCGTCCCTTGTCTCCCGTCCTCCGGTACCGGCATCTCGACTTCCCGCCCTTCCTCCGCCTCGGAGGAATCGATCAGGATGCTCACCCGCCGGTTGCGCGCTCGGCCGTCGGCCAGGAGGTTGGGTTCGACGGGGTGGGTGTCGGCATAGCCGATCGCCGTGAGCCGGTCGGCGGCGATGCCGGAATCGGCGAACAGGCGCAGCACGGTCGTCGCGCGGATCGCGGAGAGCTCCCAGTTGGAGGGGAACTGCGGGGTGCTGATCGGAACGTTGTCGGTGTGCCCTTCGATGGTGATCGGGAAATCCGTCGGCGAGAGCACCTGCGCGACGGCGCGCATGGCCCTGGACGACACCGGATTCAGGACGGCCTGGCCGGGCGCGAAGAGGACGCTGTCGTTGATCTCGATGGTGACGCCGCGGCTGGTCTCGACGATGCGCACCTTGCCTTCGTCGACGAGCGGCCCCATGACTTCGAGCAATTCCTTGGCCACGCTGCGCATCTTGTCGCGGCGCTTCTGCCTTGCGGCTTCCGCCTGTCTTGCCGCCTGGCTCGGTCTTTGCACCTTCGGGATCGGCGGCATCACGATCGGCGGCGGCGTCGAGGCGTTGGCCTGGATGTTGCGGAACGCCGCCGTCATCGAATCGGAAAGAATCCGGTACTTGCCCTCGTTGACCGTAGACAGGGCGTACATGACGACGAAGAAGGCGAACAGCAGGGTGATGAAATCGGCATACGACACCATCCAGCGCTCGTGGTTGTCGTGCGCATCCTCGGGTTTTTCGCGGCGGCGCGCCATGGCCTAGAAGAGGTAGCCCTGCAGGCGGCTTTCGATGATGCGCGGATTGTCGCCGTTAGCGATGCCGACCAGTCCGTCGACGAGCATCTCGCGCCGGGAGACCAGGCGGCCGATGTGCGCCTTGAGTTTGTTGGACATCGGCAGGAAGACCAGGTTGGCGAGACCCACGCCGTAGATCGTGGCGACGAAGGCCACGGCGATGCCGGCGCCGAGCTTCGCCGGATCGGAGAGATTCTCCATGACGTGGATGAGCCCCAGCACCGCGCCCAGGATGCCGATGGTCGGGGAATAGCCGCCCGCGGCCTCCCAGATGCGCGCGGCCATCTTGAGCTCCCGCTCATAGGTGCCGATGTCGACTTCGAGCACCTCGCGCAGGCGTTCCGGCTCGGCGCCGTCGACCAGAAGCTGCAGGCCCTTGCGCGCGAAATCATCGCTGATCTGGCCCATGGCGCCTTCCAGCGCCAGCAGGCCCTCGCGCCGGGAAAGATGGCTCCATCCGGTGATCTGCCGGATCACCTGCCGGTAATCGACCGCTGGCGGAACCCAGACCCAGCCGACCATGCGCACGCCGCGGACGAAGATGGCGTAGGGACTCTGCAGCATGACGGCGCCCACGGTCCCGCCCAGGACGATCAGCAGCGCCGTCGGCTGGGCCAGCGAAGCGACGTGTCCGCCTTCGAGCACCTGCCCGCCGAGGATCGCGGCGATTCCCAGGATGAGGCCGAGAATGCTGATCTTATCCATTCCTGTCCTTCTTCCTGGCTTTCTTCTTCCTGGCTCCGGAATCCCCGAAGATGCGCGCGCGCAGACGGGCGACGGCCTGCGAATGCAGCTGGCTGACCCGCGATTCGGTCACGCCCATGACTTCCCCGATCTCGCGCAGGTTGAGATCCTGCTCGTAGTAGAGGGACATCATCAGTTTTTCCCGCTCGGGAAGCTGTTCGATCCCCTGCACGAGCTGGGTTTTCATGTTCCGGTCTTCCAGGATCCGGCAAGGGTCTCCGGCGCTGTCGGCGAAATGCCGCTCCAGGAAATCCTCGCCGCCCTCCTCGCTCAGATCCTCGAAGGAAATCACCTGGCGCCCGCGCGCCTCCTGCAACATCCGCTGATACTCGGCGAGCGGGACGCCGAGCGCCGCGGCCAGTTCCTCTTCGGAAGGCGGACGCCCGAATTCCTGTTCGAGCTGGGCGATGGCCTGTTCGATCTGCCGCATTTCCCGGCGCAGGCCGCGCGGCAGCCAGTCGTTCTCGCGCAGTCCGTCGAGCATCGCGCCGCGCACGCGCTGCGCCGCATAGGTTTCGAACTGCGCCCCCAGCCCGGACTCGAAGCGGCCGATGGCATCGAGCAGGCCGATCATGCCGTTCTGCACCAGATCGTCCGTCTGAACGCTGGACGGCAGACGCGCCATCAGATGATAGGCGACGCGCTTGACCAGCGGAGCGAAGCGCTCTACCAACTCGTCCTTGCTGAACTGGCCCGTTGCGTCATACATGTCTGTATCGGTCAGGCGTAAACGGCGACTGGATCCATATGCCGACAGAAGTGTAGCAGGTGCCGGACGAATTGTTCGAGTCCGCCGCGTTCTCCTTCCGGCAACGGCCAGTCCATGAGTTCGCCGGCCAGCGCGCGGCAAGCCCTGGCGGCGGGCGAATCCGGATACAGCCCGACGGCGGGCTGGCCCAGCGCCGCCGCCCGCGGCAGGCGCTCGTCCAGCGGCACGCAGCCGGCATATTCCAGGCGCGCGAAGCGCCGGCCGTGCGTAACCCGCGCGACGTTGCCGAAGACCGGGCGGCCGCCCTCCGGGCCGCGCGTGCCGTTGACCAGCACGCGGTAGTCGCGCCGGGCGTGGCAAAGGCTCGCTTTCTTGATCAGGGCATAGGCCTCGGTGATCGACACGGGCGTCGGCGCCATGACGATCACCGTATGATGCGCGGCGAGCGAAAGCGGCGAAAAACCGAGCGGGTGATCGAGGGAGGTATCGGCCAGGAGCACCTCGGGCGGCGCGTCGAGCGCGGCAAGTTCCGTCTCCAGCGCCCGCCTTTGCGCCTCGTCCATCCGGCCGAAGCGCCCGGCCGCCACGGCCATGGGCAATACCCGGACGCCTGGCGCCGCGTCCAGCAGGACTTCGGCCATGGATTTCTTTCCATCGACGACGTCCGCGAGATCGTATCGGGCGGCCTTGCCGAAACAGGACGCCACGTCCCGCCTGCCGGCGTTCTCGTCGAGCACCAGCACACCCCTGCCCTGCCGCGCGAGGCAGGCCGCCAGGTTGGCGACCAGCAGACTCTTGCCCACGCCCGGACTGCCCGCGGCGAAGCTCACGACCCGCAGGCGCTCCCGGGAGAACAGACGCCGCAGTCCGGCCGCCTGGTCGGCGCGTTCAGGCATGGCCGCCACTGGCCATGGCGGCCATGGTGTCCGCGGCGCAGCCCATCCTCAGCCGGGGTTCGGCGCCGTCCAGCCGGTGCGGCGACGATTCGGGCAGGTCCTTGAACGCCCGGTGCAGGAGGTACATGCGATTGGGCAGGTGCAGATCCTCGGGCACGCGCTGCCCGTTGGAGACGTAATGCAGCGGCAGGCGATGCCGAATGATCACGTCCAGGGGCGCGGCGAGGCCCGCCGCCTCATCCACCTTGGAAAGAATGCAGCCGGAAAGATCCGGGCCGCCGTAGGCGCGCACCACGTCGTCCAGCGTGTCGCCCCGGCACGTCGCGGCCAGCAGCAGCAGGCGCCGGACCCCGCTCTGCCGAAACATGGCGGTCTGTTCCTCGACCATGCGGTCGCGCTGGCCCATGCCGATGGTATCGATCAGCACCATGTGTCTGCGGTACAGGCTGGCCAGGGTCTGCCGCAGATCCTCGGCGTCCTTCGCGAGATAGACCGACACGCCGAGAATGCGCCCGTAGATCCGAAGCTGCTCGTGCGCGCCGATCCGGTATCCGTCGGTGGTGACCAGCGCCACCTTGCCGGCGCCGTAACGCAGCACGCAGCGCGCGGCGAGCTTGGCCGTGGTGGTGGTCTTGCCGACTCCCGTCGGCCCGACCAGCGCATAGACGCCGCCACGGTCGATGATGTCGTTTTCGCCGCCGATAGTCAGCAGGGCGCGGTCGGCGGCGGTCTTGACCCAGGACAGCGCCCCGGCGCCGTCGAATTCCCGCGGCAGGCCGGACAACAGTTCGCGCGCCAGCTGCGGGGAAAAACCGGCATCCAGCATCTGGCGCAGAATCTCCGCCTTGACGGGCTGGGAGCGCGCCTCCTCGCCCCAGGCGAAAGCGGCGAGATGCTGCTCGACCGTCCTGCGCAGCGCGCGGATCTCTTCCATGACCTCGGCGGGAACGATTTCCGCCTCCCGCGCCGGATCGGGCCGCGGCGCGGGGCGTTCGATGCGCGGCATCGGGCGCGGCGAGAGCGGCGGCGTCTCCCGCGCCGCGGGTCGCGCGGCGGGAATGGCAAGGGAACGGGCCGACAGGCGCACACTGTAGTCCTCGGATGAGTGCGACCGGGCCTCCCCGCTTTCCGGGACTTCTGGCGAGACCATGCTGTCCATGTCGCTCGCGGCCATGGCCATGATCTCCACGCCGCCGGGAACGGGGCGGTTGGACAGGATGACGGCATCCGGGCCGAGCAGTTCCTTGACCTTGCGCAGCGCATCCCTGGCCGACGCGGCGACGAATTTCCTGACGTTCATGTTTTACCCCCAATGATCGAGGTGACCTTGATGATCTTGTTTTCCGGTATTTCCGCGTGCGCGAGCACCTTGAGCTGAGGAACGCTGCGGCGCAGGAAGCGCGACAGCAGCGTGCGCAGGTTGCCCGATACCAGGAGCACGGCCGGGAAGCCGAGCGCCTCCTGCCGCTGGGCGGCCGCCGCGGCTTCGCGCAGCAGCGTGTCGGCCAGCGAGGGCTCGATGGCGGCGTTTTCTCCACCGCCCGAGATAGCCTGCAGGAGAATGCGTTCGAGCTGCGGGTCGAGCGACATGACCTGGATCTCGTTGCCGGAGGGATAGAACTGCTGGACGATCGAGCGTCCGAGCGCGATCCGCGCCTGCGCGGTCAGCGCCTCCGCGTCCTGCGTGCGCGGCGCCCATTCGGCCAGCGTTTCGATGATGGTGCGCATGTCCCGGACGGGGATGCCGTCTTCGAGGAAGTTTTGCAGCACCTTCTGCAGAATGCCGAGCGGCAGCGTCTTGGGCACCAGATCCTCGACCAGCCTGGGCATTTCCTTGGCCAGATGGTCGAGCAGGGCCTGGGTTTCCTGGCGCCCCAGGAGTTCCGCCGCGTGCGTCAGGATGAGATGGTTGAGATGGGTGGCCACCACGGTGGAGGCGTCGACCACGGTGTAGCCGAAGGCCTGCGCCTGCTCGCGCAAGGCTGCGTCGATCCAGATCGCCGGCAGGCCGAAGGCCGGATCCTTGGTCGCCGTCCCCGACAGCTGTCCCATCACGCGCCCCGGGTTGATCGCCAGCAGGCTGCCGGCAAAGGCCTCTCCCTGCCCGACTTCGACGCCCTTCAACAGAATCCGGTAGGCGTTCGGTTTCAGTTCGAGGTTGTCGCGGATATGCACCGGCGATACCAGGAAGCCTACGTCCTTGGCGAATTTCTTGCGGATGCCGCGAATCCGGCGCAGCAGATCTCCGTCCTGCGCCTTGTCGACCAGCGGAATCAGGCGGTAGCCGACTTCCAGGCCGAGCACGTCGAGCGGCGCCACGTCGTCCCAGCTCGCCTCCTGGTGTTCGGCCTGGGCGGCCGCCGCGGGCTGGGGCCTGACCTCGATCGGCTTCTCGCGCGCCTGTCTCCTGGACGTTTGCCAGGCCAGGAGACCCAGTCCGCCGGCCAGCAGCAGGAAGACGAAATTCGGCATTCCCGGCACCAGGCCCAGAAGTCCGATGATCGCCCCCGACAGCATCAGCACCCGCGGGTTGTCGAAAAGCTGCACCAGGAACTGCTGCGACAGGTTCTGTTCGTCGCCGACGCGGGTTACCACCATGCCCGCGGCGATGGAGATGATCAGCGCCGGGATCTGCGCCACCAGCCCGTCGCCGATGGTCAGCAGGGTATAGGTTTCGGCGGCGGTGGCGAGATCCAGGCCGTGCTGCATCATGCCGACGATGAGGCCGCCGACGACGTTGATCAGCATGATCAGGATGCCGGCGACGGCGTCGCCGCGCACGAATTTGGAGGCGCCGTCCATCGACCCGAAAAAATCCGCCTCTTCGGCGATCGTCGCGCGGCGCCGGCGCGCCTCGTCCTCGCCGATCAGGCCGGCGTTGAGGTCGGCGTCGATGGCCATCTGCTTGCCGGGCATCGCGTCCAGCGTGAAGCGCGCGGCCACTTCGGCCACTCGTCCGGCGCCCTTGGTGATGACCACGAAATTGATGATCACCAGGATGGCGAACACGACGATGCCGACCGCGTAGTTGCCGCCGACCAGGAAATGGCCGAAGGCGTCGATGACCCGCCCGGCGGCGCCCGGACCGGTATGCCCTTGGAGCAGCACGACGCGCGTCGAGGCCACGTTGAGCGACAGGCGCAAGAGCGTGGTGATCAAGAGCACCGTCGGAAAGACCGAGAAATCGAGGGGCTTCAGGATGTTGATCGCGACCAGCATGACGACGATCGAAATGGCGATGTTGAAGGTGAAGAAGAGGTCGAGCAGGAAGGGCGGCAGCGGCAGCACCATCATCGACAGCACCAGCAGGATCAGCAGCGGACCGGCAAGCTGCTGCAGGCCGATGCGCCCGAAGAAATTCTGCAGGGTCGCGCTGGCGCCGCTAGCCATCGATCCTCTCCGGAACCATGTTCGCCGGGACCGGCAGATCGCGCGGCGGCAGCGGGTAATTGCCGCCCGCCCTACGCCAGTCGGCGAGCCGGTAGACGTAAGCCAGCACCTGCGCCACCGCGGCGTAGAGTGGCGCCGGAATCTTCTGGTCGAGGTCGACGTGGCGATAAAGTGCGCGGGCGAGCGGCGGCGCTTCGAACAGCGGGACGCCGTGCTCGATGCCGATCAAGCGAATCTTGCGGGCGACCTCGCCCATTCCCTTGGCCACCACCTTCGGCACGTTCATGCCGTCCTTGTACGAGAGCGCCACGGCAAAGTGCGTCGGATTGGTGACGATCACGTCGGCCGCCGGCACGGCGCTCATCATCCGCCGCCTCGCCGCTTCGCGCTGCAGGCTGCGGATGCGGCCCTTGACCTCGGGATTGCCCTCCATTTCCTTGCTTTCCCGCTTGACTTCCTCCTTGGTCATCCTCAGACCATGGTGGTAGTGCCATATCTGGAACGGCACGTCGAGCATCACGATGACCAGCATCGACAGGACGATCATCAGGAAACTGTATCGGATGAGACGTCCCGCGCTCGATAGCCCCTGGTCGAGCGTCTGGCTCAGCAGCGCCAGGATTTCCCCCTGCTCCGACCACATGACGTAGACCGCCACGCTGCCGATCAGCGAGGCCTTGGCGAGGCCCTTGACGAGCTCCAGGAGTCCGTTCCAGGAAATGATCCGGGTGAGTCCCTTGAGCGGGTTCAGCCGCATGATGTCCGGCGTCAGCGCCTTGGTCGAGAAATTCCAGCTGCCGAGGAAGAACGGGGAGGCGAGCGCCGCGATGATCAGCGCCAGGATCAGCGGGCCGAAGGAAATCAGCGCGTCGAACGAGATCTCGGCCAGCCGCGTCACCATGAACCGGGGATCGCGCAGATTCTCCCCGTCGAAAGTCAGGCCATGCCCCACGATGCCCGACATGCGCCGGATCATCCAGCCGCCGAGCATCCAGAACGCCGCCGCCGCCACCATCAGCACCAGAAAGGCGCCGATCTCCCTGGAGCGGGGAACCTGCCCCTCCTGGCGAGCCTGTTCCAGCCGCCGCGAGGAGGCAGGCTCGGTACGTTCGACATCGCTTTCTTCGGCCATGTGCAGTTCCCCGTGAGTCAGTCTGTATTATATGAAAAAACTTTAAAAAATAAAGGGCTATGTGATTTTATTTAGGCTGTTTCTTAAATGTTCGCAAGATTGCGGCATCGAGCCGAAAAAAGGCCGCAAAGAAGGAAGGTCCGGCTCAGCCGGGCGGTTTCGATGGATTGTCCCGGCGGCCCGGGTCGACGGGCTGCGGCAGGCTCGGGTGACGCTTCGAATGACGGCAGCGGGGTGGCGTCATCACAGGTCATCGGCTAGTATTGATACTTTCGAGCTTTCGCATCGGCCCGCATGCTTGGCCTCCTCCAAGCAATGACGGTTCGAGGTGTTGCGTCGGGGTAAACTGACAGAAGCATGTACAACAACCCATTGCCCAGGCTGGACGAAGACCCGGAGGTTCACCAGCGCCTCCTCAAGTATTGTCGACTCAAGGCAGGCGATCTGTGGATCGACCCCGTTTCCGGTCATCGCGTCGGTTGCCTGGACGCAACCGACTCACGGGCCATTGCCTCATTGATGGATGGGCGCCAGGCTACGTTGGCGATACACGACCCTCCCTGCAATTTGGTCGCCTTCGAAACCAGGTCCGTTGGAGAGTACATCGCCTGGTGCAGGAAGTGGGTTTCGGCCTCGCTTCGGCACTCGACGGAGGATGGTTCTCTATATGTGTGGCTTGGAGCCGATCAGAAGAATCACTATCAGCCACTGCCAGACTTCATGATCATGATGAGGGATTTCCCGATTCATGCGCGAAGTCTCATTACCGTCAGAAACCAACGAGGATACGGAACACAAAGGAACTGGATGGCGGTGCGCCAGGAGCTCTTGTACTACGTTCGAGGGAAGCCGGTATTCAATATCGAAGCGGAGTATACCGATATTCCCAAGGTATTGAAGGGCTACTACAAGGAAGTCGGGGGCGAAATTACTGAAAATCTGCAGCGCAGCAAGTCCGACATGATACGCGCCGGGAATGTCTGGCTTGACATACAGCAGGTGTTCTATCGGCTACGGGAAAATGTATCCGGTTGCTACGCACAGAAGCCGCTCAAGAGCATCCGTCGAGTCATCGATGCCAGCTCCAGAAAATCGGACATCATTGTGGACTTCTTTGCTCATTCAGGAACAACATTGCTCGCCGCGGAAATGGCTGAACGTCGATGTTTTACGACCGACATCGATCCAGTCTTCTGCGAGATGACGATTCGGCGCCTCGAACACTTTCGTGCAAGCGGACAGACAGGGTGGCAAAACGGCCATGCGTTCGAGCAAGACGAAATTACGTTGTCGGCCACCGGGAAGCCGACAGATCAGGAGAGTCCGATACAGGCGACGCTCATCTGAGGAATCACGCATGGAGCAACTGAAATCTCAACTCAATGAATTCGTAGATAAGCTGCCTGATGCCGCCGCCGCGCGCGATCGCCTCTCCGAACCCTATTCGGTCCATCCATTCAACGAAT
>JAITIQ010000172.1 GCA_031279425.1 Accumulibacter sp.
CTTCGCAGCCGCGCATCTTCGCGGTGGCGAAGTCGGTGGTGTCGAATTTGGCCTCGCGCACCAGCGTCGTGGCCACCGACTTCATGGCCGACTCGAACAGGTCGAGCAGGTTCTCTTGCTGGCTGGCGTCGATGTTGCGCGCGGTCACGTCGTCGATAACGGCTTTCTTGAATCGGTTGCTCATGGGTATTTCTCCGTGGTCGATACGGATGACATGAACGCGCTGTCTGGCCGAGAAGCCAAGCGCGTTCGGATGCTGTGGGGATGGCGCGTTGCGAAGCCGCCAACCCAAACCGGGCGTGGCGGCTGACAATCAAGAAAACGAGGGAGACGCGCGATGGCTTTGGGATGGGTGGAAAGAATCCTGATACTGGCGAAGACCTATCCGTCGCCGAGCGCGCAGTACGTGGAAACCTCCTGCGTCGCGGGCATCGCCCAAGGTGGCGCAATGCGCCGCCTTTTCCCCGTGCCGTTCCGGATGGTCGAGGACGGCCAGCAGTTCAAGAAGTGGCAGTGGATCGACGTCCGCGTCGAGAAGGCCAACAAGGATCACCGGCCAGAAAGCCACAAGGTTTACGTCGATACCATCAACTGCGGCGAGGTGATCGACACCAAGAAGGCGTGGGCCAGCCGGTGGGAATGGCTGGACAAGATGCCGTCCTTCGAGAGTTTCGACGCCATCGATGCCACCCGCCTTACCAATGGCTTATCGCTTGCCCTGCTGCGCCCCAAGCGACTGCTGGGCCTCGACATCACGAAAGCTCGCAACCCGGACTGGACGGACGAGGAGCGCGAGAAACTGCTGCAAGAGCAGATGCAGGGCAATCTGTTTTCGGAAGTCGAGGAACGCAAGCAGGTGAAGCAGTTGCGCAAGGTGCCCTTCGACTTCCACTACCGCTACGTGTGCGACACGCCGGAGGGCGAGAAGGAACACTGGCACAAGATCGTGGATTGGGAGGCGGGCGCGCTGTTCTGGAAGTGCCGCCAGAGCCACGGCGTCGATTGGGAGCAGCCGTTTCGCGCCAAGCTGGAGGAAGACCTCGGCAGCAAGGAACTGATGTTTCTGATGGGCAACCAGCACAGGTTCCAAGACCAGTGGCTGATCATCAGCCTGATCTACCCGCCTAAGCGAACGCCAGTTGACGACCGGCAGATGTCGTTGCTTTGACGACGGGGATGTGTTCGATGTCCGCGCCGCATTGCTTGCTGACGGCGTCGGCCACCATCGAGCGGTGGCAGAAATTGAAATCGGCCTCGTAGCACAGCAGCGCGCAGGTCGAGGATTGCACCAGATCGGCCAATTCGGCGATGGCGTCTTTCTGCGTCTTCAGGTACTTGAGGAAACCCACCGTGTAGCGTTTCCAGTCGCCATCGGCGCGGTAACCGTCGCGCACGGGCCTCGGGCAGCCCAGTTCGACGATGTGGACGTATTCGAGGCCGGAGAGGTTGAGGACGTTGGCCAGCGCCTTCTTTGAGAAACCGGGTTTGCGGGATAGGGGCAGCTCGCGAATGTCCACGACGGTTTCGATGCCGTGCTCGGAGAGCAGCGACATGAAGTCGTCGATGTCCAGTCCTTCGTAGCCGATTGTGAATACAGTCATTCTTTTCTGCCCCTCTAACCAAGCGATTTTACCGGAGGCTCCCCCGGAGGGGCACCCCTCCCGGACAGGTTTTGTGGTCATCACAGCAACGCCACCTCGGCCTTGCGCCGCGCCACGAGGCCCAGCAGCACGCGCCCACCGCCATAGACCCAGCGCCGCAGTTCCTTCGCGGCAGCGGCCCAGTCGCGCTGGTTGATCCGTTGCCGCAGGGTCGAGGTCTGCAAGCGCCCGCCACCGAGGTTATGCATGGCTCTGCACTCCAAGGGTCTGCCAGACCTCGGGCAATCCGGCTTCGACGCGCGTGGAGCGCACGATGCCGAGCCGCGCCATACCGCCGTCCTGATAGGCGACGAACGCGCCCGGTTCGATGATTCCGGTTTCGGGCAGCACCGGCAGGCGCAGCGTCACCTCGATCTGTCGGCCCGTGTCCGACAGGATGGCGATGCCGCGCTGACGCGCCGCCGCCGCTTGGGTGATGAGCGCATCTACCACCATCGGCGCGAGCACGTCGCCCGCCGTGCCCGTGCGCGTGACCTGACCGAGCACGCCGGTTTCCTGCCCGGCGACGAACACGCGGTTGTAGGCAGGCTTGTCGATCCAGCGCAGGGATTCGCGCGCCACCGTGTCCACCGGCAGCACGAAGTCTGGCGTCACGTCGTCCCACCAGTCCCACGGCACGACTGGATAGCGATGGTGCACGCGCAGAATCTTCTCGGACGGATACAGCAGCAGGTAGCCGCCCGCCGCACCGACGATGGTCGTCAGCGCCTCGATCCATGTGCCTTGCTTGGCGAACACGCCCGTGGACACCAGCCAGTCGGTCAGCGCCCAATCCACCGTCCAGCCCAGCGGGATGCCGTTGAAGGTGAGCACGTCGTCCATCAACTGCCGGGCGCTGTGCGGCTCGGTGTTGGCGAACGCGATCACTGGCGCATAGGGAGCGGCCAGCGCCGCGCTGCGTCCGCGCCCGGAGATGCGGATGCTGGCGTCGCCGAACACGCGCTCGCGGCTCAGGTTCTCGGCAAGAACGTGGAATGCGGTGCCGTTGACCGTGGCGATCAACTCGACCGGCGCAGCACCCATGTCTGGCACGACCAGCGATTCGGCGATCACGGGCAGCGTGGCCTCGAAGCCCCATGCCCACGAATCGGCATCCAGCGACAGCGACAAGCCCAGCACCGGCACCGGCGTGCCATCCGGCCACCGGATCAGCGTTACCTCATTGATCACGAAATACACCCTTCGGTTGGGAACGAGCACCGACCCGGCGTCCGGGTGGTCGGGGTGCTCGCAGACGAACAACAGGTCGCCGTCCAGCGCAGGTGTGCCCTGCGCTTCGCTTGGGCGTGCGGCGTCCTCGGTGAACAGCAGATGCGCGTTCGGCAGGTAGCAGGCCGCAGGCACCGGCGGCACGAACGGTACCGGCGGATGACGGCCCGGCAGCGGGCGCATCGCCGCTTGGAAGAACGAACGCCACCAGCGGCGCAGGTAGACCGCGTTCTGGATTTCCTCGGCATGGAAGTGCCCGGCGTGCCGCCGCGCCGTATCAAAGTGCGAGGTTCCCATGAACCGCCGGTCGCGCCAGCCGTCCTGATGCCGTAGCGCCCAGCGCAGCCATTCGGCGCGGATCGCACCCTCGAAGGCCGAACTGCGCGCCGTGCGCAACAGGATGGCGTCGGCATGACCCGCCCGCCCACCGATTTGAACTGGCACGGCCTCTTGGTGCCACGCCCGGTTGGCCACAGGCGCGCGCACGCGCGTGCTGTGGCGTCGGTACTCCACGCCCGCGACCCATGGGCCGGCCGCCTGCCACGGCGCACGGGTGGGCGCGTGTTCGCGCACGGTGGCCTCGCGCCGATCCTCGGCCCCAGCGTCATGGTTGGCAGCGTGCCGCCAGCGGGTGGCGCTCTGACCGGTGACCGGGCGCACCGCGTAGGACTGGTAGCGCGCCTCGGCCACCAGTTCCAGCGGCGGGAAGGCTCCCGCCAGCGCCACGTCCGTCACCGGCACGGCCTGCGCCGCAAACACCAGCGCGGGCAGCGTGGCCGCCAGCGCCGCGCCCGCCAGCGTCCCCGTGCTCGCCACGAAGGTGAGCGGTGGCAGGTTCGCCAGCAGCGTCGCCTTGGCGTCGTGGATGGCGGTGGCGGTGAAGCTCAGTTCCGGCAGCGTTGCGGCGAAAGTGACATCGCCGGGTTCGCTCATGGGCTACCCCAGCAGGCCGGACACGATGCGGGTGTAGCCCCCGGCGTAAAGCGTGGTGGACGGCAGGCGCAGTTCGCCCGCGCCGTTCAGATCGGACACGTCGCAATCCCACGCCAGCGCGCCGTCGCCATTGACGATGCGCGCCCACGTCGCCACGCCGCTGGTTTCGATCAAGGCTTCACCGGTGGGCGTGATCGTCAACAGACCATCCTCGACCTCGCCGATGGGTTCGACCAGCACGATGGTCGCCAACAGGTCGCCGTCCGGTTCCTCGCCGAAGTCCGGGCGCTCGCCGCCGTAGATCTGGACGTGGGCGTTTTCGGTGCCGATGGCGAGGAAGTTGATGACGGCGTTCAAGCGGTAGTCGTTGAGCGCGGTGGAAATCTGGATCACGGGGAAAGCTCCGTCATGGGTTGTGCGCGCAGGTTGTCGGCGACGACCGCGCGGTGTTGCTGTTCGTGGTCGAAGGCGATGACGAGGTAGCGCGGTTCCGCATCGATGTGGTCGAACAAATACGCGCCGGTGGTCGCATCGCTCCACGTTTCGCGCACTATCTGGTCCCGTACGATTACATCCCAACCCGTAGCTGGCCTTTGTTTCGTGCGGAAGTTGTCCTGCGGTCAATGATCGAATCACATCAGCATCAGGAGTCCAAGTCATGAGTCACCTCCTTCACAGTCTGGCGCGAACCACCCCGAAGACGCGCGCGGAGATACGCGCCCTGCGTGAGACTGGCGTGTCGTAGCGCGCGCTGATGAAACGCTACAGCGTCAGCAAGGCCACGATCGTCAAATGGCACAAGCGCGAGGATGTGGAAGACCGTTCGCACCGGGCGCACACCCTGCACACCACGCTTTCCGCCGCACAGGAACTCATCGTCGTCGAACTGCGCCGCCTGCTGGA
>JAITIQ010000178.1 GCA_031279425.1 Accumulibacter sp.
GGATCCCCGTGATGTATTCCAGCGCCTTCGGCTTGCCGTATTCCCGCCGCGCCAGCTCGCTCAACCCTATGATCGCGTTCATCGGCGTCCGGATCTCGTGACTCATGCGCACCAGGAAAGCCGCCTTGGCTTCGCTGTTTTTTATGGCCAGATCGCGCTCCCGCTTCAGTTTGGCTTCTTCCGCCCGTGTTCGCGCAAGAGACGTCAGGAGTTTCATTTCCCTGTCGAGATTGATGTGCCCGCCCACCATGCGCACGGCCTTCCCACCCTCGTCTCTCTCCACCACGCCGCCGAAATCCAGCGTCCGGATATAGCGTCCGTTCTTGCACCACAGGCGGGCTTCGACGGAATAACCGGGGATGTGGCCGCACCTCGCCGCTGCCAGCACTTCCTCCATGACAGGCAGATCGTCGGGATGAATGAAACTCTTCCATTCCGCCACGGTGTAACTGAGTTCTCCCGGCTCGTATCCGAGCATTTTCATATACACGTCGTTGAATCTGAGGAGCGCCGGCTGGGACGCATCCCACTCCCAGGCCGCGAATTGCGCGGATCCGAAAACCAGATCCAGCAGCTTGTCTTTCTCGCCCAGACGTTTTTCACTGGCCACTCTGGCTTTTTCCTGCCGCAGCAAGAGATAGCAGAGAAGCAGGGTGAACAGGCATCCCAATCCCGCGAGCATGATGCCGGCGACATGCATGTCGCGATAATAGACGCTCTTGGAAATGAGCAGGATGACCTGCCAACCATTGGCGATCCGTTTGGAAAACACCAGCAGCGGCTCACCGTTCGCGTCTTTGATCTGCATGGCGGAAAGGGGCTTTCCGGAAATTATTTCATCGTGGATATCCGGGAATCCGCCTCCCATGCCCCGCAGGGACGAACCGATCTTGTTCCTGTCCGCATGGGCCATTATGTCGAGATTCCGGTTCACTATTATTCCGTAGCCGCCGGACAGGCCGCCGAGCGAATAGACGTTGCGCAAGAGCCGGGAGATTTGCGTATCGAGCGCGATGACGCCGATCAGCTTTCTGTCGTCGTCGAACAGCTCCTTGGCGGCGGTAATGACCATGTTCCACGTCGCCTCGCTGACATAAGGGTCGGTAAAGGCGGTCTTGCCCCGCCCCCGGATCGCCGCCTGATACCATAGCCGGGTTTGCGGCACATAACCTTCGTCCAGGTCAAAACCAACGCCGCCATCGATGAATTCACCCCGGATGAAACCGTAAATGCCGGTGAAGGAAACGTCCAGGGAGGTCCCCGCATCCTCGTGCCGGCGCAGCCAATTCGTCGTCTCCTTGAGATATTGCTGGATTTTTTCCTGCGATTCTCCCCGCCGGACGAGATCCCGCACCGTCTGCGCCGTGATGGACAGCACGGTGTCCGCTTCCGAGAAATAGGCGTTGATGTTCTCTCCGGCGGTGTCCAGCAACCTCCCCGCGCTGCCGGCCAGATTTTTCTCCATGATGAAGCCGATGGACGCATAGCTGCCGAGCACCATCAACAGGAATGCCACGAAAACGAGGCGGCATTGCTTGAAGTTCGACCAGAAGATTTCTTTCCAATCCATGATATTTCACCGTTATTGCAGGATGGCGTTGCGGTCATACCCGGCGATGCCGCGCATCGTCGGGATCTTCGTGAAAACGTCGCCCGCCGCGGCTGCGCCTCCATCCCAGGCGGCATCCGGACGCCTTCCTCGGCCCTACGAAGCCGATCTGAACGATTCGGCAACCCGTTCGAACAGGTCGATCAGCCACGGATCGAAATGCACCCCCCTGCCTTCCAGCATGATCCTGAGCGCTTCCTCGTGGCTGAAAGCCTTTTTGTAAGGACGCGCGGAAGTCAGGGCGTCATATACGTCGACAATGGCCATCATGCGGCCAAGCAAGGGAATATTCTCGGCGGAAAGGCCGTAGGGATACCCGGAGCCGTCCCACTTCTCGTGATGGAAGGCAATGAGGGTTTTCGCGTACTGCAAGAAAAGGATGTCTTCTTCACCGTCTTCCAGTTTCTCGATGAAACTCAGCCCGAAAAGCACGTGCCGCTTCATTTCCTCGAACTCTTCCGGGGTCAGCCTTCCCGGCTTTTGGAGGATGTTGTCATGGATGCATATTTTGCCTATGTCATGAAGCTGGCAGGACTGGAGGAGCAGTTCGACATTCCATCCCGAAGATTGTTCCGCCTCGATGCCCGCTTCCATCGCGGCGTTCAGGAGAATGCCCAGATAGCGCCGCGTATTCACGATGTGATCGCCCGTAGTGGTGTCGCGTCCTTCTATCAGTTCCGCCATGGCCGCCAGCAGTTTGTTCTGCAGTCTGAGAACGCTTTTCGTCTTCTCCGCGACCATGGCCTGGAGATTATCGTTGTAGTCCTGCAGCGCGCGCTCCCGATCCCGCAAAAGCAGGTGCATCTCAATGCGTTTGAGCAGCAATGGCGCCGAAAACGGTTTGGTGATGTAGTCGACGGCGCCCAGTTTCAAGCCTCCCAATTCGCTCGCGCTTTCCCCCATGGCGGTCAGGAACATGACGGGAATATCCCGCGTCTCCGGATGGCTCTTGAGAATTTCGATCGCCTCGAAGCCGTTCATCTCGGGCATGTCTACGTCCAGAAGGATCAGCTCCGGCTTGCTCCATTCCAGCGTTTCCAGCATCTTGCGGGCGGAGGGGATGGTCAGCACGACGTAGTCGTTGGCCAGGGCCGTCTTTCCCGCCAGAAGATTGGTGCGATTGTCATCTACCAGCATGATCAGTCTGCGCGGATGTTCCATGATCGTCATTCTCTCTGGTTCACTCGGAGCCTTCCTGACGCTTCAAAAACCCTTGCCACGATTGAACGGAAAACCCGCTCCGGTGGCGCGAGCCACAGGCGACTTCAATCGGTATCGGGGTGCAAACCCACAAACACACCAGGAATCGAACGGCGGACTTGCGCGAAGTCTGCGTGATTCAGCGAGACGTGTGTGTGTGTGTGTGTGTGTGTGTGTGTGTGTGTGTGTAGCAAGAATCACGCCAGAATCACGCTTTGCGCGCGCTCCCGCATGGACGGCGCTGGTTCGTCCGGGATGATTTTGCGCCGCCTCTTCCATCTCGCTCACTTTTCTTGTCACGGATCATCACAAAACACGCCCTGAAGCCTCGGGGAAAAGAAAGGATTGAATTCCTGCGATTCCAATTCCGGATCGATATTTCGATCCGCCCGCCATTATGCTCCTTACCATCCACATTCTTGCGATCCGCCGAAAAACCGTTTTGCCATCGGCGGGCCGGACAGCGGGACTTGCGCGATGATCGCGGCTGACCGCATGACCGGACCATGCGGATGGGTATGGAAAACCTTGCACAAGGAAGTTTCGGCGAGATTAAAACCAAAATCCATTGTTTTCCAGGAAAAAAATCACATCTGTCGCGAATTTTTTCAATCCGCCCGGTTTTGCAGCACATGGAACAAAATCCTTCCGGGCGAAGCGTGAACGCTTGCCTTTCCCTCCGCGGCTCGACGCGGGAATCCGGCGGTTCCCCGCTCTTCACTCGGCAGGTCGCGCATAAAGATCGTGCTCGTCGGCATCCACCACGCGCACCCGCAGAAAATCGCCCGGTTCGGCGTCGAAACAGCCGTCGAGCAGAACCAGGCCGTCGATCTCCGGCGCATCCGCCGACGAGCGGGCGATCGCGCCTTCGTCATCGACCTCGTCGACCAGCACGGTGATCTCGCGCCCGATCTTCGCCGAGAGCAATTCGGCGGAAATATCCTCCTGCACATCCATCAGACGCCGCCGGCGTTCCTCGCGCACGTCAAACGGCACGGCGCCCGGCAGCGCGTTGGCCGCGGCGCCATCGACCGGCGAATAGGCGAAACAGCCGACGCGGTCGAACCGCGCCTCTTCGAGGAATTCCAGCAGTTCCTCGAATTCGGCCTCGGTCTCGCCCGGAAAACCGGCGATGAAGGTGCTGCGCAGCGTGATTTCCGGGCAGAGCGCGCGCCAGGCGCGGATGCGTTTCAGGGTGTTCTCGGCGCCGGCCGGCCGCTTCATGGCTTTGAGGATGCGCGGATTGGCGTGCTGGAACGGCACATCGAGATAGGGCAGGATTTTGCCTTCGGCCATCAGCACAATCAGCTCGTCCACGCTCGGATAGGGATAGACGTAATGCAGGCGCACCCAGATGCCGAGGCCGGAGAGCGCCGCGCACAGTTCTTTCAGCCGCGTCCTCACCGGACGGCCGCCGGCGAAGCCGGTGCGGTATTTGACGTCGACGCCGTAGGCGCCGGTGTCCTGGGCGATGACGAGCAGTTCCTTGACGCCGGCCTGGACGAGACGTTCCGCCTCCCGCAGCACTTCGCCGATCGGCCGGCTGACGAGCGGCCCGCGCAGCGCGGGGATGACGCAGAAGGTGCAGGAATGGTTGCAGCCCTCGGCGATCTTGAGATACGCGAAATGCCGCGGGGTCAGCCTGACGCCCCGCGGCGGCGGGCTGTCGAATGGATCGCGCGGCCGCGGCAGATGCGCATGCACGTGCCGCAGCACTTCCTCGTCCGCGTGCGGTCCGGTGATCGCCAGCACCTGCGGATACGCGGCGCGCACCGCGTCCCGCTTCGCCCCGAGGCAGCCGGTGACGATGACCTTGCCGTTCTCGCGCAATGCCTCGCCGATCGCCGCGAGCGATTCCTCGACCGCCGCGTCGATGAAGCCGCAGGTATTGACCACCACCAGGTCGGCCCCGGCGTAGGTCGGCGAAATCTCATAGCCTTCCGCCGAGAGCCTGGTCAGGACACGCTCGGAATCGACCAGCGCTTTGGGGCACCCCAGGGATACGAAGCCGACTTTCGGCGCCTGTCTGGAATCGGTCATCGTAAACGGCCGCCTTGGGGCGGGCCCGGGCTGAATCTGCAAAAGATGGAAGAACAAAAATGGAAGTGGCGAGCAAATGGAAGTGGCGAGCCTGACCCCGGCACTCGCGGCAAATGGCTGTGGCTGCTTCCTTCCGGACCTGACCAGATTGACCACCCTGCGATGCGGGGAGACCCGCCGGCGCGGATGTTACCACAGAGCCGCCATGGAACGCGGGCAGCGAAAAAAGACCTCTGTCTGCGGGGCAAATGTTAGACTGTATTCAATTGCTCGGCACAGGATTCTGGAAAGTTTTCATGTCGTCCAAATCGCACGCATTGCATCCCTACCGTTCCAGCAGTTTCATGGAATGGCTTTACGCTTGGGCGGCCCCGAAATGGGCCCTGAATCCGACGATGCAGGCCGTCCGCAATGGCTTTCTGCTGTGCCTGCCGCTGGTGGTCGCGGGAGCGCTGGCCGTGCTCTGCAACAATCTGCCGCTGCCCGTCTATCAGGAAGCGATGCTCACGCTGTTCGGCCCGGACTGGAAATCCGGCCTGTTCGCCCTGATCTGGCAGGGGAGTTTCGGTTTGCTGTCGCTGCCGATGGTGATCGGCATCAGCCACAACCTCGTGCTCGTACACAACCAGGAAAACCCGCTCTCGCCAGTGAGTCCGGTGACGGCGAGCGTCGTGGCGCTGGGCGGCTTCCTGGTCCTGCTGCCACCGGAAAACATGACCGGCTACCTGGGAGTGCAGGGGCTGTTCGTCGGCATCCTGGCGAGCCTGACGGCGATCTGGCTCTTTCTGCGGCTGGTGGCCGTGAAGGCGCTGCAGATGCAGATCTATTCAGAAGGCATCGCATTGGCGCCGCAGGCCTTCGCCAGCCTGATCGCGGGCTTGATAACCCTGTTCGTGTTCGCCGTGATCGGTCTCGGCTTTCGCGCGGCATTCGGCCTGTCGATACAGGAGGCCGTCCGCGAGCTGGTGTTGCTTCCCTTCCGCTTCGACGTGTTCCGCAACATGCTGGGTTCGGGCATTGCCTATGTGCTCGTCACGCATGTGTGCTGGTTCTTCGGGCTGCACGGCACGAACGTGCTCGATCCCCTGACGCGCGACATTTTCGAGGCGGCGACGCAAGCCAATCTGGCGGCGCTGGCCCAGGGCTTGCCGCCGCCCCACATCATCACCAAGAGTTTTCTCGACATCTTCGTGTTCATGGGCGGCGCGGGCACCTCGATCTGCCTCCTGCTGGCCATTTTCATCGCCAGCCGCAATCATGGCAGCCGCCGAATGGCCAAGATTTCGATCGCGCCGGGGCTGTTCAACATCAACGAAATCGTGCTCTTCGGCCTGCCGGTCATTCTGAATCCCGTCTTTCTCCTGCCCTTCCTGCTCGTGCCGCTGATGCTCACGCTGGTGAGCTTCCTGGCCATCCGGCTGGGATTCGTTCCCCTGCCGATGGAGGCGCTGGAATGGACGACGCCGCCCATCCTGGGCGGGATGCTGGCCACGCATTCGGTGGCGGGCAGCGTCCTGCAGATCTTCAACCTGGTTCTGGGCACCTTCATCTATCTGCCTTTCGTCAAGATTTCCGACCGGATCAAGGCCGAACGGCAAAAGGTCGCGCAGCAGAAGCTGCTGGAGATCGCCTGCAACAACACCGTCGGACCGTCCGGCAAGAAATGCCTCGACCGCGACGACGAGGTGGGATCGCTGGCGCGCATTCTGGCGCACGAACTGGAACTGGCGATGGAAGCGGGCGAAGGCCTGTACCTCGAATACCAGCCGCAGGTCGACGGCCGCACGAGCCGGGTGATCGGCACGGAAGCGCTGGTGCGCTGGCGGCATCCGGTATTCGGCCCCATTCCGGCGCCGATCATCATCGCCATCTCGGAGGACGGTGAATTCATCCGGCATCTGGGGCTATGGGTGTTGAACGAAGCCTGCGCCGAGCGCGCGCGCTGGCACGAGGCGGGGTTGGCGGCGAACTTCAAGACCTCGGTCAACCTGTCCGCCCGGCAACTGGACGACGAGAGCCTGCCGGAAAAAGTGGCGCAGTGCCGCAACGCTTACCATCTATCCACGCCGATGATCGGCATCGAAGTCACGGAATCCGTCGCGCTCGATCCGGACGCGATGCACAACCAGATCCTGAACCACCTGCACGACCTGGGTTTCGCCATCTCCATCGACGATTTCGGCATGGGCCACAGCTCGCTCGTCTATCTCAAATATTTCCCGGTCAACGTGCTGAAGATCGACAAGGTGTTGAGCAAGGACGTGGCCACCAGCAAGATCAGCGCCGAGGTCATCGCCACCATCGTCGAACTGTGCCGCGCGCTGAAGATCAAGGTCGTCGCCGAATTCGTGGAGAACCAGGAGCAGGTCGATTGTCTGCAGACGCTGGGCTGCCATCTTTTCCAGGGATATTTCTACAGTCCGCCGCTCAAGGGCGACGACATGCTGTCTTATGCGATGCGCATGAACGCGACGGCCGACATGGCGGAACTCGGACAAAATGCGAAGACGAACTGAACTCGCGCCCCCGGCGGCGGCGCTGAAGGCGCTGCTCCTCGTCCCGGCCATCCTGTGGCCGGCCGCCGCCCGCGCGGATGATGCGGACACCCTCGGCGCGGCGCTGCGAAACGCGGAAGTCTCCGGCAGCGTCATGTATTTCCAGCGCAATCGCGCGCGCTATCGCTTCGACGAAGACCGCTTCGCCAGCAACCTGGGCCACCGCACCCTGCAAAGCGAAATCCGCGTGAGCACGCCGTATGCCCTGGGCAATACCCTGGGGCTGGACGTGGGGATCTTTGGAACCGTCGACCTCGCCAACGGCGCGGGCGCCCCCGATCACGAAATCAGCTTTTTCCCGTGGCGGAATCCCTGGTCGGCCGACTGGTCGAAGCGTGACGCGCGCAACGGCTTTTCGCTCTATCGCGCTTACTTGAAGGCGCAGCGCGTCACGGACTCGGGCCGCTGGTGGGGCAGGCTCGGCTATTTCCAGCCCGAGGGTCCCGGTGTGCTGGGCGTCAACTGGTCTCTGATGCCGGGCACCTACTCGGGCGCGGAAGGCGGCTACCAGCGGGGAACGCTGTCCGTGGCGGCCGCCTACGTGACCCGTTACAAAGCGCCCTGGTTCCGCCACACCTACCCCTTCCTGGACGGCGAGAGGCGCGACCGGGGCCGCCTGTGGTCGCTCGGCGCGCGCTACGAGCCAAAGCCCGGTCTCACGGCGGAAGCCGCCTACGGCGAAGCGCCCGGCTATCTCTTTAGCGCGCATCTGAAGGTCAGGTACGGCCGGGACGGACGCCACGCCAGCTACCAACTGTACCTCATGGGCGATCGCGCCGGCAGCGGCCCGAACGACCTCTATGCGGGCGGCAGGGCGTGGCAGCACTATCTCGCTTTCTCGCAGGATTTTTCGCCCTGGAAATTCAAGGCGGAATTCACGCACACGCGTGCGCCGACGTCTTCCGACAGACATCTGGGCTATTTCGCCTACCGGCTGACCGGCTGGTACGGCGGCGCGAAAGGCGCCTACGAGCCGTGGTGGGACCACCGTTCGGACTGGAACCACAACCGCGAGAGCGCGGCCTTCCTCGGCCTTTCCCGCGCGCTGGGCGATTGGGGGCTGCCGGGCGTCAGCGTCGGCGCCTCCCTCGCGCGCGGCTGGGGCGGACGGGTTTTCGGCGTCTCCGAGACCCTGAACGAACGCGCCTGGTCGATCGACCTGGGCTACCGCGTGCAGTCCGGAGCCCTGAAGGACGCAAGCCTTGGCATCCATTACACGCGCTATGACAACCAAACCCGTCTGCCGAGCTGGGTCGGATTCAAGAACGCATTCCAGGACGAGCGCGACCTGAAGGTGCTGCTGATCATCCCCTGGCGGCGCTGAGGCCCGGCCAACCCATAAGCGGCGCCCCCGGAACCTGGAGCGGATCGAAGCCCGCGCTGGCCGACGAAAGCGTCAGGGATGGTGTGATCAGCGCAAAGAAGACCGGGAACGCATCGTCCCGGCGCGTATCGCAAGGGATGATCGCAGCGACCGAACGGCCCCGGCCGCTTCATGTTCTCCGGCGCTTGCGAATAATGGACGAACGGCCTTGGTCTTTTGGATGAGCCGAAGCGGAAATAACTATATATAGCGATTTTCTTGCATTATGCAACTATATATAGTAGATTCGAGCTTTGTCCGGTTTCCCGCATTCCATGCCGCACGATTAGAGCGGATTAATTTAATGTTGGTCATATATTTGCACCGTCATTGCGAGGGCCGAAGGCCCGTGGCAATCCGGAGGACAGAGGACGGAAGACAGTCGGTTTGCGGCTGCGCCGGATTCTTCCGATGGATTCCCCTCCCCCGCTGGGCGGGGGAGGGTGCCCCGCAAGGGCGGGAGAGGGCTTCGTTCCCTCCGGCGCGCGGCGCCGCCGACCCAAAAAGGGGACGAAGGAACGGGACGCCCGTCCACTCTCCCCCGCGGAGAAAACCGCGGCGTTTCGCGCCGGAGGCTTGCTACCCTCTCCCCCCTGCGGGAGGCGAAGGGAACCGGAAGTTTCGTCATGACAAGAGCGAGAGGCCCGCGGCAATCCAATCCTGATAAACGACGCGAAGCGCCGCTGACTTTTCTGTCCTCTGTCTTCTTATATATTGTGATTTCCCCAGACATTGGTGTTTGGGGGTTGTATCGGAAAGCCCGGCACAGCCTGCCTCTTCTGTGGGTATCCCAAGCCCGAAAGACAGCTTTTGGCGT
>JAITIQ010000179.1 GCA_031279425.1 Accumulibacter sp.
CTGTCCTCTGTCTTCTGTTCTCCGAACCCCATTTCTCTTCCCGAACAGATCTATACCGCGCCAGAAACACATGGCGACCAGGGAAGGTCAAACAGGAAACCGACAGAAAACCGACGAAACCGACCGGAAATCGACAGAAGCAAACGACGGAACACATCACCGGCGTTCGGTCTTCCTCCTCCCCGAGGACACCAAACCTGCGCTCCGGGCCGGTCTTCTGACTTGCCGTCCTCCTCCTCCGGCGCCTTCCCGCGCGAACTTCACGCAGTGGCGTACGCCGAAATCGTCGGGCCTACAGCAGCGGGGGGCTGTGCCGGAATATCTGCGCATGGCGATGGACAGAGTCACCGGCTTCCCGTTTCACCTGGTTCCGCGGCTGCGGAACCAGGCACCCAGAGCAGACGATACTCTATACCTTCCCCCGGACTCTGGCAAGTTCGGAAAACCACGGGCGTCGTGACACTTTGTGGTCCGGCGACTCGAAAAGACCGTCATTGCCGGATACAATCCCGTCCCTTGCAATGGACTTCATCACCCCGCCCTATCTGACCCAGGACCTCAGCGTCCGCCGCGTCATGCTGAGCGTGCTGGCCGCGCTGCTGCCGGGCGTGATGGCCTGCCTGTGGCTGCTCGGCCCGGTCATTCTGGCGCAGATCGGCATCGCCACCGCCTCGGCGCTGGCCGCCGAGGCGCTGATGCTTCTTGCGCGCGGCAAGCCGCTCGGGCTTTTCCTGTCGGACGGCAGCGCGGTGGTCACCGCCTGGCTGATCGCGCTGGCCTTCCCGCCGCTCGCGCCGTGGTGGCTCACCGCCGTCGGCGCGGTGTTCGCCATCGTCGTCGCCAAACAGCTGTACGGCGGGCTCGGGCAGAATCCCTTCAATCCGGCGATGACCGCCTTCGCCGCGTGCATCGTCTCCTTCCCGGCGCTGATGTCGCAGTGGCCGGCGCTCGATTCCGGCGCGGGCTTCGGCGAACACCTGGCGCTGATCCTCGGCCAGGCGCCGCGCCTCGACGCGATGAGCGGCGCCACCCCGCTCGACGCGCTGAAAACGGCGTTGAGGCTGGGCGACGAGCCGGCCGGCGTGGCCGCGATCACCGCCGGGAGCGCGGTCTTCGGCCATCTCGCCGGGCGCGGCTGGGAATGGGTCTCCCTGGCTCATCTGGTCGGCGGCCTGTGGCTCCTGTGGCGCGGAATCATCGGCTGGCGGACGCCGGCGGCCTTCCTCGCCGGCCTGGCGGTGATTTCCGGCGCCCTGTGGCTGTGGCGGCCGGAAAGCTTCGCCGATCCCCTGTTCCATCTCTTTTCCGGCGGCTCGATGCTCGGCGCCTTCTTCATCGTCACCGACCCGGTGACGAGCTGCGCGACGCCACGGGGGAAGCTGATTTTCGGCTTCTCCGCCGGCGCGCTGGCCTACCTCATCCGCGTCTTCGGCGGCTATCCGGACGGCGTGGCCTTCGCCACGCTCATGCTGAACGTCTGCGCTCCGCTCATCGATTCCCACACCCGGCCGCCGATCTTCGGCATGAAGAAATGACCCCCGCCGACCCGCCCGTAACCGCCGTCGGCGTGGCCGCGCGCGCGGCATGTACCCTGTTCCTGTTCACCGTCGTCTTCGTCGCCATCCTGTCCGGCGCGCACCAGTGGACGCTGCCCGCCGTCGAAGCCGCCGCGGCCCGGGAAAAAATGAAGCGGATCGACGAGGTGCTGCCGCGCGAGCGCTACGACAACGAGCCGCTCGACGACGCGGTGACGCTCGAAGCCGCGCCGGAACTCGGTTTCGATGAGCCGGCGCGCATCCTGCGCGCCAGAAGGGACGGCCGGATCGTGGCGCTCGTCGTCGAAGCCGTGGCGCCCGACGGATATGCCGGTCCCATCCGCCTGCTGATCGCTTTCGAGCCCGACGGGCGCGTCATCGGCGCGCGCGCCGTCGCGCACAGGGAAACGCCCGGTCTCGGCGACTACATCGACCCGCGCAAGGACCGCGACCAGGCGCGTCCCTGGATCACTCAGTTCGACGGCCTCAACCCGGCGGCGATCGACGCGCGCGAGTGGCGGGTGAAAAAGGACGGCGGGCGCTTCGATGCGCTGGCCGGCGCCACGGTCACCCCGCGCGCGGTGATCCGGGCGATCAGGCAGGCCGCGCTGTTCGTCGCGGCCAGGCGCGAGCGGATTCTGGCGCCATGAACAGCGTTTCCTTGCGTGCTCTAGAATGAAGCCCATGATGACCCTCGCCGAACTCCGCAAGATCGCCGCCCACGGCGTGTGGACGCAGAACACCAGCCTGGTGCAGATTCTCGGCCTGTGCCCGCTGCTGGCGGTGACCACCAATCTGATCAACGGCGTCATGCTCTCGCTCGCCACCATTCTGGTCATGGCGCTCTCCGGCGCCGTCGTCTCCAGCCTGCGCAAACTGATCCCGCACGAAATCCGCATCCCGGTATTCGCGCTGATCGTCGCCACGCTGGTCACGGTGGTCGATCTTTCGTTCAACGCCGGGCTGCATCAGCTCTACCTCGTGCTCGGCATCTTCATCCCGCTGATTACCACCAACTGCATCGTGCTGGCCCGCGTGGAAGCCTACGCCAGCAAGAATCCGCCGCTGCAATCGGCGCTCGACGGCGTATGCATGGGGGTCGGCATGTTGTGGACGCTGGCCCTGCTCGGCGGCCTGCGCGAACTGATCGGTCAGGGCACGCTGTTCTCGGGCATCGACATGCTCTTTTCCGGGCTTGCGCCGATCCAGGTCTTCCCCGCCGGCTACCCCGGTTTTCCGCTGGCCATGCTGCCGCCGGGCGCGTTCATCGTGCTCGGCTGCCTGATCGCCTGGAAGAACTGGATCGAGGCGCGGCGCGCTTCGCCATGAACCCCGCGCAGCGCGCCGCGCTGTTCGAGCGCCTGAAGGCGGACAATCCGGCGCCGACGACCGAGTTGATCCACGCCACTCCCTTCCAGTTGCTGATCGCCGTCATCCTCTCGGCGCAGGCCACCGACAAGAGCGTCAATCTCGCCACGCGGCGGCTGTTCGCCGACGCACCGACGCCGCAGGCCATGCTCGATCTCGGCGAGGAGAAGCTCTCCGGCTACATCCGGCACATCGGTTTGTATCGCGCCAAATCGAAGAACGTCATCGGCACCTGCCGGCTCCTGCTCGAACGGCACGGCGGCGAGCTGCCGCGCGAGCGCGAGGCGCTCGAAGCGTTGCCCGGAGTCGGGCGCAAGACCGCCAACGTGGTGCTCAACACGGCCTTCGGCGAGCCGACCATCGCCGTCGACACGCACATCTTCCGCCTCGCCAACCGCACCGGCCTGGCGCCGGGGAAGACGCCGCTCGCCGTCGAACTCGCCCTGCTGCAAGCCGTTCCCCCGGCCTATCGAAAAAACGCCCATCACTGGCTGATCCTGCACGGCCGCTACGTGTGCAAGGCGCGCAAGCCGGAATGCCCGCGCTGCGCGATCGCCGATCTTTGCGAATATCCCGATAAGGGAAAGGCGGTCAGAGGACAGAAGACAGAGGACAGAGGACAGTAATTCCCGCGGGCGCGCAGCGCCCGGTAATCGATTGTCTTCTGTCCTCTATCCTCTGGATTGCCGCGGGCCTCTCGCCCCCGCCATGACGAAACTTCCGCTTCCCCTCGCCACGACGAAACTTCCCATTCCCCTCGCCCCCCGCAGGGGGGAGAGGGTGGCCGAAGGCCGGGAGAGGGGGGAGCCAATCCTCCGGCGCGAAGCGCCGCGGTTTCTTTCGCGGGGGAGAGTGGACGGGCGTCCCGTTCCTTCTTCCTTTGTTCAGCGTCAGCGGCGCTCTCGCGCCGGAGGGAACGACGCCCTCTCCCGCCCCTGCGGGGCACCCTCCCCCGCCGAGCGGGGGAGGGGAGAGCCCTCCTCGTCATGGCTCGGGCTGCGCGACGCGGCGGGGTTGGAGGACGGAGGAAGTATTCCCGCGGGCGCGAAGCGCCCGGTAATCGACTGTCCTCTGTCCTCAGTCCTCTGTCTTCTGATCTCGCTTGAGTCTGGCGAACGCCGCCGCCATCGCGCCTATCGGCTCGGGTGGCCGCGCCTCGCGTCGTTTCGCCTTGCCGAGCGGCGCGCCGCCTCTCTGCGCGACGGGCGCGGCCTCGTCGGCAAGACGCATGGAGAGCGCGACGCGGCTCCTCGGCAGGTCGACGTCGAGCACCTTGACCTTGACCACGTCGCCGGCCTTGACCACCGCGCGCGGGTCCTTGACGAACTTCTCGGAGAGCGCCGAGATGTGTACGAGGCCGTCCTGATGCACGCCGATGTCGACGAAGGCGCCGAAGTTGGCGACGTTGGTGATCACGCCCTCAAGGATCATTCCCGGCCGCAGGTCCTTCATTTCCTCGACGCCTTCCTTGAATGCGGCGGTCCTGAACTCGGGACGCGGGTCGCGGCCCGGTTTTTCGAGCTCCTTCAGGATGTCGCGCACCGTCGGCAGACCGAACTTCTCGTCGGTGTATCGGGCTGCTTGCAGGGAGCCGACGAGGCGCGCGTCGCCGATCACGTCCTTGATTCCCTTCCTGATGTCGGCGAGGATCTTTTCGACCAGCGGATAGGCTTCCGGATGCACGGCGGAGGCGTCGAGCGGGTTGTCGCCGTCATGGATGCGCAGGAAGCCGGCGGCCTGCTCGAAGGTTTTCCCGCCCAGGCGCGGCACTTCGAGCAGCGCCTTGCGGTCGCGGAAAGCGCCGTGCGCGTCGCGGTGGCTGACGATGTTCGCGGCGAGCGTGACGTTCAAGCCGGAAACACGGGTGAGCAGCGGCGCGGAGGCGGTATTCACGTCGACGCCGACGGCATTGACGCAGTCTTCGACGACGGCGTCGAGCGCGCGCGCCAGGCGCGTCTGGCTGACGTCGTGCTGGTATTGGCCGACGCCGATCGACTTCGGTTCGATCTTGACCAGTTCGGCGAGCGGGTCCTGCAGGCGGCGGGCGATGGACACCGCGCCGCGCAGGCTGACGTCGAGCTCGGGGAATTCGCGCGCGGCGTATTCCGAGGCCGAGTAGACCGAGGCGCCGGCCTCGGACACGACCAGCTTGGTGAGCTTGCGTTCCGGCACGGCGCGGATCAGATCGGCCGCCAGCCTGTCGGTTTCGCGCGAGGCGGTGCCGTTGCCGATGCTGATGAGATCGACCTGATGCTTCCTCGCCAGCATGGCCAGCGTATGCAGCGCGCCATCCCAATCGCGGCGCGGCTCGTGCGGGTAGATGGTGGCCGTGTCCAGGAGCTTGCCGGTGGCGTCGACGACGGCGACCTTGCAGCCGGTGCGGATGCCGGGGTCGATGCCCATCGTCACGCGCGGACCGGCCGGCGCGGCGAGCAGGAGGTCGTGCAGGTTGCTGCCGAAGACGCGGATCGCCTCTTCCTCGGCGCGTTCGCGCAGGGCGTTCATCAAGTCCAGTTCGAGGCGCGTAAACAATTTGACGCGCCAGGTCCAGCGCGCGGTGTCGGAGAGCCACTTGTCAGCCGGGCGGCCCTGGTCGGCGATGCCGAAACGGCGGGCGACGCGCGCTTCGCAGGGATGGGGGCCGGCGGGTTTCCCGGACTCGTCGAGTTCGGAATCGAGCGCCAGCGAGACTTGCAGGACGCCTTCGTTGCGGCCGCGGAACAGCGCCAGCGCGCGGTGCGAGGGAATCGCGCCGAGCGGTTCCGTGTAGGCGAAATAATCGCGGAACTTGGCGCCTTCGTCCTCCTTGCCTTCGATGACGCTGGACTTGAGCACGCCGTGCTCGTCGAGGTATTCGCGCAGGCGTCCGAGCAGCTCGGCGTCTTCGGAAAATCGCTCCATGAGAATCTGCCGGGCGCCGTCGAGCACGGCCTTGACGTCGGCGAAACCTGCCTTGGCGGCGTCGGCGTTCAGGTATTTTTCGGCCTCGCTTTCGGGAGTGAGCATCGGGTCGCCGAGCAAGGCGCAGGCAAGTGGCGCAAGCCCGGCCTCGCGGGCAATCTGCGCCTTGGTGCGACGCTTCGGCTTGTACGGCAGGTAGAGATCTTCCAGGCCCTGCTTGGACTCGGCGGCGTCGATTCGCGCG
>JAITIQ010000209.1 GCA_031279425.1 Accumulibacter sp.
TTCGGAGAGCTGCGTCGGATGGACGGCGAAAGCGGCCGCCATTTCACCGCTGTCGACGCGCCGTTCGAGTTCGGACAGGCCGCGGATGCCGCCGACGAAGTCGATGCGCGTATCGCGCCGCAGGTCGGTGATGCCCAGGATCGGCCCGAGAATCTGCTCGGTGAGCACCGAGACGTCGAGGCGGCGCACCGGATCCCGCGCGGGCACGAGCTCGGGGCGGATGCTCAGGCGATACCAGCGGCCGCCGAGGTACAGGCCGAAGGTTCCCGGGCGTTCGGGCCTGGCCGCGGCGGCGGACGGCGCGACGGCGCAGGCTTTGCCGACGGCGTCCAGGAAGGCCTCCGCCGACAGGCCGTGGAGGTCGCGCACCACGCGGTTGTAGTCGAGGATGCGCATCTGGCGGGCCGGGAAGATCACGGCCAGGAAGTATTCGGCGGAATCCGTGGCGTTCCCGCCGGCTTGGCGCCTTGCCGCGGCGACGCGCGAGGCGGCGGCGGAACGGTGGTGGCCGTCGGCGATGTAGAGCGCCGGCATGGCCTCGACGACGGCGCCGATGCGCCCGATCACGGCTTCATCGTCGATGCGCCAGACGGTGTGCCGGATACCGTCGCCGGCAACGAGATCGGCGACCGGCGCCGCGGCGGTGGCGGCGGCGACCAGGCGCTCGGCTTCGTCGCTGTCCGGATGGGCGAGCAGCACCGGGCCGGTCTGCGCGTTGAGCGCCTCGATCTGGCGCACCCGGTCGTCTTCCTTGTCCGGACGGGTGAATTCGTGCCTGCGGATGCGTTCATCATCATAGGCCGCGACCGACGCGACGGCGATCAGTCCGGTCTGCGCGTGCGTTCCCATGACGAGCCGATAGGCGTAGTAGCAGGATTTGTTCTCGCGCATCAGGATTTTGCCGTCGATGAGTCTTTTCAGGTTCTCGGCGGATTTGGCGTACACCTCGGGCGAGTAATGATCGACCTCCGGCGGCAGGTCGATTTCGGCCTTGGAGATGTGCAGAAAGGAATACGGCTGGCCGGCGGCGCGCGCGCGCGCCTCGTCGGAAGACAGCACGTCATAGGGCGGCGCGGCGACGGCGGCGGCATGTTCGGGCAGGGGACGCAGCGCGGCGAAAGGACGGATGAGCGGGTGGACGGTGGTCAATTGCGGCTCCTTGGGAATGGAAATGGGAGTGGAAGCGGGTCGAGCATCGCGTATTCTCCGTGCCTCCGCGCTCTCCGTGTTGAAAGAGGTTTCCCGCATTCTCAGGCGACGCGCCGGTGTTCCCGCAGCGCCTCAGCGGCCTCGCGCAGCATTTTCTCCGTGGTTTCCCAGTCGACGCAAGCGTCGGTCACCGAACAGCCGTAGCGCAGCAGCGCGGGGTTTCTGGGAATCGGCTGGTTGCCGCCGACGAGGTTGGATTCGATCATGAGGCCGACCACCGAGGTATTGCCGTAGCGAATCTGGTTCATGACATCGGACAGGACCAGCGGCTGCAATTCGGGATTCTTGTAGCTGTTGGCGTGCGAGCAGTCGACCACGATGTTGGCGGGCAGCCCGGCTTTCTTCAACGCCCGCTCGGCGATGCGCATGCTGACCGTGTCATAGTTGGGCCGGCCGTCGCCGCCGCGCAGCACGATGTGGCCATAGCGATTGCCGCGGGTGCGCACGATCGCGGAACGGCCCTCGCCGTTGATGCCAAGAAAGCTGTGCGGCCCCGAGGCGGAAAGGATGGCGTTGACGGCGACGCCGACGTCACCGTTGGTGCCGTTCTTGAAGCCGACCGGCGTCGACAGTCCGGAGGCCAGCTCGCGATGCGTCTGCGATTCGGAGGTGCGGGCGCCGATGGCGGTCCAGGAGACCAGGTCGCCCAGATACTGCGGAGAAATCGGATCGAGCGCCTCGGTTCCGGCGGGCAGGCCCATCTCGGCCACGTCGCGCAGGAAGGCGCGCGCCAGTTCCATCCCCTTGGCGATCTTGAACGAGTCGTCCATGTCGGGGTCGTTGATGAAGCCCTTCCAGCCGGTGGTGGTGCGCGGCTTCTCGAAATAGATGCGCATGACGAGCAGCAGAACGTCGGAGGTTTCGTCGCCGAGCGCTTTCAGGCGCCGCGCGTAGTCGCGCCCGGCGACGGGATCGTGGATCGAGCAGGGGCCGACGACGGCGAACAGGCGCGGGTCCTTGCGGTCCAGGATGTCACGCAGGGCCGCCCGCCCGCCGAGCACGACCCGCGCCGCGTGTTCCGAGAGCGGCACGCGCGCATGGATTTCCTCGGGGGAAGGCATGGCGCCGAAATCGGCGACGTTGACGTTCTCGATCTCCGGCGCGGTGCCGGAGATCGTTTCGGCGGGAATCATGGCTTCAGTCGCTCGATCCTTGAAACAGGACGCGGGTTCTGCGGATCAAAGCGCCGCTTCGCCAGTCTCCCCGGTGCGGATGCGCACCACCTGCTCGACCGGCATGACGAAAATCTTTCCGTCGCCGATCTTGCCGGTGCGCGAAGCCTTGATGATCGAGTCGATCGTCGTTTCGACCAGGTCGTCGCCGAGGACGATCTCGATTTTCACCTTGGGCAGGAAATCGACCACGTACTCCGCGCCGCGATACAGTTCGGTATGGCCCTTCTGGCGGCCGAACCCCTTGACTTCGGAAACCGTGAGGCCGGTGACCCCGATATCCGACAGCGCCTCGCGTACTTCGTCGAGCTTGAATGGCTTGATGATTGCTTCAATTTTCTTCATCGCGGTCCCCTCAATAAGGATCCTCGTAGCGGTTGGTGATCGGATAGCGCCAGTCCTTGCCGAAGCCGCGCGGCGTCACGCGGATGCCGACCGGCGCCTGCCGACGCTTGTATTCGCTGATCCTGAGCAGGCGCACGACGCGGCGCACGTCCGCCTCGGCGTGGCCGCGCGCGATGATCTCGCGCGGACTCAGGTCCTGTTCCATGCAGGCTTCGACGATGGCGTCGAGCACCTCGTAGGGCGGCAGGCTGTCCTGGTCGGTCTGGCCGGGTTTCAGCTCGGCGGACGGCGGCCGGGTGAGGATGTTCTCCGGAATGACGTCGCATATCGTGTTGTGCCAGCGCGCCAGCCGATAGACCAGGGTCTTGGCGATGTCCTTGATCACGGCGAAGCCGCCGGCCATGTCGCCGTACAGCGTGCAATAGCCCACCGCCATTTCCGACTTGTTGCCGGTGGTCAGCACCAGATCCCCGGTCTTGTTCGACAGGGCCATCAGGATCATGCCGCGGATGCGCGCCTGGAGGTTTTCTTCCGTCGTGTCGGCGGGAAGTCCGGCGAATTCCTTTTCCAGCATCGCGGCGAAAGTCTGCATCGCCGGCGCGATGGGGATCTCGTCGTAGCGCACGCCCAGCCGGAGAACCATCTCGCGCGAGTCGGCGAGGCTCATTTCCGCCGTGTAGGGCGAGGGCATCATCACCGCGCGCACCCTTGCGGCGCCCAGCGCGTCGACCGCGATGCACAGGGTCAGGGCCGAATCGATGCCGCCGGAAAGTCCGATGATCGCGCCGGGGAAACCGTTCTTGCCCAGATAGTCGCGCACGCCGAGCGTGAGCGCCCGGTACACTTCCGCCTCGGTCGTCCGTTCCGGCACCAGCAGGCCCGTCCTTGGCGCGCCGTCGATGATCTCGACGATCTCCAGCGCTTCCTCGAAGGTGGGCAGCTGGCAGCGTATTTCGCCACGCGCGTCGAGCACGAAGGAGCCGCCGTCGAAGACCAGCTCGTCCTGCCCGCCGACCAGATTGACATAGACGATCGGCAGGCCCGTCGTCTTGATGCGTTCGCGCAGGATGCCGGCGCGCAGCGCCTGCTTGCCGATGTGATACGGCGAGGCGTTGAGCACGAAGAGGATTTCCGCGCCGGCGCTCCTGGCCTGGTCGGCCGCGCCGCTCATCCACACGTCCTCGCAGATGTTGATGCCGCAGCGCGCGCCGCCGATCGTCACCACGCAGGGCGTCCCGCCAGGCTCGAAATAGCGTTTTTCGTCGAAGACCTCGGCGTTCGGCAGGCACTGCTTGCGATACGTCGCCAGCGTCCGACCGCCGCCGAGCAGCGTCGCGGCATTGAAGCGTTTTCCGTCTTCTTCCAGCGGGTGCCCGACGATCACCGGGATGTCCGGAAGCTCTCCGGCCAGGGCCGCAAGCCCGGCACTGCTGGCCGCGTAGAAATCCCGGCGCAGCAGCAGATCCTCGGGCGGGTAGCCGCACAGCGCCAGTTCGGGGGTGAGCATCAGATCCGCCCCGCGCTCCTTGGCGCGGCGCGCAAAATCGGCGATACGCGCGGCGTTGCCGGCGATGTCGCCGAGCACCGCGTTCATCTGGGCAATGGCGATCTTGAGTGATTTATTCATTCGTCACTACAGCGTGGAGACGAAAAAGCGAGATGAGGCATATTATTCCGATTCACGATAAAGATGGCAAAAAACCGGATCGCTCCTGCGTGAATTTCGTTCACTGCCGCTCGCCTTCCCCTCCCCCGCATGTATAGGTATCTACACACTCCGAAACAGCGGCGCACCGGATTCCCATCCCTCACTTGGCGAGGAAGGGTGGCCACATCGGCGATCACCCCGGCGACGCGCACCGGATTCCCCTCCCCCGCTTGGCGGGGGAGGGTGGCCCGCAGGGCCGGGAGAGGGCGTCCTTCCCTCCGGCGCGAGAGCGCCGCTGATCAAAAAGGGGAGGAATGAACGAACGCTCATCCACGCTTCCCCGCCGAAAAATCCGCGTCGCCGCGCCGCGCATGCTCGACCCCCTCTCCCTGGCCCTCTCCCCCCTGCGGGGGGCGAGGGGAAGGATCGTGCCGCCGGCGTGGCCCTGGTGGATGCCTCTCCCCTCTGCGGGGTGGGGGACCCATCGGGAGAACTCGTCATTGCTCGGGCCATGGCCGTGGCAATCCAGTTCGTTCCCTCCGGCGCAGCCGCAAAATGGTCGTTTCCGAGGCAATTTGGAATTACTGGATTCCACCGTGTACGGGGGCGCCGGGGTCGGCGATCAGGTTCCGCTCAATACTCCACCGGCACGGGATCGAGGCTGCGCCACAGATACCATGTGGCGACCGTGCGCCAGGGACGCCAGGCTTCCCCGACGAGGGCCAGTTCACTCCGGGAAGGCCGCTTGCCCGCGAAATAGTGCCTGGCCACCGCCTTTTGCAACCCGATGTCATCGACCGGGAAAACATCGGGACGCAGCAGATTGAAGATCAGAAACATTTCCGCCGTCCACACGCCGATGCCGCGCACGGCGGTGAGTTCGGCGATGATCTCGGCATCGCTCATGCGAGGCCAGCGACGCGCGTGAATCCGGCCACCGGCGAAATGGCCGGCCAGATCGACGATGTATTCGACCTTGCGCGCCGACAGGCCGCAGCCGCGCAAGCGCTCCGCCGGGCATTCCAGGACGGCCCGCGGAGTGGGCGCGGGCAGCGCCTCCCTTACGCGCGCCCAGACGCTTTCGGCAGCCTTGACCGAAATCTGCTGACCGACGATCGAGCGGAACAGCGTGGTGAATGGGTCGCCGCGCGAGGCGATCGAGACGCCGGCATGGGCCTCGGCCAGGCGGCTCAGCACGGGGTCGAGGTTTGCCAGTTCGCGCGATGCCCGCTGCCAGTAGCGTGGAATCATGAGGAGTGGCGGAGGATCACCGGGACAGGGTATCAGGTTCGAACGGCGGCAAGCGATGGGATCGCCGTTCAGGGAACGCGACGATGATAGCACCATGCGCGCCCGGCCGCGCGCCCGACGCCGTTGCCGCGGCCATCACATCTTCCGGACGACAGACGATGTCTGTCGACCAGGCCTGTCCAGGCGCGGGCTTTCGCTACTCGCAGGGTTGATCCGCCCGGTCGGAGGCC
>JAITIQ010000226.1 GCA_031279425.1 Accumulibacter sp.
GGGACGTATATAGACGACATTTCAGATCAGTGCGCGAAAAAACCGAGTTGTTTGAGGATTCCATCCTCACTGCCTTCCGTGATGGATACGAAAAACAAGTTTCGGAAATGCAACTCGCAATCCGGGAAAGGCCGGAGTCAAGCGATCCGGAAAATCACAAGGTGTAGACGGCATCGGTACTAATTCACATTCCCTGGGGTTTGCGTGTTGACGTCACATCCTTGCATTCGTAGCATTTTCTCTATCTCCTTTCTCGCAGGTCGTGTGCGTACAGGAAAGTGGATTCCATTTATCGATTGAAATTGGACGGCATGCCATGTTGCCTATTTCGGTATTGACTGCGGGTACTCAATTGCAGGAGTTCGTAATCCAGCGCGTAATCGGCAGGGGGGGATTTGGCGTCGTTTATTTGGCGCACGATGAAACGCTTGATCGGGAGGTTGCGATCAAGGAATATCTGCCCGCCGCCTGCGCGATCCGGGAGGATGGACTGAGCAAGGTATCGCGCGTGCACCCCAACGAGCGCAGATTCGACAAGGGAATGCGGCGTTTTGTCAACGAAGCGGCTATTTTGGCGAGTATCCTCCATTTGTCGCTGCCCGTGGTATTGCGTTTTTTCAGGTCGAACGACACAGCCTACATCGTCATGCCCTATTATCGCGGTAAAACGCTCCATGAGATGGTTTCCAGCGGATATCGCGCGAAATCAACCGACGATCTATTGCTTTGCACGTTGCCGATACTGCACGCTTTGACTCTGCTCCATCGTGCGCGGTGTTATCACCTCGATATTTCCTCCAATAATATCTTGATGCGGGAGGAGATGTTTCCCCTGTTGCTCGACTTCGGCGCGGCGCGACATGTGCAACTCGACAGCGCCCATGATCCGATTGTTCTCAAGCCGGGGTTCGCGCCGGTCGAACAATACTGCCGTCATAACGACAGCTTGAAAGTGGGGCCATGGTCAGATATTTACGCGCTGGCCGCGGTGGTCTATCACCTGGTGACCGGCAGTGTCCCCGTGATATCGCCAGGCCGGATCAAACGTGATTCGTTGCAGCCGCTGACGGATTTTGCCTCGACCGAATTATCCGCCGAAGTGCTGGGGATCTTTGATCTCGGCTTAAGAGTCAGGCCCTACGAGCGTCCGCAGACCGTCCAGAGGTTCGTCAGGGCGCTGTATCAGGCACTGCATGAAGCGAACCGAGAATATACGACGTTATACGCGGCCTGTTTTTCTGCGTCATCCGTCATACATCAAAACAAGACTTCCGTCTGGAAACCGGATTTCACGCGTTTGAAAAGAATCATCAGAAAGGGAATATTCTCGCGGGTCGGTAGGACGCCTGAAACGAAGGCCGGGATGTGAACAAGCGAACACCGGCATGGAGGTTGTTGTTCATCTTTTGAGGTGCTGATCATGGGCCGTGTCATTACTGCGCACACCCCGCTGGGCGATGCATGGTGGGTGTTCAATTTGTCGGGAACTGAATCGTTCAGTACCTTCTACGCATTCCGGATTGGTTTCGGATCGGACAATCCCGATATCGACTGCCAAGCGCTTATCGGTCAGAATGCGTCCATCGAGATTGAGGCGCAAAATGACATCATGCGCTACTTTTCCGGTCGGATCATCCGGGTATCCGCGCGAGGAAAGGAGGGCAGGCACTGGGCTTACGAAGTCATCCTCGCCCCGAAACTCTGGTACGCCTCGCGGCGTTCCGATTTCAAGATTTGGCAGAATCTCACCGCGCAGAGTATTGCCAATGAAATTCTGACCAGGCATAACATCCGTTTCGACTGGCGCCTAAAATACAATTACAAGACGTGGGAGTATCTCGTTCAATACGGCGAAACCGATCTCGATTTCCTTTCACGTCTTTTCGAGCACGAAGGCATTTACTACTGGTTCGAACATGGCGAGGACGGCGAAACGCTGATTCTGGGCGACCATTTCTCAACGCACGAAACTTTTGGCGGCTACGAGATCATCCCTTTCTACCCGCCCGACGAAGCCCGCGCCGAAGAAGATCACTATTTCGTCTGGCGCGCGGCGCGCGAACCCGAACCGGGCCGTTTCATGCACAACGACACAATTTCAAGCGCCCCCGGCAAGACCTCACCACCGAGTATTCCGATCCGAGGGGGCACCTGTTCGATGACTACGAACGCTACGCTTACCCTGGCGACTACATCGAACAAGACGATGGGCGCACCTACGCCGGCGCGCGCCTTGAAGCCCTGCAACGCGAGCAGGACATCATCGAACTCAAGGGCAACGTCAGAGGCGCGATGCCCGGGCGTCGCTTCACGCTGCGCAATCATCCGCGCACGGATCAGAACCGCGAACTCATCATCACGCGCGCGCATTACGATGTCGTCAACAACGACTACGAAGGCACGACCGGATCGGATGATGGCGTGCGCTTCGACGTCGAGATCGAGGCCCTGCCCGCCAATCGGCAATACCGCGCCGGACAGCCTTCCCCGAAAAAACCACGGGCGCGGGGCCCCGAGACGGCGGTCGTCGTCGGCCCGGCGGGCAGCGAAATCCACACCGACCAATATGGTCGGGTGAAAGTGCATTTTCACTGGGATCGCTACGGCCAGAAGGACGGGCAGGATTCGTGCTGGATTCGCGTGGCCTACCCGTGGGCGGGGTCGAACTTCGGCGGCATCCACATCCCGCGCGTCGGACAGGAAGTCATCGTCGATTACGAATACGGCGACCCGGATCGCCCGATCATCACGGGCCGGGTCTATAACGCCGGGCAGATGCCGCCGTGGGACTTGCCCGCGAACCAGACGCAATCGGGATTCCTCACCCGCTCCAGCCTGGGCGGCACGCCCGCCAACGCCAACGCCTTGCGCTTCGAGGACGCCAAGGGGAAAGAACAAGTCTGGCTGCACGCCGAGCGCAACCAGGACATCGAGGTCGAAAACGACGAGACGCATTCTGTGGGTGGAAACAGACGAAAAACCATCATCAGAAATGAGATCGATTGGATCTACAGAAACTGGTCCATCAAGGTGGCCCTGTCCAAGACCGAGACGATAGGAAAGATTTACGCCCAGAAGGTCGGCCTGGCCAGACTGGAGTTCGTGGGCATGGCGTATAGCCTCAACGTCGGGGCCGCCTACAATATCAACGTCGGGGCCGCCATCAATACCAATGTCGGGGCCGCCATCAATACCAATGTCGGCGCGGGTTATATCCTCACTGTCGGGGGAGCGATGGCGACTACAGTGTGCAAGATGTACGCGCTCATCGTGGGCGGCAATTCCCAGATCGCCATGGAGAAAGACAGCATTACACTTAAAACAGGGAATAGCGAGATCTCATTATCGGGTGACGGCACGATTTCACTCAAGGGGAGCGTCATCAAGATGACTGCCGACCTCATCGAGCAAAATTGATCGCATGGTAGATCGGTGTCGCTATGCAGTTCCACGAAACCACCTTGCCGGCGCTGGCCCGCCATTTCCTGGAGGGCATTGGACTGGGCTGGAAACAGCGCAACAAGCTGCTGGCGAATCGCCAGGCGCGCTTTTCGCGCCTGGCGGAGCATGATGACAGGATTGTCGCGCATATCGCCGGCCTGCGTCATGTCAATGGATTTGATCGGCAGGGGGCATTCGGCGAGAGTAATGACGAAATCATTTCGCGCGAAATATTCTCTTTGCTGATACGAGCCTGCGAGACCTCCGACGCAGACGGATTCATGGCCTGCGCGGGCCTGGCGGAAGCCATGCCGCACTTGCATGGCGCATTCTTGGCGGCGATGGACTGGGTATCGCCAGTGCATTTGCATGACGTGATGAAGGATTGGCGCATCGATTCCAGGCTGCGCCGCCTGACCCAGTTGCGTCTTTTGGCCGACCCGCGTTTCGACGAGCTGAATTTGACGATCGACCCGCCCCAGACGCAGGCCGAATTGCGCCTGTTGTTGCGCGCCGCCCGCCTGCGCACCCGCCCGGATTGGGTGCAGGAGACTTTCGACGAAAGGATAGGGTCACTTGATGACGACCTTCAGCAGCAGCTTTGCGCCCATTACCTGCTGTTTGACTCTAGGTGCAGGAAGCGGGTGCTGCAATACATCCGGGAACGCATCGCCAGCGCGACGGCAGGCATGGAATACTGGACGACATTGCTCGCCAGCGAACCGCAAGGGCTGGGCGAGTCATTGCTGCGGAATTTGCTGGAACTGACCGGGAAAACGGATCGGCGCTACCTGGTTACGCTGGGCTGGCTGGGACAAAGCCGGCACATGCCGGCGCTCATCGATGCGCTGGATTCCGCCGAGGCGCGCATCGCCGGCACGGCCATCAGCATGATCACCGGCTCGATACCGGAGGAGGATGGCTGGCAAGTCACTGCGCCGGAGAATTCGGCCGGGCGCTTGCCTTTGCCGGACAAAGCGCGGTTTGTATCCTGGTGGGAAGAAAACCGCCATCGCTTCGATAGCGGTGTCCGCTATCTATTCGGATGTAAACGCGAACCGCGCGCGATCTTGGAATTGCTCAAGGAAACCGTGTTGGCATGGCGGCCATCCGCGGCCTGGATGCTGCAACGCATGAATCCCGCCTGCGCATTGGATACCGAAGCCCCCGCGTTTCGGCAGAGGCGGCGTCTCGTCAATCTGGAGTCAATGATATGAACGGAATCAAGGAAATCGATCTGGTCGCCCCGCTGTCTGATAGGGGCCCGGCGCCGGACGAAATCGAGATCGTGGCGCTTCGCCGTCTCACCTTGCGCTGCGGCACGTCCAGCCTGACGCTGCATAGCGACGGTCGCGTGCTGTTGCGCGGCGAAAACATATTGTCCGAAGCAGAAGCACGGAATCATATCGTCGGCGGAAGCGTCGACATAAATTAGATCCATGTGGCAGCTGGATAACAAAACCCCGTTCGCCGCGGATGCCGCCTGGATATGGGATTGCGGCGGCGGCAAGGTATGGGCGGTGGCCGTCAAGGCGACCTACGATATTGCGCCCGACGGGTGCACTGTCGTTTCGCGCGTGCAAATACCCGTTTCGCGGGGCCCGCGGCAAGATGAGGCGGGCGTGCCGCTTGGCGAAACCGATTTGCATCCGTTCAAAAGACGCACGGATATTCTTCTGCTGGGTCATGCCCACTCGCCGCTAGGCAAACGGATGAGTGAATTGCCCATCGGATTTTGTGTAGGTAAATTGAAACGTGAGGCCATCGTATTCGGCGACCGACGCTGGGAGTGTGGCGCCATCTGGCTTCGTCCGGGCAAACCCAAGCCATTTGTGAGCATGCCCCTGCATTGGGGGCGGGCGTTCGGCGGCGTGGAGCCACAAACGGGCGAGTCCCTGCCGAACCCCGTGGGGCGCGGCCTTCTGGATGCGGGGCCCGACCCCCTCTTGCCCAACATCGAACATCCGCTAAACCGGATCAGCAGGCCACAAGACCGTCCCGAGGCGGTGGGTTTCGGGCCGGTTCCCGGTCATTGGCACTGGCGGGCAAGGCATGCCGGCACCTACGACGACGCCTGGCGAGCCGCGCGCAGTCCCCTGCTGCCGCTGGACATCCATCCCGACTATTGGCAGATCGCCCCACCGGAACAGCAATACCCCGGGGTTCTGCAGGGGGGCGAAGAGATCGCGCTCGTTCATCTGACACAGCCCTGGCACAGCCAGCGGCCCGGACGACTCAAACTGGTACTGCCCGCGCTTTCCTTGCGCTTCGATACATGGTTCTACAGCGGTGCTTGGGTATGCGGACGCAGCCAGATCCACACGGTCATCCTGGAACCCGATCATCCGCGCATCACTGTGGTGCACCTGATGAGCCTGCCCTGCGTCCACGCCGAACAGCTCGACCGGACGATCATCACTATCGATAGCAAGCCGCCGGCGACCCGGAGATGAGCATGGAATCCTCTTTCACGCCAGTCTCCATTCTGGCCGCCGGCTGCATCATCCCTTCCGGGCCCAGCCTGCCGCTGGTCGACGTGGCCGAACGCACGCGCCTGCGTCTGCTGCGTTGGCATCCCAGCTACGTGGATCAATGCGGTTTCCCGGTGCGGCTCTCCATTTTTCCGTCCAGCCTGCGGGCCGTTTCGCGCTGGATGGAACTGGCGCATGCGGCCTTGTTCGATCTTGCGGGCCGCCTCCCCCCGCTCGTACAGCCGCATCTACAACACAGCGAGGTACTTCTGTGGCTGGCACTGCCGGAAGAAGGTCGGCCTGGCGTGCCGATCGATCTGGCCGAGAAGATGATGGACACGCTCGCCCCACGCTGGACGCAACTCCGGCTGTCGCGGGGACAGCATACCGTTGCGGCCGGCGCCATCCTGGAGGCATCGTCCTGGGTGGCCCGGAACGGACACCCCGCCATCGTCCTGGCCATCGATACGCCCTACGACGGGGACACCCTGCGCTGGCTGGAATGCAACAATCTGCTGCATGGCGCGCGTCGCGCCTACCGCGGGCAGGCGCGTGCCAATCCTTACGGGCGCGTCCCCGGTGAAGGCGCCGCCGCGATCCTGCTCGCCCCCATGGATCAGGCCGGGGCATGGTGCCACCTCATCGGCGTGGCGAAAACCCGGCCGCCCACGGCAAGTCCCACGGGCACGGGATTGAGCGTTGCCGCGCGGCGTGCGCTCGAACTCGCGCGCGTGTCGGCGAGCAGCGTTACGCAACTGATGGACGACGCAAATGGCGACGCCGATCGTGCCGATGAATTCGGTATCGCTGTCCTGCGCTTGACCGATTACTTGGCCGACAACTGGCGGCGCAGCACCCCGGCGCTCGCCGCGGGCGATCTTTCCAGTGCCGGTTTTGCCGCGCACACCGCCCTCGCCGCATGGCGCCTGCGGCAGCCCGCCTCGTCGGCAGCCGATGAATTCGCCATGGTACTTGGCAGCAGTGACGATGCCGAGCGCGCGGCGCTCGTCCTTAAATCCACCCACCAGGAAGAACGAAAATGACCATTACGGTTAATGTCGATGGCTTGAGTCTGTGCAACATGGGCAGCGGCGGAGTGGCGCAGAACATCGCGCCCGACGTATGCAAGACGCCCCCGCTCGGCATCCCCATTCCCTATGCCAACCAGGCGTACTCGATCAACCTGGTCAATGGCAGTCTGAGCGTGCTGGCGGGCGGCTGGATGATTGCCACCCTGGGAAGCATGTTCGCGGTGTCTTGTTTCGACGAACCGGGTTGCATGGGCGGCGTCGCCTCTTGTACGACCAAGGCGGAAGCCAGCTTTATCAGCTTTTCCCATGACGTTTTCATCGAAGGCCGACCGGCGTGCCGCCTGGCCGACAGAATGCTCATGAATCATGGCAATACGATCGGCGTGGAGCTGCAAGGGTGTCTGTGCTATGACCCCCAGGAGGGAGGGTGTCATGTCTCCCTGGTGGTTTTGATTCCGCTCCTTCTCGTGTCCGTTCCTCTGACGCTTCTTGTGCTGGCGCCGGAAGTGCAGCTCGACCTGCTCCTGGAAAAAATAAGCAAAACATATGATGGCAAAAAAGTACAGACCAAAGTGAGTTTTCACGAAGACGGCGATGGATGGCGGAGGACTGAGCAGGAAGCGCCTCCGATGGCCGATCTTCCGCAGACCCAGACCGTTCCGCAGGCCCAGACCCAGGCTGCCGAGCTTCCAACGGCCAACACCTTGCTGGCGGACATCGTGGAATTCGATGCCCATGGGGGCCTCAAGAAGCTATACAGGCTCAGGTTTCCGGGAAGCGAACTCAGCGTAAAGGAGCACGATGCCTACCGAGACATCGCCGATCGACTGACTGGAAACGGAGATAATTTCATTTTGTACGATGTTGCGCTGGCGTGCCTGGAATCCGCGGGAAAAACCGAAATGGGAAGAAGTGATTCCAGACCCGGCTTGCCGGGCATCCCGCCTGTTTTGCCGGAACCGTCTCTCCCCCGAATTTGAAACGCGGCTGCGCGCTTCGGCGGACCAAACTCGACACGGGAAGTGGGCGATGACTACAATGGAAAATATCGCGCCGGATGATGCGAAACTTTACGCGGAACTGGATCGCGTGGCAATCGATGCGCCGAATGGTTGCCTTGTGGCCATCCTGGGCCTGGGATCGGAATTGTATGTCGAGCCGCGCGAGCGGGGACGGCTTCGCCTGAACATGCTGAAGGTGCAGGAAGACTACTGTCTCCGCTTTCGTCCCCATAAAATGCGTTATGAAATGGAGATCATTCCCAATGGACATGCCATCGATCTGAAAGATGGCGAAAATCCCTTCGCTTGGGTACGAGGGGCTATGGGCGGCTGGCCCGCGCACAGATCGTATTACAATCTACTGCTGAGTCAATTCAGTCACCCGGATTATTCCGGGAAATGCCACCACAAGGTGACGCCCTGGGCAAGCAACGTTTTCGTTGCCGCCGAGAAGCATGATGACAAGTTGAGCTATCACTCGGCGTATATGCCGCTGGTCGGCAAAAACAATCGCTTGCATTTCGATTTGCTGCGCAAATGCGTTCTGAACTGGGCAAAAATCCTGCGCCCGGCGCACGGATTGGCCGGCGCGACGGTAATTACGGAGATTGGCGCCGGAATGTCCGCCGAACCCTATACCTATGCAACGCTGCGACGCTATCCGGGGCTGGATATACAGACGCCCGTTTCGTTCATCAATGAAACAAAAGGGAAGTTCAATCGCATCAAATGCGTCAATTGGCTGACTGTTCTGGGCGATGCCATTCTTGCGGAATTGGGCGGAGTGGAAGCGGCGCGAAAGGCGCTGGAGCCGGAATGTACGCTTTATCCGTATCCGGGGGGATTGCTGATCCAGGCGGGGCCGCTGCCGCGGTGGGGGGATACGGCGCGGGGCCTGCTTCCCGAAGCCTATTGCGCGGTGGCGCATTTCACCCAAGCTGTGCGATTCACGGGATACCGGGGATCATTGTTCCATGTTTTCGCGCCGATGATCGGCTGCGAAGAGGCGGAGAAATGGGTCAGACGCTTCGACGAGCCGGTGGGCAGTTGAAACAGGGCACGGCATCCATTCTCCTCCCGCCCCCCTGGGTTGGTTTTTTGACATGAGGAAGGATCATGCGAGCATTTACCGTGTTTGTCTCCGGATCGCGGAACAAAACCCTGGCCGAACTCTACGACGATGCCAGCGTCTTCATTCAGAAGGAACATTTTCGCTGGGCTTCGAGGACGAGCGGGCCTTTTTCGACGAATACCTGAATCCGTACCTTCGGCAGCCCGGCTGGGTTCCACGATGGATTACGGACGCGCTTCGCCGACGGACATCAATGGCAGTTCCTTGACGCGAAACATGGGTTTCGTCGGACTTTCCCTGGTCGCTAATACGTCGACCCCGGCGTGCAGCGCCAGCGCGATATGTACCGCATCCATTGCGGATAGGCCATACCGCTCCGCCAGTGTCTGGGCATTGGCGAGCGCTTGCAGATGCCACGGCACGTTTTCGGCTTCCTGGAAGATCGCCTCGTAAAAAGCCAGTTCTTCCGCGCGTTTTTCATGTCGCGGTTTGGGCATGACTTCCAGGCGAACCGCCTCACTGACCACCAGCCGCCGTTCCGGATCATCCAGGATTTCCATCGCCCGCCGCCCCGCCGAGCCTTTCCCCATGAAGGCAGCGATCAGCAGGCAACTGTCCAGATACGTGCGCTCAGGCTTCACCCTGGCCCCGGCGCCGTTTGATTTCCGCCTCCAGCGCGGCATCATCCAGAAGCGCCCCTCCTTTCCCGACGTAAGCGCGGCGCAAGGCCAATAAACGTTTGCCCAGCGCGGTTCTCGGACGATAGGTGTCGGCCACCGCGTCTCCCACTCTTTCGCTGGATGCGGCGCTCCCCGGTCTTGGCACGGCCTTTTCGGCAACAGGAACGGCAATTTCCATTTCCCATATCCCCCTTTCGATCACGTCGAACGCACGAATCGGAATCCGGCCCGTCATTGAAGGATCGCCGGTTCATCGCGCAAGGCCGATTTTACCGTCGATCGAATGATTGCCGCGGGATTGATTTCACTCCGTCCGACCGTCCATCCATTCTCCCAAAAAACGGTCAACAGCTATTCCGGTTTTTTTGTGGCGCTAAAGCGGCAAGCATTGCAGCATCGCGTCTCCCCATTCCCGTTCTCTGGAGAACGCGATGCTTTCCCGAAGTCTCGTCCTCGTTTGCGCCGTGCCGCTCCTCGCCGTCTCGTTCCCGTTTCC
>JAITIQ010000169.1 GCA_031279425.1 Accumulibacter sp.
GCGGGCGAACTGAAGGAGGGCGACGCTTCCACCGGCAAGTGGCAGGAACTGACCCCGACACTCTCCAGTACCTGCGCCGTCTTCCCGCACGGCGATACCCAGGTTCAGGCCCAGCGCGGCGACTACGCCTGGGCGCTGTGGCGTCCCTACGCCTGCTGCGAGCGTAAGGGACAAGTGTTTCTCGGCAGCACCGATTTCGAGTGAGGCAGGTATGAAGACTTTCGTTTCTCTTTTACTGGGTTGTCTGTTGTCGGCCAGCGCCGGGGCGCAACTGACCCTCGACGAGCAGGGCATCCGCGCCAGCGGCAGCGTCATCGGCGACGACGTGCTCTACTCGATCGGCGGCGGGCGGGCGGTGTCCATGAGCGGTGCCGGGAACATGCAGAGCCTCGGCGTCGGCATCGGTTGGAACTCGAATCTCATCTGCGGCAACATGAGTCTCGAAATGACGCTGCAAAACCAGTTGAACGGCATCACCCAGGGCTTTCAGAACATCATGAACCAGGTGATCCAGAACGCGACTTCCGCCGTCGCCTCGCTCCCGGCGCTGATCATCCAGCGCGCCGACCCCGCGCTCTACAACCTCTTGACCAATGGCATTTTGCAAGCGCGTCTGGACTTCGACCGCTCGAAACTCACCTGCCGGGCAATCGCCAACCGGCTGGCGGACATGGCCGGGGGTGAAGCCGGTTGGGATCAGCTCTCGGAAGGTTTCAGCCTCAAGAATTCCGTCTCCTCGGGCAACAGCGATGCCGTCTCCGCCGTGCAGACGGCGGAAGCCGACAAGGGAGCCAACGGCGTGCCCTGGGTCGGGGGAAGCAACGCGGGCGGCTCGGGACAAAGCGCGATCCAGGTCGTCGGCGACGTGACCCGCGCGGGCTACAACCTGCTCAATGGACGCGGCGTCACCGAATCGTCGTCGATTTCCTCCTCTGCCTGCGGCAATCGCCTCACTTGCCAGACCTGGCCCTCGCCCCAGGCGGCGGCGGACTTCGCCACGCGCGTGCTGGGCGAGACCGAGCAGCGCACCTGCGAGAATTGTACCAAGACCCAGACCACGCCCGGCGTCGGTCTCACGCCGGTGATTCAGGAAGAATACGAAGCCAAGCTGCAAGTCTTGCGGGAACTGGTGACGGGCGTAAAACCGACGACCGTCGCCAATCTGGAAGCGGCGGGCAGCGTCTCCTTGCCGGTCACGCGCGGCGTGATCGAAGCCTTGCGCGACGAACCCGACCAGGACGTGCTCGGGAAACGCCTCGCTTCCGAAGTGGCGCTCGCCAGTACGCTGGAAAAAGCCTTGCTGTTGCAGCGCACTTTATTGACCGGCAGGAAAGAGCCGAACGTCGCGGCCAATGAATTGGCGGTCAAGGCGGTCGATCAGGAGAACGGCGTATTGGCCCAGGAGATCGATAACCTGAAAACCGAACTGGAACTGCGGCACACCCTCGCCAACAACTCGGCGCTGATGATCCTCCAGCGGCACGGCGCGCGCGCGGGCGCCTCGCGCGGCATCTTCGAGGGAGACACGACACGCGATCGTCTGCACGACATTCAGAAAGGAAATACCCCATGAATCGGCGCTGGCATTTATCGAGCTTCTTCCACCGCCGCCTGGCCCTGGGCAAAGGTTTTCTGGTGGGATTGGCCCTGACGATGCTGCTGGGCGGCCTGCTGCACGGCAACGTCGAGGACTGGCGGCGCGTGCTGGCCGAACATTCCGGTCTGTTCCTCGCCTGGCGGATGCTGCTCTACGGCGTGATCGTCTGGGGCTGGCTGCGCGTGCGCCGACTGCGGCAGTACGAACCCGCGCCGGAAGCGCGAACGCGCTGGCGGCGCACGGAGATCGCCGTCGTCAGTACCTTCGTGCTGCTCGAAGTGAGCCAACTGATGCAGCGGGCTTGAGGCAATTCGTTCATTGGCTTGAGGCAATCCCATGACGTTCTACACGACGGATTATCTGGAGTATTACCTGACGCTGGTGGGTTGGCTGGTCAATAACGGCGTCTGGAACCTCCTGACCGCCAGCGGCGTGTTCGCCCTGCCCTTCGTCGCCATCGTCGTGCAGGAATGGCTGCGCGCGCGGGCGGAAGGAGCGGACGAAGGGAACAAGGGGGTGCTTTCGTCACTCCGGATCGAGAACCGGGTGTTCGTGGCGATCGTGGTCATCCTCTTCGCCGGGGTTCCCTTTCTGCCGGTGGATCTTGCCACGATCCGGTTTGATACGAGCCGCTCCGCGCAGTGTCAGGTGAACGTCCCGCAACCGGCGGACACGGGCTGGGGCACGGTCTATACCGCGCTCAACGAGCAAAGCGCGCTGGTGCCGATCTGGTGGTTCTTTCTGCACGCGGCCTCGAAAGCCATCACGGGCGCGGCGGTGGCGGCGGTTCCCTGCGGCACGGACTTTCGGCAGATCAGGATGGAAGTGGACGCCACCCGCATCGACGATCCGGTACTGGCCCAGGAGGTGGCCGATTTCGTGCATGACTGCTACGGGCCGTCGCGGGCGAAACTGTTCATGAACCGGCCCACGCTCTCGGAAGAAGAGAAGAACGACGTGACCTGGATCGGTTCGCGCTACTTCCTGAATACGCCGGGCTTCTACGATACCTATCATTCGCGCACGCCGCGCATTGCCTGGCCCTGGGACGAGACACGTGACGCGGGGCTGGCCCTGGTGGACAGTGGTGGCGGGTATCCGACCTGTCGGCAGTGGTGGAGCGACGGCGGCTCGGGGCTGCGCGTCCGTCTTTTACGCGAGGTCGATCCCAGCCTGCTCACGCGCATCGGGCAGTGGGCGAGTTTCCTCTCGCAAGTGGAGGTCGACGATTCGGTGATTCGTGCCGTGGTATCTCCAAGACAGCAGAAGATGAACCGGGGCGCGGTCTATGCCGATTACGGCGGGCAGATCGAAATGACGGCTCCCAATGTCGTCGCGCGCATGACGGGGGACTTGGGACTGGCCCTGGGCAGCCTGGGGGCTTTCCCGGCGATGGACGTGCTGCGGCAGGCGCTGCCGATGGTGCTCTCTTTCCTCAAGATGGCGCTCGTCATCTGCATTCCGCTGGTGCTGGTGGCCGGTACCTATGAGCTGAAGGCGCTGGTGACGGTGAGCATGGTGCAGTTCGCGCTGTTCTTCGTGGACTTCTGGTTTCAACTGGCGCGCTGGCTGGACAGCACGATTCTCGATGCGCTCTATGGTTGGGGTGGCTGGGGCCTCCATCCAGATCGGCCGCACACGAATTTCAGTCCGCTGATCGGTCTGAACAACACCTTCGGGGACATGCTGCTCAACTTCGTCATGGGGGCAATGTTTCTGGTACTACCGGCATTCTGGATTACTGCGTTGACTTGGGCAGGTATCCGTGCCGGTGGAGTCGCGCAGAACCTCGTAAATGGAACGAAGGACGCTCAGACTGTCGGAAGTAAAGGTAGTGATGCTCTGATGAAAGCCGTGAAGTGACCGCACCTTCTCTTTACAGATCTTCGTCCGGATCATGTGGATCAATTCTGGAACCGTCTGGATGATAAAGGCCAAATCCAAGCATTCCATCCCGCCATTCTAGCTGTGGCAGTTCAAAATCCGCGTAGCGAGCCGCCCAAGCCCCAACAAAAGCAAACCCCAGCACCAGCGCCACCCAGAACGCGCCGTAGAGCAGAACGGCAAGCAGCACGAGTCTGACCGCCCACAGGATTCCTTGGGCAAGCGTCGCATTCATGCCTTGCGCTACGAGCCAGTTTTGTGCTTTCCCGTCCAAACGCAGGAAACCCCGCCACGTCCGGCCCAGCGCCCGGCCCGCGCGTTCCGCGAAAGATGCTGGTGCAGTGCGTTGTTTCATGGCAGTCATCGGATTTTTGGAATTGATGGCCGGTTTCTCTGGCCGGTCAGGTTGTGTCCCTTCCATCATAGACCCGGATGGCGGAGAAGGGGTAGTCCTTCTCGCGCGGATTTGCCGGGGGCGTCTTTTTTTTGCAAATGTCCGGCGCTCGTCTTCCTGGAATCCGGGTGCGGTTCATTGCGGATTCCTGCTTGCCCCGTCCTTCCCGCTATGTTCTATTTACCCTGCTTGAGGTTCGCTTTTTGCGGACAGGTCGCTCGTGCGACACCATGCGGCCATCCGGTATCCATGTCGCAGCCCGCCGATCCCTCGGTGGTTCCGGATTCGTTTCTTCTCCCCGTGGGGCGCTCCTCGCCCCACGGCCCGGATGCCCCTTTTTCCACTGGAGCATCCATTTTGTCGGAGGGATGTTCCTTCTTCTCTGAAGGAGTATCGACATGAGCATAAACGTGTTTGGCAAGACCCCGGTTTCCGAGCAGGGATACCAGTTTCGCAGCAATGTCTGGATGTGGGAACCCCTGTGGCGGTACTGCGAGGAAATCGCTCCCGACCTCGTCCCCGCCGATAATCTCGGCCATTCCAGCGACGGCTGGGGGTTGAACGAACGCGATGCGCTGTTCCTGGCCGAACGCCTGGACGATGCGCTCGCCTCGGGGAAAGTGCGGCAGCACGAGGAACGCCACAAAGCGCGCCTCGCGGCGCTTCCTCCCGAGCCGTGCATCCTCTGCGGCGGGACGGGCCGTCGTGCCCAAGCGTTCAGGGCCAACCCCGGCGCACTGCTGTGCAAGGTCTGCGGCGGGACAGGCTTGGTGGCAAACTCTGAAACGAACTTCCTGTTCTCCACCGAGAACGTCCGCGAGTTCGTGACCTTCCTCTGGAGTTGCGGCGGCTTCCAAATCCATTGACATTGCGCCAGCCCGCGCGGAGTCCCACGGCTTTCGCCGAAGGATTCCGCCGCGGGACTCGGCCCGGCCCCTTTCCTCGATACAAAAGGGGGAAAGGGTTTACGCAAAAGGAAAAAGGAAGGAAAGGAGGAAGGGAAAGGAATCCAAGGGGAAAGGGGCCTACCCGCAAAAGGCCGCAAACGGCTTTTTATCCTTCCTCCTGAATACCAGGCTTTCGCACGAATCATGTTTTCGCTGTTCCGATTCCGCCCCAAACCTCCCGCGCCGCTCGCGGCCGCTTTCGGACAAGCAAAAGTTCCCGTCCCTGAAGCGGCTGAACCGGCCAAAGGGCTGACACGGCCAGAACCTGCCACAGCGCTCCTCGCCCCACCCCGCCGCCAGAAGCTGCTGGACGCGATCTGGCAGCACACTTCGCTCTCCCGCGCGCAATTCGCACTCTTGTACCAGTCCCCCCTGGAACGCTACGCGGAACTGGCGCAGAGCTTTCCCGCTTCCGAGAACCATCACCATGCGTATCCGGGCGGTCTGCTCGATCACGGGCTGGAAATCGTCGCCTGCGCGTTGAAACTGCGGCAGGCGCGCTTGCTGCCGGTCGGCGTGACCCCGGAAGAACAGGCGGC
>JAITIQ010000253.1 GCA_031279425.1 Accumulibacter sp.
ACGGTTCGGCTGGATTTGAACAATCCCGTGTTCCAACGTGATCTTTTCGGATTGCAAAAGCCGGAACGTCTGGCGGCGCTGGATGCCTTGGCGAAGCTTCGTTGCCTGACGTGGCATCAGGTCTACCGGGACAAGGGGTTGCGCTGGGAGAAAATCACCAGTCTCAAGCCGCCTTCCGGCATTGATGCGCTCTACAGCCTGCGCATCACCCGGTCGTACCGCGCCGTGGCGTACCGCGAGGGGGATTTCCTCCGCCTCTTGTCGATCCCGCCCGATCACGACGCGGCCTATGGGAAGAAGTGATTCCGGGATTTCGCTCACCACCGCACCCTCCCCGCCGTCGTTTCCCGCCGCACGCCGGTCACGAGCGCCTCGCCCTCTTTCAACCCCGCCAGCACTTCCCCGTTCAACCGATCGCGCGTGCCGATTTTCACGTTGCGCGCTTCGACCTTGCCGCCCACGAGCACGCGGGCGGTGAAGACGTTGGCTTCCGTCGTAGGCGTGAGCGCGGCAAACGGCGCGACGACAACGTTTTCCGCATGAGCGATCACAAAAAACACCTGCGCGCTCATCTGCGGCATCAATGTGCCGTCGGCATTCTCGACATCGAAGAGCGCCGTGTAGAGCACTACCTTGCCCGTCGTGGCGCTAGAAGTGGAGGACGACGTGCTCGGCTCCGTGGGCGGCGCGGGCAGCACTTGGGCCAGTTTCCCCTGCCAGCGGCGCGGGCGTCCCGCCTCGTCCTGCAAGCCCAGCGTCGTGAAATAGACCGACATCCCGACCCGGATACGCCCCACATCGGCCTCCGACACCTCCGTCCACACCGTCATGCGCGAGAGATCGGCGATGCGTAACAGATTCGGCGTCTGATAAGTGGCATTCAACGTCTGCCCCTCGCGGGCGTCCAATGTGACTACCGTACCGTCGATGGGCGCATAGATGCGCGTATAACCCAGAAGCGCCTCATTCCCCTCCAAGACGGACTGCGCGCCTTCGATCTGCGCCTTCAGGTTATTGACGCGGGCGGCGGTGATGCGCAGATTGGCTTCGGCGGCATCCACCTCCTCCTGCCGGGTCGCGCCGTCGGCGACCATGCGGCGCTGCCGTTCCGCTTGTTGTCGGGCGTGATCGTGTTCCGCTTCCTGTTCGGTCAGTTGCGCGCGCAGACCGGATAGCGTGGCGCGGTTGGCGGAGACTGTGGCTTGCTGGAGGGCGGGGTCGATTTCCAGCAACAATTCGCCTTTCTTCACCGTCCCGCCCACCTGCGCGGCGATGTGCTTCACCTGCCCGGAGACCTGCGCACCGACATCGACATAGCGATGCGGTTGCAACACGCCCAGGGCGCTGACCGTGTTCTCGATGCTTGCGCGGTGCACGGGTTCCGTCTCGATGACCTCGGACGTGTGGAAGAAGCCGTACCAGAGGAAGAAGGCGAGGAGCGTGAGGACAAGGACGGCGACCAGACGGGAACGCCAGCGCGAAAGGTTAACGTTCATGGCGCGTTCCCTGGAGAAATGTCGGTTTGTCGGCGCATGGCCTTGAACCCTTTATCGCGCAGCATCCACGGCTCCTTTGGCGTTTGCGTCCGGCACTTCAAAACTCAAGGTCGCCGTGTAGCGCACGTCCTTGTAGGTCTTGCCCTCCAGCGTGACGTTGCCGTTATTCACCTGCGCGCTCACTTCCAGCACGTAGATACCGGGAAAGGATGTGTGGAAACGCACCGTGCCGTCCGGGGCGGCGGTCAGCACGCGCCGCCAGCCTTCAGAAGTCTCCACATTCACCCGGCTTGCCGCCACCGGCTGGCCCTTGAAGAAGAGACGGAAGGTATTGCCGTCCGGCGTGGTGGGTACAAGTTCCAGGCTGTTTACGGGCGTGGTCTCGCGGCGTCCGAAACGCGCCTCGAAATAGGTGAGGACGCCATCACTTCCGGCGCGAAGGGCGGAAAAACGGGCGTCGGCATTCTCGGCGGGCGAAAAGGCAAAATGGTCATTCGCCGTGGTGTGGGACAGGCTCTTGCCGTCCGGCTGCACGGCCTTGGCGTCGCGTAGCGCGGGCAAGGCGGCGAGCGGCTGGGCCAGTTCGCCCGCGCGGACTTTCAACGCTGCGCCGTCGCGCTCGATCCACAGGTAATCGGCGTGGGCTGTGCTGGCAAGAAAAAGCGCAATGATCGGGAAAAGGCGTAAAAAGGAGTTTATCTTCATGGTCTGAGTTTCCTGATTGGTAAAATCTGGCGAAAAGCAAAGCTGGTTTCTCATGGTTTGCAGTCAGAGTGTGTGGTGTTCGGCGGTTGATACATTGCCTGTGGCGGAATCGCCGGGCCTTGTTGTGCCAGTCTCGTTTCGGGTACGCGCCGCGAAATTTCATCGCCTGTGGCCAAGCAGCCGTTTTCCAGGCGCAGGAGGTGATCGCCCAGATGGAAATAGCGGTCGTCGTGCGAGATCACCAGAATCGTCTTGCCCTGCGCCTTCAGTTCCTGAAGGATCTCGTGATAAAAAACGTCTTTGAAGGTTGGGTCTTGGTCGGCGGCCCACTCGTCAAAAACAAGAAAAGGCCGTTCTTCCAGGCAGGCCACGACGAGCGCGAGACGTTTGCGCTGTCCTTGCGAGAGGCTTTGCGTGGTGAAGGCTCCGTCGCGCACCTCGACCTTGTGTTGCAGATGCAGCCGTGCCAGGAGACGATTGCCCTCGACATCGAGATCGGCCCGGTCGATCTGGAGCAGACGCTCGAACAGGTAATAATCGGAGAAGACCGCCGAAAAGTTCTGCCGATACCTGTCCCGGCTGGATTCGTCGATGTGTTCCCCGTTGAGCCAGACTTCGCCCTCTTCCGGGGCATACAGCCCCACCAGCAGCTTCGCCAGCGTGGTCTTGCCGCTGCCGTTTCCGCCCACGAGAAAGGTGATGGTTCCAGGGTGGAATTCGAGGTCGATCGGCCCCAGCTCGAAGAAGCCGTCGCTTTGTTCGTGGTAATAACGGTGCCTGACGCCGCAAAGCTGGAGCGACTCGAAGACCGGGGAGCGCATCCCCGTTTCATCGGCGTCGGTGATGGGCAGGTCGTGGATGATCTCGTTGATGCGATCCGCGGCCACCTTGCTCACGTTCGTGCGCGGCAGGAAGGACAAAAGCTGCTGCAAGGGCGAAGCCATGTAGAGGACGACCAGGGCATAGCCCGTGACCACCTTGCTTCGGTCGGGAACGTCGCCGACGAGCGCGAACAGGATGAGACCGAAGAACCCGTACATGAGGAGGCTGTTCAAGGCACCCGCGGTCAGGAAAATCGACATGCCCGTTGTCCGCGTCCGGCGAACTTCCTCAATCGAGCGCGCCAGCACGTCGTTCAGGAAGACCGCGCGCTTGCCGCCATGCAGCCGAAGCTCCTTCGCGCCGTCGGTCAGGCTGCGGAAATGGGAGAACATGGCGTCGTGTTCTTCGGAGGATTTGCGGATGTGCGCGATCGCCCGCACATGGGCGAAGTGATACCCCGCCGCGCCCAGCCCGACAACCGCCAGCGCGACCACGAAAACCAGGCCCGACAGCATGAACATGTAGACCATGCAGGCCGCCACGATGCCGACATTGGTCAGTACCGAGGGAAAGGTCGTGAAAAACCCTGCCACGTCCGAGCAATGTTCGGAGAGCGCCGCCTGCACCCTCGCGCTCCCCAGGCTTTCCAGCTTGCGGAAATCGGCCTTCAGGATGCGCTCGCTGATATAGAGGCGCAGTTCCGCCATGACCCGCAGGCTCATCCGTTCCAGGAGGATGGAGGAAACCAGCCCGCCCAGCACGGCGGTCACGGCGGTTGCCGCGAAAA
>JAITIQ010000010.1 GCA_031279425.1 Accumulibacter sp.
GCATCCCGCTCTATCCGTTCTACTGGCTGGAGTTCTTCTGCATGCTGGTATTTGCCGTCACGCTGCTGTACGACGCGGTGAAAAGCCTGGTCGCCATGTTCGACGAGCGGGTTGCGGAGAATGTAAAGGCCGGCTGGAGCACGACCAATCTGGACCTGTCTTAGTTTCCTGCTGTTCATTGAATGCCGATAAAGCTGGAATCCTGGATCATGCCGGAAGAAAATAGTTTCCTGGCGCGAACTTCGCTCCGTCCCACGTCAAGAGTGACGTGGCAATCCAAGCGGCGCCTCGGTCGCACGCGCTTTCCTTCCAGACGAAGCGCCACCCGCTTCCCCAAAAACAGGGAGACAAAGTTTCCCTTCGCGCCGCCGTTTGCTTTCCCCTCGCCCGCTTGGGCGGCAAGGGTGCCCCGGCAGGGGCGGGAGAGGGCGTCGTTCCCTCCGGCGATTCCTCTCGCCTGCTTGCGGGAGCGGCCTCGCAATGACGAAGGCGGCCGGATTGCGGCTTACCGGAAATCGTGAACAGATTTCCCGGCATGAATGACATTTGAGGGAGGCGCGCAGCGCCGAAAGAAAGACTCTTCGAGTATCACGTTTTCATCCCATCCAGAATCACTGAGATTCGTTACCGATCGAAAAGGAGCCATCAGTGCATAATCCATTTCCGCACCTTTATGAGCCGATCAAGATCGGTGCCCTGACGCTGAAGAACCGCATCGTGGCGTCGCCCTCGTCGCAGGGCGACGTGGAGAACGACGGCACGCTGGGCAAATACAACATTGCCTATTACGGTCGCAAGGCGAAAGGCGGCGCCGCGCTGGTCACGGTCGGCGACGGCATCGTGCATCCCACTGGCCGGAATCATCCCAAGCAAATGCTGCTCTACACCGATGCGGCGCTGCCCAGCCTGCTGCGTTGCGCCGAGGAAATCCACAAGTACGGGGCACTCGCCTCCTACCAGCTTTCGCACGGCGGCATCGTCTGCGACCCGGCCTACACTGGCGGCCGCATGCCGCTCGGCCCTTCGCCCGTCCCCGTGACCATCGGTTTCCAGACCAACCATCCGGTGGAGATCATGGCCGAGGAAATGACGAAAAAACAGATGGAGGAGATCGCGGAAGCCTATGCAGAAGCTGCCGCCCGCGTCAAAAAAGCGGGCTTCGACATGGCGATGGTGCACGCGGCTCACGGCTGGCTCATCGGGCAGTTTTTCTCGCCCTGGACGAACAGGCGGACGGACGAGTACGGCGGCAGCATCGAAAATCGCACGCGTTTCGCCATCATGGTACTCGAGAAAATCCGCCAGGCGGTGGGGCCGCGTTTCCCGATCGACTTTCGCATCAACGGGCGGGATGGCATGGACGGCGGCGGGCTGGAGATCGAAGAGTCCGTACAAATCTGCAGGATTCTCGAACCGTATGTCGACAGTTTCCACGTGTCCTCCTGCTTCCACATGATTCCCTCGCATCAGGACATCATGCAGTCCACCATCTTCGACCCGCACGGACATCTTCTGCACCTCGCGGCGGCGGTAAAACGCGTCGTGAAAGTCCCGGTCGCCACCGTCGGCGGCTTCAACGAGCTGCGGATGATGGAAGATGCCGTCGCGGAAGGCAAGGCGGACATCATCGCGCTCGGACGGCAGTACCTTGCCGATCCCGACATCGCCAAAAAGGGCTGGCAGGGACGCGCGGACGAAGTGCGGCCTTGCCAGCGCTGCGCGGCCTGCCAATCGGGACGCTTTTCGCTCGGCGCGGCGCGTTGCGCGGTGAATCCCGAGATCGGGCGCGAATACGAGATTCAGTTCATCCCGCCTGCCGAGGCCAAGCGCAGGGTATTCGTCGCGGGCGGCGGCCCTGGCGGCATGGAAGCCGCCATCGTCGCGGCGCGGCGCGGGCACGAGGTGACGCTGTTCGAAAAGAGCGGCATCCTGGGCGGTGCGCTGAACTTCGCGCAGCGCGTGCCGTTCAAGCAGGATCTCTACCGGCTCGTCGGCGCGATGTCCGCCGAGCTGCGCCGCCTGCCGATAAAGGTGTGCATGAATACGGCGCTCACGCCGGAGATCGCGGCGACCGGGAGACCGGACGTGATCATTTCCGCCGTTGGCGCCGACGCAATCCGCCCGTCCTTCCCTGGCATGGAGCGCGGGAACGTGTTCATGGCGGATGAGCTCGACCGGGGCGCGCCCGTCGGCGAACGGGTGGTGGTCATCGGCGGCGGGCTGGTCGGTGTGGAAACGGCCCTGCATCTTGCTTGGCAGGGGAAAAAGGCGATCATCGTGGAAATGCTGCCGAAGATCGCCTCGGACGCGAATTTCCGTTATGCGCGCACCTATCTCTGGAAGATCGAGGAAAAAGGCGTCGAAGTTCATACCGGCACGAAATGCCGCGGCATCACCGGGGCGGGTGTGGAGGTCACGGACGCCGACGGAAACGACAGGCTGATCCCCGCGGATACGATCATCATCTCCGTCGGCATGCGTCCGCGCGAGGGCGAATCCGAAAGGCTGCGCTTCTGCGCGCCGCAATTCCTCCCCATCGGGAACTGCGTGCGTCCGGGCATGGTGAAGGATGCGATCCGCGCTGGCTACGACGCGGCAATGTTCATGGATTGATTCTTTCCCCCGCGTGCGTCCGGCGACGCTTGCGCGGATCCGCGCCGGGATGCTCGAATCGTTCATGCCCGCGCCGGGCGACGACCATGCGTTCGGCTTTTCAGATGGAAACATACTTTGTCCGCGAGCTCCTCTGCGGACAAGGAGTATGTTTTGGCAATCTTCCCGGCGGCGCTTCCCGGCGTGAATTTCGGAATGGGCATTCACGCCTCCTTCATTATCAACACATCCTGCATCACCAGATACTTGAGATCGCAGCCGAAGAACATCTCCAGCGCATCCGCCGGCGAGCAGATCATCGGCTCGCCGCGGCGGTTCAGGGAAGTGTTGAGCACCACGCCGTTGCCGGTGAGTTTTTCGAGCTCGACCATCAGCTCGTAATAACGCGGGTTGAATTCGCGCCTGAGAACCTGCGCGCGGGAAGTGCCGTCCTCGTGCACGACTTCCGGCACGCGGGTTTTCCATTCGTCCTTCACGTCGAAAGTGAAGGTCATGAACGGCGCGGGATGGTCGATGCCGAACATCTGCGGGCCGACGGTATCGAGCATCGACGGGCAGAAAGGCCGCCAGCGTTCGCGGAACTTGATCTGCGCGTTGATGCGGTCAGCCACGCCCGGCACACTCGGGCAGCCGAGGATGGAACGGTTGCCGAGCGCGCGCGGGCCGAATTCCATGCGGCCCTGGAACCAGGCCACCGGGTTGCCGTCGGCGAGGAGCCGGGCGACGGTCCGGGGCACGGCGTCGATTTTTTCCCAGGCGATGCCGAGACCGCGCGTTTTTTCGTGACGGGTGATGGCAGCGATCACTTCCTCGTTCGAATAATCGGGGCCGAGGTAGACGTGCTCCATCTTTTCGACCGGCACGCCGCGCCACTGCGAGACGTAGGCGGCGGCGCCCACGGCCGTGCCGGCGTCCGAGGCGGCAGGCTGGACGAAGAGTTCCTTCACTTCGGGGCGGGCGATGATCTTCTGGTTGAGCTTGACGTTCAGGGCGCAGCCGCCGGCGAAAGCGATCCTGCCGGTCTCGCGGAGGATGCTGCCGAGATAATAGTCGATCATTTCCAGCGACAGTTTTTCGAACAGCGCCTGAATGCTGGCGGCGTAATGGACATAGGGCTCGTCGGCCACGTCTCCCTCGCGTTTGGGACCGAGCCATTCGACGAGCCGGGGCGAGAAGTAATAGCCCTTGCCTCTTTCCTTGTAGCGTTTGAGGCCGATCACATTGACGTAATCGGTGTTGATGACGAGTTCTCCGTTTTCGAATTTTGCCAGACGCGAGAAATCGTGGCGCGTGGCGTCGCCGTACGGGGCCATGCCCATGACCTTGAATTCGCCGTCGAGCATGTCGAAGCCCAGGTACTCGGTCAGCGCGCCGTACAGGCCGCCCAGGGATTCCGGATCGTAGAATTCCTTGATTTTGTAGATATGGCCGTTCTCGCCCCAGCCGAAGAAGGTGGTGGCGTATTCGCCCTTGCCGTCGATGCCGAGGATCGCCGTCTTGCCGGTAAACCCAGAGCACAGATAGCAACTGGCGGCGTGCGCGAGATGGTGTTCGACCGGCTCGATCGCGGTCTTTTCGAGGTCGAAGCCGAGCTGGAGCAGGCACCATTCGATGCGTTTTTTGTAACGCCGGAAGCGGCGGTTGCCGTTGAAGAGAGCATCGAGCGAGCGGTCCGGAGCGTACCAGTAGCGCTTCGCGTAATGCCAGCGCGCCTCTTCGTTGAGACCGATCGGCGCGTAGGGAATGGCAATGGCATCGACTTCCCCCGGCTTGATCCCGGCGCGGGAGAGGCAGAACTTCGCCGCTTCGTAAGGCATGCGGTTCCTGGCGTGCTTGTCGCGCACGAAGCGCTCTTCTTCCGCGGCCGCGACGAGCCTGCCGTCGACGTAAAGCGCCGCCGACGGATCGTGGCCAACCGCGCCGGAAAGTCCGAGTACTGTCAATCCCAAGATGCCCGCCTCACGTTGTCCGGTGAATGAGGACAAGTATACCTGCAAGCGCGGAGCGGGGGATTGATATGAGCCACATCGACCGGGAGGCGACCAGGCAGGGCGATCGCCTCGAGGTTTCGGTTGCGGCTGAAGAGGTACGGAGCCTGCGCCTTCCCCTCAGAGGAGGAATCGCATGTCGTTTTTGTCGACAGGATGTCGGCGCTCCCAACCGCAGGAATGGCCGCGGCTATGGCGTTTCCGATTCCATCCTGCGCGTTCTTGAGTCAAAACAGGAATGCCTCTAATATTCCAAGACTACGATGCTGCCAAGGAATCGGGACTATCGCATTTGAGGAGACAGGAAGAATGGCCTGTGAGGTTCGCGGATTGAACGAGACCCGCGGTCGTATCCTTCCGGTTCAAGCACTGTCGAATTTAAATTGGCGATACTGCGCTGCGCTCGTCCAAGCCGCATTCGTGTTCCAAAACTTCAAATGCAACAGACCAATGCCGATCTTGTCAGGGAGGATGACCGCGCATGGTGGAACGACGCAAATGGTGCAGGATGGGCGTATGGACGGCCATTTCAGCGGGAGGGGTGGCGATGCTGACGGGCGTCGTTGCGTATCATCTGATCGCGGGCGCCATGGACACCTCCGCCTTTTGCGTATCCTGCCATTCGATGAGCGTGCCTGAAAGAGAATATCAACGGTCGACCCACTACCAGAATCCCTCGGGGATGCGGACGGAATGCCCGGATTGCCACGTGCCTCGGCAATTCGGCCCGTACGTATGGGCCAAGGTCGTGGCAGCGCGGGATCTCTGGGGGGAGCTGACCGGCATCATCGACACGCCGGAGAAATACAACGCCAGGCGGCTCGAACTGGCGCAGCGGGTATGGGCGCGGATGGAATCCGTCGATTCCCGCGAATGCCGCGCCTGTCACGCCTTCGACGCGATGAACGTCGCGGCGCAGGCCGCCGACGCCAAGCTCCAGCATTCAAGGGCGATCGCCAAGGGCGACACCTGCATTTCCTGCCACAAGGGCCTGGTCCACTCGATGCCCGACATGGGACCGCTCACCGACGTTGCCCGGGCGGAGTTGGCGAAGAGCATCGGCGTCATTCCGGAAAAGGCCATTACGGTGCACCCCTTGACCACCGATGTCTATTTTCTGTCCGCCGACGGCGAAACCAGGGGAGGGCGGGTCATGGCGGGAATCGGTCTCGATTACCTGGGCCGCCAGGGTGATCTTGTGCACGTCCGTCTCAAGGGCTGGCGCCAGGAAGGGGTGGATAACGTGCTGTACGCCGAGGCCGGCAAACGGATACTGGTCGGCTCGCTGAATGAGGAAGCGCGCGAGACCCTGGTCACCACGGGCCGCCGGGTCACCGTCGCGGATACGGGCCAGACCTGGGCGGAGGGAAGCTTGGAAGGCTGGCTGCCGGCGGCGAACCTGACCGCCGACGATACCGCGCTGTGGGGCTTCACCTCGGCGCTCTACTCGGTCAGCTGCGCCATCTGCCACGCCGCGCCGCACGTGAACGAATACGATGCCAACCAGTGGCTGGGCCAGTTCAAGTCGATGGTGGAGTCCACCAGCCTGGACAAGGATGAGCGATCGCTGGTCCAGACCTGGCTGCAATTACACGCCTCGGATACCGGCGGCCATTCTCCCTGAAACAGCCTGGACAAGTGCCGCAAGGAATGGCGGTAGATTTGCCCGAGCGAAAGGATTTTTGCTGGTCTGGTTCTTTGCTATCATCATCGCCATGATGCGTTTTTCCCCTCTTTCCCGCTGCTCGCGTATTGCCCCCTATGCGGAGCAGAGGAAGCTGCGCCTGTTTTGCTTCCGGCTGCTGCGGACATTGATTCTGGTGAAAGCCCTGAAAGAACTCGCGGCCACCCTGGACGCCCCGCAGAGTGCGGAGATCAAAGCGCTGATCGTCCTGATCCGGATGGAACACGTATGGGTCGAAGCGTGGATTCGATACCACCCCGACCGAGGAACGGAACACGTGGGCGGCATCAGCGAAGGCGACAGTTGGGTACCGCTCGACGCGAGCTTCAAGCAGTACGCCTACACGCAAAAGATGGACTTGCAGGACGCCGTGCCGTTTGACGCCGAGGCGCTGCTCAACGCGGC
>JAITIQ010000013.1 GCA_031279425.1 Accumulibacter sp.
TACTTTTTCAGAGCTTCGCGCTGCCCCTCGGCTTCCTGCGAATCGACGCCCTGCCCGCCGCGCACGGCGGCGATGGCCTGCTCCAGCGCCGGACGGGAAAGCCCGTGCTGTTTCGCCAGGCGTCCCGTCTCGCCCTTGTCCTCGCACACGGCAAGCAGGAACATTTCGCTGGCAATGAACTGGTCGCCACGCTTCTGCGCTTCCCTGTCGGTCAGGTTGAGCAGGTTGGCAAGATCGCGGCCGACCTGCACCTCGCCGCCGTGCCCCTCGACTTTCGGCAGGCGGTCGATGGCCTGGTCGAGCGCCGTCTTCAATGCCTGCACATTGACGCCGGCCTGCGAGAGCAAGGAGGACGTCGCGCCGTCTTCCTGCTGCATGAGCGCGAGCAGCAGGTGCGCCGGCGCGATCATCTGATTGTCGTGCCCAACGGCCAGGCTCTGCGCGTCCGAGAGCGCCTGCTGGAATTTGGTGGTCAGCTTGTCTTGCCGCATGTCGAACTCCTCTTGCCATCAACCGGATGGCGGAAAGATGGGGGAAATCTCACTGTTTTCAAGGCCGGCGCCGCGTCTCACTGAAAAGGTCACCGGCAACCCGGCCCCCTCAAGCTCCCATGTCCACGGCCTGTTCTTGTGTCATCTTGGCGCTCTCCGCGTTGAAAACGGTTTCAACCGAGGAATTTTGCCGCCCATCCTCATGGCCTGTCGAGTTCCTCCCAGCGTTCAAGCAGCGCCGTCAGTTCGCCGTCGATTTCCGCCAGACGCGCCGCCAGATCATTCGCCGCCCGCGGGTCCGTCTGGTACAGGGCAGGATCTTCCAAGCGCGCGGCGATTTTCTTCTGCTCGTCTTCGAGCGCGCCGATCCGGCCGGGCAGTTCGGCCAACTCGCGCGTTTCCCTGTAGCTCAATTTGCGTGCCCGGTCCTCGGCGGCGCTCTCGCGGGCCTTTCCGCCCGGCGCCCCCTCCTCGCGCTCCCCGCTCCGGAGCGGCGGGGGTTCGTCCGCCCGGCGCCGCGCCCGCCAGTCGGCCCAGTCCTGATAGCCGCCCGCGCATTCGCGCCAGATACCATCCCCTTCCGCGGCGATGGTCTGGGTCACCACATTGTCGAGGAAGGCCCGGTCGTGGCTGACCAGGAACAGCGTGCCCGGATAGTCCTGCAACAATTGTTCGAGCAGTTCCAGCGTCTCGATGTCGAGGTCATTGGTCGGCTCGTCCAACACCAACACGTTGGCCGGACGGGCGAACAGGCGCGCCAGCAGCAGGCGGTTGCGCTCGCCACCGGAGAGTGAGTGGACCGGCGAACGCGCGCGTTCCGGAGCGAACAGGAAGTCGCCAAGATAGCCGATGACGTGCCTGCGTTCCTTGCCGATCTCGACGAAATCCGAGCCCGGCGAGATGAGCTCGGCAAGCGTGGCGTCTTCGTCCAGCTGGCTGCGGAACTGGTCGAAATAGGCGGTCTGGATTTTCGTTCCCAGGCGTACCACGCCGGCATCCGGCCTGATTTCGCCGAGAATCAGGCGCAGCAGTGTCGTCTTGCCGGCGCCGTTCGGGCCAATCACGCCGATCCGGTCGCCGCGCAGCACGCGGCAGGAGAAATCGCGCACCACGCGCTTTTCGCCGAAGCTTTTTCCCACTCCGACCAGTTCGGCCACCAGCCGGCCGCTGCGGTCACCGGCGTCGATCGCCCATTCCACCCTGCCCTGCCGCTCGCGCCGCGCCGCCCGCTCGCGGCGTAGACGCTCCAGGCGCAGCACGCGGCCTTCGTTGCGCGTGCGCCGCGCCTCGATGCCCCTGCGTATCCAGACTTCCTCCCTCGCCAGGAGCTTGTCGAATTTCGCGTTCTGCACCGCTTCGTCGCGCAGCATCCGCTCCTTGCGTTGCTGGTAGTCGGCGAAACAGCCGGGGAACGAGCGCAGGCGGCCACGGTCCAGCTCGACGATGCGCGTCGCCACGCGGTCGAGGAAACGCCGGTCGTGGGTGACGAAGAGCAGCGAGACGCCGGACGAGCGCAGCAATTCTTCCAGCCATTCGATGGCCCCGACGTCGAGATGGTTGGTCGGTTCGTCGAGGAGCAAGAGATCGGGCGAAGCCGCCAATGCCCGCGCCAGCGCCAGGCGCTTCTTCTGCCCGCCTGAAAGCGTGCCGACCGTATCGTCCGGGTCCAGCGAAAAACGCTGGATCGCCCGCTCGGCCTGCGCTTCGAACGACCAGGCGCGGCGCGCCTCCAGTTCTTCCTGCAGCTCATGCAGGCGCCCGGCAAGCGCCGCCTGGTCGGCCGAGGCCCCGGCCATGGCCTGCGCCACGGCATGATAGCGGGCGAGCAGCGCCGAGACTTCGCCCATGCCTTCGACCACCGCCTGAAAAACGGAAAACGAGGGATCGAAGGCCGGCTCCTGCGCCACGTAGCCCAGACGCATCCCCGGCTGGCGCCGGATCGACCCCTCGTCCAGCGCGCCCTGCCCGGCCAGCGCGCGCAGCAGCGACGACTTGCCGCCGCCGTTGCGTCCGATCAGGGCCACTCGCTCGCCGGGATCGATCTGCAGATCGGCGTGGTCGAGCAAGGGCACGCGGCCATAGGCAAGCGAAGCGTCGGAGAGCGTCAGAAGGGGCATGGCAGCGGATCATAAGCCGAAATGCCGACAGCGGCGGTGCTAGAATGCGCCCTCGACCTCCTCGTAGCATAACGGATAGTGCACACGCCTCCTAAGCGTGCGATACAGGTTCGATTCCTGTCGAGGGGACGATTCTCTCGTCCAACACAGTCCGATATAGGCCGGAAAACTCAGTAATATCGAGCTTTCTGGCCTTTTCTTGTCTGTAGCCGGATGTCAATGGCGCGAACAGCGCCTCGCGGTTGGCGAGCATGTCGGGAGTCTTGAAGACTTCGCCGGATTCGGTATAGGGATTGCCGGCCATGACGATGGCGAAGCGTTTGCCGCGCAGGTCGCAGGTATGCGACTTGCCGCCATTTTGCCGCTGCGACGGCCTCGATGCGGCAGGCGTCCGACCAGGCATGACGAGCCCTCGCGGTATAATTCCAGCATTTTCATCGTGTCCGTTGGGCCTGCCATGACCCGCAAGAAACTCCCCATCGGCATCCAGACCTTCCGTGAAATCCGGGAAGACGACTGCTACTACGTCGACAAGACCGCCTTCGCCCTCTCCCTGATCCGGGAAGGCAAGGTCTACTTCCTCTCCCGCCCGCGCCGTTTCGGCAAGAGCCTGTTCCTCGACACGCTGGCGGAACTGTTCGCGGGCAAGGAGCCGCTGTTCCGGGGCCTCTCCTGCCACGATCAATGGGATTGGACGGTCCAATATCCGGTGAT
>JAITIQ010000027.1 GCA_031279425.1 Accumulibacter sp.
ACCCCGATCTCGCCAGGATGGGCAGGGACAGCGTCGTGGCGGCGGCGTGGAACAGCGTCTGGGCCGCCGTGCTTTTCATTGTCGGCTGGCTGGTGACATTGCCCCTGTGGTTGATTCCCGGCTTCGGCTTCGTTCTGCCGCTGTTCTGGATGGGCTGGCTCAACCGGCGGACCTTTGCCTACGACGTCATGTCGGTGCATGCCACCGTCGGCGAGATGCGCGAGTTGCGTGAGGAAAAATCCCTGCCGCTTTTCATCCTGGGCCTCATCATGGCGGTCCTGGCGCACGTGCCTTTCGTCGGCCTGTTCGCGCCGTCGCTGGCCGCGCTCTCCTACACGCACTATTGCCTCGAATGCCTGCGTCGGCTGCGCGGAGGAGCCGTGGTGAGCATCGAGGGCAAAGAGTGTTGATTGGCTCGAACCTTAGCGCCCGCTCCGAAAAATGCCCAGTATTGGTGCGTATCCGACACGGAACACACCAAAGTCGTGCATTCGTCTGCGTTTCGCACCGGGTTTGCGGTATTTCCCGCCGCCGGAAGATGGCGCGTTTGTTGCTTCCTTGCCACTGTTCAAACACATTCCGTGAAGGAGAAACCATGAAGAAGCATCACGCAAAAAAGCTTTTTTCGTCATCATTGTTGGCGTTGGCCATCGCCTGCAGCGCGCTGAACGCCCAAGCCAAGGACACGGTGAAGATCGCTTTCGTCGGCCCCCTGACCGGGGGTAATTCCGCCGTCGGAATCGGTGGGCGGAACTCCACCGATCTCGCGGTCAAATTGGCCAACGAGAATCCGAAGAACAAGTACCATTACGAACTGGTCGTGCTTGACGACGAATGCAAGCCGAACATCGGCGTGCAGGTCGTCACCAAGATCGCCTCGGACAAATCCATCATCGGCTCGGTATCGCATTATTGTTCCGCTGTGGCGATGAGCGCGCTCGATATCTACAAGAAATTCGGCCTGCCGATGATTACTTGGGGTACGGTGCTGCCCGACATCACCTACGGACAGAAAATCGCCGAAATCCACCGCGTCAACGGCACGATGGTCAACCAGAACGAGGTTGCCGCCGAGTTCATGACCAAGCTGGGCTACAAGACCTGGGCGATCCTGCATGACACCACCGACTACGGCAAGGGACACAACAAGTATTTCAGCGAATATCTGACGAAGGACGGCGGCAAGATTCTCGGTACTTTTGGCGTCACTGCCGACCAGCAGGATTTCACCGCCGAACTTACCAAAGTCAAGGAACTCAATCCCGAAGTCGTCTATTTTGGCGGCTTGACCCCGATTGGCGTGCGCATCCGCGCGCAGATGGAAAGGCTGGGCCTCAAGGCTCAGTTCGAGGGCACGTCCGGCATCCGTTCGGATTCGTATATAGAAAGCCTGGGTAACGATCTGGCCGAAGGCACGCTGACCTTCAACGAAGGCGCGCCGTTGGAGAAAATGCCCAAAGGCGAGGAGTTCAAGGCCGCTTACGCCAGATATGGCTATGACCAACCCTATGAAGCTTATGGCCCGTTCGCTTTTGCCGCGGCGGATCTGATCATCCAAGCCATCGAGAAGGTCGGTCCCAACCGCAAGGAAGTAACCGACGAGCTGGCCAGGACCAGAGACGTCGATACCCTCGTAGGCAGGGTGACTTTCGACGACCATGGGCAAAACATCATTCCATTGATCACCAAATACGTGGTGCAGGACGGCAAATGGGTGATCTGGGAGGAAAGCGATTACGGTACGGGCAAGCGCAAACTGAAGGGATTGTAGAAAAACACTCGCCATGCCGGCAAATACCCGTGCCCGGTTCATCGGTTCTCTGGATCCGGACTTCGCTAGAATGACGATTTTTTTCATCCCGCATTCCAGAAAAACAGGCCGACGGACCATCCACAATTCCTTCTCGTGACATTCCATGAGTCTGGACATTTTCAGCCAGTATTTGATCAACTGCCTGATGTTGGGCATGATCTACGCCATGGTCGCCGTGGGTTTCACGCTGTTTTTCGGCGTGCTCGACGTCATCCAGTTCGCCCATGGCGATGTGCTGATGGCCGGCGGTTTTGGCGCGCTGGTGGCGTATGCCGCGACCCAGGCCGTCGGCATCGCCAATTCCTGGGTGCAACTGTTGCTGATGGTTGTCTCGACGACGGTCATGACCGCGGCGCTGGGAGCACTGGTCGCTCGTTTCCTGGTCTTGCCGTTGAGAAACGCGCCTCCGCTCAATACCCTGCTGATTACCCTGATGATGGGCATGGTATTGCGCGAAGCGGTACGCCTGGTCTACCCGAACGGATCGAATCCACAGCCCTTTCCGAGCCTCCTGCCCCACGACGCGTGGCGAGTCGGAGGGCTTGATCTGCGTGTCGACAGCCTCATCCTGCTGGTGGTCGGCCTGCTGCTGATCGCCGGCCTGCATCTTTTGATCACGCGCAGCAAGCTGGGCCTGGCTATCCGCGCCGTGGCGCAGGATGGCGAAACGGCACGGGTGATGGGCATCAATTTCAACCGGATCGTGCTGCTGACCTTCGGCCTGGGTTCCGCGATGGGCGCGCTTGGCGGAGTGATGCGCGGACTCTATTACACCGAGATCACTTTCGACGTCGGCCTGCTGCTCGGAGTGATTGGTTTCGCCGCCGCCATTCTCGGCGGCCTGGGCAACCTGTACGGAGCCATCCTCGGCGGCTTCCTGTTCGCGGTGCTGCAAGCGATCGGCGCTGTGGCGCTGCCCGTGCTGCTGCCCGATTTTCCCAGTGCCTACAAGGACGTTTTCGCGTTCACCGTGGTCATCGTCCTGATTGGCTGGAAGCCGACCGGCCTGATCGCCGAAAAAACCAGCGAGCGGGTTTGAACCGATGAAATCGGCTTCTTTTCGTTCGCTCATGCCGCTTGGCGTGGCGATGCTCGTCCTGCTGGCATTGTCCTGGGCCTTGCTCGGCGCTGAAACGCAGACTGAAGTTTTTGGACTCTTCGGCGTCACCGCCGTGATCGCCGTCATCGCTTCCCGGTTGAAATTCACCGAATCGCTGGGCCGGGTCGCCGTCGAGCATGAGCGCGCTGTCAGCATCGCCTGCGTCGTCGGCATACTCATCCTCATGGCGCTTTTCCACGAAGATCATTTTCCGTTGCTGCTGCTTGGTTCGGTGTTGTTGTACGCCACGGCCTGCCTGGGGCTGAACATCCAGTTCGGCTATGTCGGCATCGTCAACTTCGCGGGCGCGTCCTTCTTTGGCATCGGCGCTTATACCACCGCCGTGCTCGCCAGCCACACCGCCATGCCGCATCTGCTGATCCTGGCGGCGGGCGGCGTGATGGCCGCGCTCGTCGGCTGTGTATTGCTTTTGCCAGTCCTGCGCACACGGGGACACTACGGGGCGCTGGTGACCATTGCCTTTGCCACCCTGTTTCGTAGTTTCCTCGAAGTCAACGACACGCTGGGTGGGCCGCAGGGGCTAAAAATTCCGTCGCTCCAGTTCTTTGGCTGGGATCTGGGCGAAGGGCTGATTTTCGGCGGCGTTGAATTCTCGTTCTATGCGAACTATGTGTTTTTCGCGTTGTTGCTGTGCATGGCCGCCTACGTCTGTGTGCGGCGCGTGGAACGTTCGTGGCTGGGTGTGGCGATGGACATGGTGCGCACCGATGAAATCGCCGCCTCGGTCTTCGGTATTTCGATCGCGCGCCAGAAGATTATCGCCTTCGTGCTCGGCAACCTGCTGGTCGGCATCGCTGGAGCGGCCTATGGCATGATGACCAACTACATCGCGCCGAACAATTTCACTTTCGCTGATTCCTTGATTCTGGTGTCGATGCTCCTGCTCGGCGGCATCGGCAACCCGTTGGGCGTATTTCCCGCTGCCGCGCTGATTCTGATCCTGCCGGAGAAATTGCAGTTCATTCAGGAATACCGCTTCCTGCTCTATGGAACGGTGATCATCTTCATCCTGTTGTTTCGCGCGCAGGGTCTGCTGCCGCGCGGCATCCGTCGTTTTTTTCCCTGCGCCGAAAATGATCCCCGTCAGTGACGAGCCGCTGCTCAGGGCCGAAAAACTCACGATGCGCTTCGGTGGGCTGGTGGCACTCGACGCGTTGGACATCGAAGTGCGTCCGCGTGAAATCCTCGGACTGCTCGGCCCCAATGGTTCGGGCAAGACGACCTTCTTCAACGTCGTTACCGGTTTGTACGCCGCCAGCTCCGGCACAATCACCTTCGAAGGCCGGAACATCAGCGGCCTCTCGCCGCAGGCGGTCTATCAAGCCGGCATCACCCGCACTTTCCAGCGCTCGCGCCTGTCGCTGTCCCTTTCCGTGTTCGACAACGTTGCCGTCGGCAACAGCCGCATGCTTGATCATGGCATCATCCACAACCTTTTTTGCCGCAAGGCGCTCCTCGCCGAATACGAGCGCACCGTCGAACAGGTGCGGACGCTGCTCGCCACCTTCAACGCGGCGCTGGCCGGCAAGCTTTTCCACTCCGCCGCCGGATTGTCGATGATCGACCGCCGCCGCGTCGAAATCTGTCGCGCGCTCATCAGCGAGCCGCGCCTGCTGCTGCTCGACGAGCCTTCGGCCGGCATGACGCACGATGAGACCGCCGAACTGATGGACGACATCATGCATGTGCGGGAAAAGCTCGCGCCGTTCTCTGTCGTCATCATCGAACACGAGATGAACGTCATTCAACGCACCACTGAGCGTTGCGTCGTGCTGAACTACGGCAAGAAGATCGCCGAAGGCAGCTATGCCGAGATCACCGTGAATGCCGACGTGCGCGCGGCCTATCTGGGACAGGAGTAAGGCCATGGCGTTACTATCCGTGCAGGGCATCCATACCGCCTACGACCGTGTCAACGTGTTGCACGATGTCTCGCTGGACGTGGAACCGGGCAAGATCACCTGCATCCTCGGCTCGAACGGTTCCGGCAAGACGACGCTGATCCGCTCCATTCTCGGCCTCACCCCGCCCAACCAGGGCGACATCGTCTTCGAAGGCGCTTCTCTCGTCCGCCTGCCCACGCACGAGATCATCGCCCGCGGTATCGCCTGTATCCCCGAAGGGCGGCGGATCTTCCCCAAGATGACCGTCGAGGAGAATTTGAGGACCGGCGCCTACCGGTTGTCCGACTCCGCTGAAATTACCCGCCGCGCCATGCAGGTGTACGAACTGTTCCCGCGCCTGAAGGAACGCCGTACCCAGCTGGCCGGAACCATGTCCGGCGGCGAGCAGGCGATGGTGTCGATGGGACGCGGCCTGATGGGCAAGCCGAAGATGCTCATCATCGACGAACCGTCCCTGGGACTGTCACCGCTGTACGTGAAAGAGAACTTCCGCATCATCCGCGAGATCAACGGGATGGGCATCACGGTACTGCTGGTCGAACAGAACGTGCGCCAGACGCTGGTCATCGCCCATCATGGCTACGTGCTTTCCCAGGGGCGCATGGCGGCGAGTGGCACGACCGAGGAACTGAGCGCGGACGCCGAAGTCCAGGCAGCGTATTTCGGTTGATTTTCCCGGAGAGATTTGAATGAGGACGATCATCGTCGTACCCGCGCGAGCGGGAAAATTCGAGGAACGAGCCGGATGGCTGCCTGCGCGGAGGGTGTAATTCCAGTTCCTTTCCCTCCTGTCTTCTCCTGTTCCTGAATTGCATTCCGCAGGAAAAACAAGGATAATCCTTGGTTTCCCCGGCGCCGTTCATGTCGAGCCGGCTCGATTCGAACTTTCAGGACTCCCAGGAATTTCCCAGATGAAATCCGACATTCATCCCGATTACAACGAAATCGACGTCGCCTGCTCGTGCGGCAACACGTTCAGGACGCGTTCGACGATGAAGAAGGCGCTGCACATCGAAGTGTGTTCCCAGTGCCACCCGTTTTACACCGGCAAGCAGAAGATCATCGATACCGCCGGCCGGGTCGAGAAGTTCAACAGAAAATACGGCGCGAAAGCCAGGCTCGCCTGAGCTTCGTGTTCGACGGCAAGCTCCGAGGACTCGGCAAGGGGCAGCTGCCGGTGGCTGCCTTTCTGTTTGCCTGGCGTAATTCCCTGACGTAATGCCCTTTCTGGAAGAAAAGCCGCGTTTCAGAGGAATCTCCCTGCCGCCCGACGGCTGGGTGCTGACCGCGCTGCTGGTGGTATACATTTTCGTCGGCTTGATCGGGCACGATCCCTGGAAGCACGACGATGCGATCTCCATCGGCATCGCGCACGACATCATCGCCAACGGCAACTGGCTGATTCTGCAACCGGCCGGCCGACACTACCCGGATGCGCCGCTCTACCATTGGCTTGCCGCGGGTTTCGGCAAGCTGTTTTCCTGGCTGATGCCGTTCCATGACGCGGCGCGCATGGTGAGTGGCGTCTTTACCCTGCTGTCGCTCGAATTCACCCTCCTCGCCGCGCGCGAATTGCATGGACGGGAAAACGCGGCGGCCGCGCCGCTGATTCTCGCGGGCAGCATCGGTTTCCTCTTTCACGCCCATGAGGCGCAGCCGATGCTCGTCGCGCTGACCGCCCATGCCGCGGCGTATTGGGCGCTTGCCCTGCTGCCGCGGCAGCCTGGGCGCGCCGTCACGGTCTTCGCCGCGGCGTTTGCCACGGCCTTTCTGTCCAGCGGTCTGCTGCCGGTGATTACGCTCCTGCCCGCCATGGCGGTCACCGTCTGGAAAACCGAAAACCGTTCGCGCTGCCTGGGCCGGCTCTTCGTCGGCATCGCCGCCGCCGCGGTTCCCTGCGGCGCCTGGCTGCTGGCTGTTTTCGCGGCTTCTCCGGAGTATCTGGCGAGTTTTTTCCGTACCGAATGGTCGGTCCTGACCCGACCCGTCCATCCAGCCTCCAACCTGCTGCGCTACGTCAGCCTGTTGCTGTGGTACGCGTGGCCGGCGCTGCCGTTGGCCGGCTGGACGCTGTGGTCGAAGCGCCGCGGATTGAAGATGCGGGCGATCGCGATTCCGGCTTTTTCCTTTTTCGCCGTTCTCGTCCTGCTGGCGCTGCTGGCCTCCCTGCGCAGCGCCACGGCGCTGCTGCTGCTGCCGCCGCTGGTGCTGCTCGCCGCCGCCGGCATTGGCAATCTGCGGCGCGGCGCGGCGAACGCTTTCGACTGGTTCGGCATGGTGACCTTCACCTTCTTCGCCGCCTTGGCCTGGATCGGCTGGAGCGCGCTGGTCTTCGGCTGGCCGGAACGGTTGGCGCGCCAGGCGGTGCGCCTGGAGCCCGGTTTCGTCGGCGTTTTCAGCGCGCCGGCCTTTCTGTTCGCGCTGGCCTGCACCGGCGTCTGGTTCTGGATGATCGTCACCAGCCCTCGTTCCCCGATGCGCGGCGTCACGCACTGGATGGCCGGATTGACGCTGTTCTGGCTGCTCATCGTCAGTTTCTGGATGCCCTGGATCGACTACGGCAAGACCTTCCGCGGCGTCTCCGCGTCGCTGCAAAAGGCGCTGCCCGCAAAGACGAACTGCATCGCGGGCGCCGGCCTGCCGCTGTCGTTCCTCGCCACGCTGGATTATTTCGCGGGCATTCGCACCGTCTCGCAGAAAAGCGAACGGGCGGCGGCCTGTTCCTGGCTGCTGGTGCAGGGTGCGCCGCGGGCCGATCTGGCCAGGGCCGGCTGGCGCGAAGTATGGACGGGGAATCGTCCGACCGATCGCCGGGCCGGCGAAAAATTCCATCTGTACCGCCGCGGACGGAGCGCCGATCCGGCAAGCCATCTCGACAACCTCGCTCCTCCCGCCCAGCCCGATCCCGCCGTGCCCAGCCGCGCCCGCGACGAATAGGGGTGTCTAATCCACAACCCCTTCCCGCTGGCTTTGCCGGCTTCCCTCGGCTTCCCGTCCC